>JAFGJB010000245.1 GCA_016929295.1 Candidatus Zhuqueibacterota bacterium | reverse complement strand
TGTTAATCGGTGCTTATTTTTCGATGGAGTATTCGGTTGAATCCGCTGCGCTGTTCAATCCATCGTTTGTGTGGCATCCTGATCAAAATAATCTACCTGAAGGAGCGCGTCGGTTTGTTATGAGTCTGCGAGCGACTGGAGAGGGGCATGTCTCATCTATTGTTTTCCGCACCGGCTATGTAGATAAGAAATTGCAGATACAGATGGACAGGCCCGGTCGGTTCATCGATCGACCTATATCTTTTATTTGGGATGATAATGAAGAATACACCATCGAATTTGATGAAAAAAGTGAACTTGATGAACGGATTCTTTTTCCGGCCTCTTTGGCTGAAAAAAACGGTATGGAGGATGCGCGTTTTCTTCTATTCACAGACGAAAACGGTTCGCAAAAATACTATGCCACATATACGGCTTTTGACGGAATATCAATCCGTTCACAAGTGATCGAAACACCAGATTTCACAAAATTTCATATTCGAAAACTTAATGGGGTAGAAATTCAAAATAAAGGCATGGCGCTCTTCCCCCGCAAGGTCAATGGACGTTATGCTATGCTGTCGCGACAGGACAATGAAAACAATTACATCATGTTTTCTGATGATCTTTATACCTGGAACTCTAAGCAATTATTACTATCTCCCCAATATGGGTGGGAATGCATTCAAGTGGGGAATTGCGGTGCACCGATCGAGACTGATGCAGGATGGCTCGTTCTCAGTCATGGAGTCGGCGCAATGCGCCAATACTCAATAAGCGCTTTATTATTGGATATCGAACATCCTGCCAGAGTCATCGGCAGGCTCAAAAAACCGTTGATTTGTCCAAATGAGCAGGAGCGAGAAGGGTATGTCCCCAACGTCGTCTATAGCTGCGGGGGAATTGTGTATGAAAACGCTCTCATACTGCCATATGCAATGTCCGATTACGCCAGTACGATAGCAATCGTCAATTTGGAAGAATTGCTGAAGAAACTGATTTATTAGCCTGGATTATTCACCACTGAGCACTTGGCGCGGCCCTTGGCCGCAACCAAAAAAAGAGAACACGAATGATACACGAATGACCATAAATTAGAAAATCAATCATTTTGAATTTGTGGAAATTGTGTTTAGTCTTTTTTTGTTTGACTCTAAACTTTGTTAAAAAATCAAGTTTTGATGAACTGAACATTTTTGTCAAAAAATATTATTTGGGCTTGCCAACACACATAGGAATCCTGAAATGCCAAAGATAATCCGAAATCAAAATAATCCTATTCTAACGACCAAAGATCTGGAGCCGACTTTTGACGACTCGAGAGTTGTAGGCGTCTTTAATCCGGGCGCATGTAAATTTGGTGATGAATATATTCTCATTGCACGAGTTGCTGCAAGTTGTGTTCAGGAAGACGGATGGTATAAAGTGCCTTTTATGAGTTTTGATGGTGAAAAACCGGTCTTGAAAACAAAGCGCTGGAAAACAGCTGAAATTGATCTGGCCGATCCTCGCAAATTTTGGTATGGAGCACAATTGTATCTTTCCTCAATCAGTCACCTGCATCTTGCCAGAAGTAAAGATGGCCTTCATTTTACCTTCGATCCGGAACCTTTTATGGTTGCAGAATATCCGGATGAAGCATTCGGGATTGAAGATATCAGAATTACACAATTTGAAAAAACATACTATTTGACATACACGGCTGTTTCCAAGGACAGTCACGGTGTCAAGTTGGCATCGACAACAGATTTTATAAATGTAAAAAGATATGGTATGATGCTTCCGCCGGAAAACAAGGACACCTGTCTATTTCCGGAAAAAATAAATGGCAACTATGTCGCTTTACACCGTCCATCCACCGATCATTTCAGTCCGCCGTCGATATGGTGTTGCGAATCCCCTGATTTGAGTCACTGGGGGAATCATTCCTGTATTTTGCGTCCACGTGCAAATAATTATGAAAGTAATAAAATTGGCGTCGGGCCCCAGCCCATCAAGACAGAAAACGGGTGGCTGGTGTTGTATCATGGCGCCGACGATCATTCGGTTTATACGCTTCATTTATGCTTATTGGATTTAGCGGATCCGCGAAAGGTTCTCAAACAGACTCAAAAACCAATAATGATTCCGCAAGCGCCATGGGAAAAAGAAGGATTTTTTCCCAATGTTATATTCTCAAATGGCTGGATCAAAGAAGATGATGGCCGAGTCTTGATTTATTACGGTGCTGCAGATGACAGTATCTGTCTCGCCGAGACGACGATAGATGATTTGTTGAGGTTTCTGGACTAAGATACCCGCGCGGGGGATCAATTCCATCCGGCGGCTTTTTGCTCGAGGCCATTCCGGAAAATCTACACTTTTGGTTTTTTTGCACGTTGATTTCATTCATTGATGAGCGAGAAACAGATTTCGAGAAGAGTGCGAGAGTAGATGGATGGAATTTCTCCTCCCCACGGGGCTGAGTTGTCCTTTTTTTGCATCACCACCTTCCCCATTTCTCACCCGCGCTGAGTTTTATTCCATTATACCTGCCTCTATTATAAAGAGCTGCAGCTATCATTCTATGACTTTTGAGGCTAAGAGGCGATCGCTGTTCATTTGTCATTCGTAATTCGTCATTCGACTTTCTCTGCTCTCTTTTAAATGTCAGATTTCATCTAAAGATTGGATGGCCATGTTCTCCAAAGTCCTTTCCGCCGCGGTTCTCGGCATCGATGCCTATCTGGTGCAGGTCGAGGCGCATCTCGAGAGCGGCATGCCAAAGTTTTTCACCGTCGGTATGCCGGATGGGGCGGTGCGGGAATCGAATCGCCGCGTGCAGGCGGCGGTGAAGAATTCCGGCTTTCGCTTTCCGGTCAAACGCATCACGGTCAATCTGGCGCCGGCGGACATCAAGAAGGAGGGAGCGGCCTTTGATCTGCCCATCGCCGTCGGCATCATCGCGGCGAACGGCCAGGTGAATGTCGAAAAGCTGGATGAGCATATCATTCTCGGCGAGCTCGCCCTCAACGGGATGCTGCGGCCGGTCAAGGGGGTTCTGCCGATCGCAGCGGAGGTGGTGAAGAGCGGGAAGAAGGGCATCATCCTGCCCAAAGAAAACGCCAGAGAGGCGGCCATGGCGCGCGACCTCGAGGTCTATCCGATGGAGTCGCTCATCGATACGGTCGCTTTTCTGAACGGCGAGCGCCGTCAGCCCTTTCGGGTGGACGTCAGCCAGGTCTTTGCGCAGCGGCGGGACTATCACATCGACTTTCAGGATGTCAAGGGTCAGGAGCACGTCAAACGGGCGCTGGAAGTGGCGGCGGCCGGCGGACACAATATCGTCATGATCGGCCCGCCGGGGTCAGGTAAGACGATGCTGGCCAAGCGAATCCCGACGATACTGCCGGATATGACCCTGACTGAAGCGCTGGAGACGACCAAGATTCATTCAGTAGCCGGATTATTAACCGCGGGTGAGGCGCTCATCGCCACGCGGCCGTTCCGGGCGCCTCATCACACCATCAGCGATGCTGGATTGATCGGCGGCGGCACCATCCCCAAGCCGGGCGAGGTGAGCCTGGCGCACCACGGCGTGCTGTTTCTCGACGAGCTGCCCGAGTTCAAGAAAAATGTTCTGGAGGTGATGCGCCAGCCGCTGGAGGATGGTGTGGTGACGATTTCGCGCGCGCTGCTGTCTCTGACCTACCCGGCTGCATTCATGCTGGCTGCGGCCATGAATCCGTGTCCTTGTGGCTACTATACCGATCCGGCGAAAGAGTGCTCCTGCTCGCCGCTGCAGGTGCAGCGCTATCTCTCGCGCGTCTCCGGTCCGCTTCTGGACCGCATCGATATCCATGTGGAAGTACCTGCTGTGCGCTATAAGGAGCTGAGCAGCACCATCACCGGCGAGCCTTCCGCCGCAATCCGCGAAAGAGTGGAGTCAGCCCGTCAGGTTCAGCTGCGGCGTTTTGCAGATCAGAAAAATCTGTTCTGCAACGCTCGCATGGATTCCAAGGAAATTCGCACTTTCTGCAAACTGGATGATCAGGGGCATGAACTGCTGAAAATGGCGATCACCAAACTCGGTCTTTCGGCGCGGGCGTATGACCGTATCCTCAAAGTTTCCCGCACCATCGCCGACCTCGAGGGTTCGGAAGAGATCAAGGCCGAATTTGTCAGTGAAGCCATACAATATCGCAGTCTGGATCGCTTGCACGCATAAAAAAACCTGTGAGCGAGGATGGATAAAGAACCCATCTGACACGGTGGGCACCGCCTGAAATACTTTTTACGTCCACAAGATCC
>JAFGJB010000244.1 GCA_016929295.1 Candidatus Zhuqueibacterota bacterium | reverse complement strand
TCGGGATGATAGGCCTGATCGAGCGCCAACTGCAGGTAGACCGGCTTGTTGTTCAGATGAATATAGGTATAGTCGGCGCCCGGAAAATTTTCGACGCTGATCGTGCGCATGCCGAAATAGGTGGCCACGACATCGCGGGCGCCCTTCAGATCGAGGATCGCATCCACCTCATACAAGAACGGATCCTCGAGAGACCAGAGCTTCTGATGAGCGATATCGATTGAAAACTCGATCTCCTGCATCCCCCGTTTGAAACCGCTGCGTTTCATCGGCACATCTCCCGTCTTGAAGCTGATCTCGACCACCCCATCGGACGCCGGCTTGCCGCTCAGGAATGCCTTGACATCGACGCGCGACCTGTCAATGTCCGGATAAAAGAATACTTTTTCGAAATAGACCTCTGGCCGCGCTTCCAGGTAGACCGTCTGCCAGATGCCGCGGGCGTCGCCGTAGCCCTGTTTGCCGTAGAGTTTGAACTTGTGTTCCGTATCATCGACGCGCACGGTCAGCCGCTGTTCGGCGTCCCAACGCACGGCAGCGGTGATCTCAAATTCGAACGGCGTATAGCCGCCCCTGAATTGTCCGAGCTCGGCGCCGTCCAGCCAGGCGGTCGTGTGCCAGTCGCTGGCGCCGAAGACGATGAACACCCTTTTCCCTTGCCAGTCGCTCGGCACGGTGATGGCGCGTTCGTACCAGGCGATGACGGCCTCGTCGGCCACCCCGGACAGTCGCGAGCCCCACGGAAAGGGCACCAGTATCTCTTTGGAAAAGGCTTTTGCTCCCGCGAACCATTTTTGCGTCAGACCGGCGTCGGCGGCGTCGAATTCGAAGGACCAGTGACCGTTGAGGTTCAGCCACTCCGGCCGGCTGAAATCGGGACGCGGATGTTCTGCCAATGGAATCAGTTGCTCAGTACAAAATGCCAGCGTCCATAAAATCACTGTCATGAAAACGAATGACATCTTTTGCATGCTTTGCTCCGAAAGTATTATTTCAGTTGGGTGTAGCTTTGAAAACAAATTGAAGCAGTTATGTGAGCACAAGATAAGACATTTTGTTTGATTTACAAATGAAAACTGGGCACTATTTTCCGCAGATAAGGACGACATGATTGATGTTCGGCGATGTTGCGGGAAAGCGTGCCTCCTCTCCCGGCAGCGTCACGAAATATTCAAAATCATTGCCCTTTATTTCATCAGCCGTCAGCCGCACATTGTAGACACCTCGGGCGATATGTTCTGCTTCCAGCCGCTGAAATTCAGTATGACCTAAAAACTTGAAATTGAAAACGGGAGCGCGCGTCGCAGATGGGGAGAGCACAAGGATCTTTAAGTTAAAATCCTCCTGCAACTCCAGGATCGTTCGTTTCGTCGGTACGATCATCCGCGTCTTGCCGCGATAATCCTTTGCAAGACAGGCGCTCTGCGGCAAATCCTCTCCCAGCCACCTCTGCAATCTCTCATCATGCTTGTGCAACAGATTGAGGGCGAGCCAGTTGTGCTGTTCGATGTTGGCGATGGTTCCCAAGTCACCCGGCGTGTCCGCGTAGCTCAGGAGATGCGTCAACATGTCGCTCCATTCAGCAGTGAGTCGCAGCCGCACCGGCAGCATCTGCTCTTTTGCCAGGCGTTGCCCGCTGCTATCGGACTGGATCGCCGCATCGATTTTTTCCAGTTCGCCCAGCGTGCAGCCGACGCGGGCGATGCTGCGCATGAATTTGAACGAATTGAGCCAATAATCGAATCGCTCGAGATTACCGGCGCCTTTGACCTGCGGACGCACCGCCTGTAACGCCTCGACAAAGGCGTATTGACTCTTCATCTGATCCCACGGCACATAGACAGTCTGGATGCCGCCTGGCCCGTCGATCCATTGCGCGGGCTCGGGCAGATGGCCGTCCAGGCTGGTGAAAATGTCGGCAATCCGCTGACAGGCCAGGTCGCCGAAATTCGCCTTTGCCCAATCGAGATAGAAATCGTCGATCGGCATGCCGCGCGGCAGCGGCGGCAGCGGCGTCGATTCGGCCAGCCAGTCGCCGTGATCGATGGCGGCGCCGCAGTCGAGCTTGTGCGACTGTCCCTCGCCTTCGATGTGAAAACCGGCCACGCACGGAGAGCCGACAACGGCCGTGAAATCAACAATCAACATGTTATCCGTGACGCGAATATTCGCAAAAGTCAATTCGGCCGGCATCCCCTTGCCGACCGAAGCGGCGATATCGTAGAACTCGATTGGACGATCTCCCTGCAGCCGTATCGAAAAGACTCTTTTGCCTCTGTCGGCAAAAGAGGGTTCGATGAAGAAAATTTTGACCGTGTAAAGTCCATTCGGCAGTTGGAAAAAATAGGCGGATGCGCCCTCTCTGACCGTCGCAAAGGGCGGCTGCAGATCTGGAAGCGTGACAGCCGCGCCGGTCGCGTAGGCGATGACATCTCGTTCGCCAAATTGGGGTGGCGTTTTGGCCGTCGCCCAGCGCTGCTCCCAGGCGGCAGTGGCCAGCGACGACACGGTGGGCTCAAGCATGCGCGTGCGCCAATGGATGCCCAGCAGGCCATCGCAGCCATAGGCCAGGGCATCGGCGGCATCCTGGCGCATGCGGCCGGCCCACAGCTGCGGCGAGATGAGGCGCGGATCATCCTCCAGCCAGGGAATGGCCCAGGTCGGCCGGTCGTGAATGGCGGCGAAATGACGATCGATCCGCTCCTTGCCCAGCTCGCGATTGATGGCGCTAAAGACCACGTCATGCGCCAACAGGCGGTCGAACTGCGTCCGGTCCTGCGGCGGGCCAAGCACCCAGCCGCAGGTGGCGAGAGTGAAAGGCTTGCCGACATTCTGCAGCGCGTCATAGGCGATGAGCAAATCGGCCTCGGTCCTGGCAACCTCTTCGTCAGTGATGTCACTCCATGTCCAGCCCTCATGCGTCCAGAGCCAGTAATAATCCAGCGGATAGTTCTTCTCGATCCAGCGAAACATGCCCTCGTACACCTCGCGAACCGTCGCCGGGTCAGCCGGATCTTTGCCAAAGGTCAAAAGACGATGGCGCACAACCTCAGGGATCGTCAGCGTCAGTTCGGTGCCAACGCAGGTTTTGATGCGGAGCTGATGAGCAAAGGCAAAGGCGTCCCCCAACAGATTGCCACATTCATTGAACAGGTCATTGCGGTCGGCGATGGCCGGCCATGGCGTTCGCCCCTGCATATAGTTTGCGCCATAGTCGTCGCGCTCGAACAGCTGCGACGCGCCCAGGTGATAGTCGCCTGTATTCATGCTCTGATAACCCCAGGTGTTCGTCCGGGTGGTAAAATGGCGCGCCGGCGAGCTGAATTTCACCGTCCCGTCCGGATTGATATCGCACTCGAGACCGATCCACACCGTCGGCTCGGGTCCCTTCTCCTCGCCATAGATGGGCTGATTCTCGGGATAGGTATGCAGGGCAAAAAAGTTCATCCCCATTTTCGGAAGTTGGGCGAGGATCGCTTTATAGTCATCGAGGTTCCACCAGTCCGGCCCTTCCGGAAAGTCATGAAACGGATGAATGCCGCGCACCTCGAAGAGCGGCGCGCGCCGCTCATGCAGTGTCGGTAAGCATAGAGGTATTTTTTCATCCGGGATGACATCGCCGTGCAGATAAAAGCGAACGCCCAGATGTTCAGCACAGCGATAGGCGCCGTAGAGCACACCGGCCGCATCGCCGCCGGTGATGAAAAGGACCTTTCGGCCAGCCTCGCGCACCGTCTCTAGCCTATATTCCTGAGCGCGAAAATGGGCCGCCTCAGCCATGAGAGGCTGCGACTGCTCTCCCAGCACGATGAGGTCGTCTTCTGCGGGCAGGGTATCGCTTTTGACGATATCGATGAGCTGGTCGGTCCGCTGAAAGAGGATTCGCCTCATTTCCTTGGCGGCAAGTTGTTCCAGTGCCGAGTGATCCCCGGGGATGACAATGGTCACGTCTTCGTGGTGCGATGCGCAGTTCGCCAGGGACAAGCTCAACAAGAGGGGTAGCCAACATATTCGCATAGGAGCTCCATTTTTATTCAATCTGCAAGGTCGCAAGCGTGCAGGTATAGACAGGCGGATTCTCACTGTCAGCAAAATAACAGAATTCTGCCAAACTTGCAAGGAGTTGTATGATTTCGCTTGCATTTGTCCGATAATATGATTATCAATTCACCATCATCAGCATAGCAGGAGGCTGCAGATGCAGGAGAAAACGCATATCAAACTGAAAAAAGGGCGAATCAGGACGGGGCAGTTTGAAGGAACGCTGGATGATCTCTATACATCTTTTCTCCATTTCCGCATGTTAGCGGAATTGGCCAGCCATATCAAGCCGGAGACCTCATTTGAAAGTGTTCTGCAGGATGTCCTTGATGATCTGAACAAGTACACCGGCGCTGAACGCAGTCTCATCCTCATATTTGATCGGAGCGAGGAGATCGTTTTTCAAAAAGGCCGTAATCTGGATCATGATGACATTATTGAGCCCAGCTTTGAGGTGAGCTGGAGCATCATCAATAAAACAAGAGAAACGCGCGCGCCGATATGCATCAAGAATGCCCTGCAGGGAGACGAAATGAAAGCCTCGAATAGTGTCCTGCGCCTCAATTTGCTATCCGTCATCTGCGTGCCAATTATCCATCAGGAAAATCTTATAGGCGTATTCTACGCGGATAACAGAAATATTCTCGGTGTTTTTCACGAAAATGAATGCGGATTTGTGCATCAATGCGTTCAATTTATTTCCAATCAGCTCTATTCTATTTTGCACAGCATCGAGCTGAAACGCGATCTTGAGCGAATTCAAAAGGTAGTCTTTGATCGGCAAAATTATGGCGGCATCCTTGGCAACAGTCCGGCGCTGGTGAAAATCCTGGGGCTCATCGATCAAGTGGCCAAGACCGATGCCACAGTTCTCATTCAAGGTGCCAGCGGTACGGGAAAGGAATTGGTTGCACGAGCGGTGCATCAAAACAGCGGTCGAAGAGACAAACAGTTCGTGTCGTTGAATTGTGGCGCCCTGCCGGATAATCTGCTGGAAAGTGAACTCTTTGGCCATGTGAGAGGCGCCTTCACCGATGCGGTGCAGGATAAGAAGGGCTGGTTCGAGACCGCCGATGGCGGCACGATTTTTTTCGATGAAATCAGCGAGATGAGCCAGGCGCTGCAGGTCAAGCTCTTGCGGGTGCTGCAGAGCGGCGAATTTTCGCCGGTGGGCAGCACCGAGCTGAAGCGCTGCTATGTTCGCATTGTGGCCGCCACAAATGTGAAACTCGCGCAGCTGGTCAAAAAGGGCAAGTTTCGTGAGGATCTCTTCTATCGCCTCAATATCATCAATATCGAGATCCCGGCCCTCAAGGAGAGAAAAGAAGATATCCTCATGCTGTCCATGCATTTTCTGAGCAAATATGGTCGTCCGGACTTGACCCTGGATAACGAGACGCAAAAGATATTATTAGCCTATAATTATCCCGGCAATGTGCGGCAACTGGAGAATGCCATGCAACGGGCAGCGGTGCTGTGCCGCAGCGACGTCGTTTTGCCCGAGCATTTGCCGCCGGACATGCAAAATCAACAGATGACAAAATATTTTGGCGCTTTTGCCGTTGAAAAAAAGAAAATCATCAAGGATTTTGAGATCCATTACCTCAGGACAGCCCTGCAGAAATCCCATGGCAATGTGGCGCAGGCGGCGCGAGACGCCGGCCTGGATGCCAAAAATTTCTACCAAAAAATGCAGCGATACAACATTTCCGCAGCCGCTTTCAAGAAGAGATAGGGGTAATTTTACCATTTCATGGTTTATTTACCATGCTTTCTGCCAAAAGAGGGTCCCATCGACCTTGCATCTGCATAAGCCTATCTCAAATATTATCAATAATTAGCATCTTTTAGAATTACGCTTCTGCTTCGGCATTATATTTGCGTCTACAATTAAAATAACATTGCAGTGTGGGCAGGATATACTCCACATCGTGGACGCGGGATGTTGAGATTCTGTTGAGAGGGAAGCCATAACGCCAGAGGGGCGAAGCGAAACGCTTCCAGGGAGATCCGCGGGTCGGGGTGCGGGTTTCCTTTTTTATAGCTTTTCAATAAAAATTTTCATAGCTTTATGTCGTTGACCGGGAGTTGAACGAGTTTGTGACGACGGCATGGAGCGGATGAAAGATCCCCTTTTAAATTCGACGATATGTCAATTTCGCATCCTGGAAAAGCGGGGCCAAGGCGCCATGGGGCGCGTCTACAAAGCCCTGGATACCGATTTGCAGCGCATCGTCGCGCTCAAGTTGCTCTCACCCGCACTGGTGAGAGATGAAAAGGCGCTGTACCATTTCCGCGTCGAGGCGATCGCCGCTTCGAAAATAAATCATCCCAATATCTGCGCCATTTATGAGATCGGCGAGGATGCGGATCATCGTTTCATCGCTATGGAATATGTCGACGGACCAACCCTTTCCGAGCTGCTGCTTGCGCATGGCCGCATCTCTGAGCGGGATGTGCTGTGGATCATGGAACAGGTCTGTTCAGCGCTCGGCATGGCGCATGCGGCCGGCATCCTGCATTTGGATATCAAACCGGACAACATTCTGCTTGGGAAAAACCCAACCATGGTCAAAATCACCGATTTTGGCGTGGCGCGTCTTGCCTCGGAAGCGGCGAAAATGACCGCGTTCGCTTCAGAACAGGGCCCGTCGGCTGATCTGTTCGTGCCGGATCTCTTCACCACCACCTACACCGGCATCATGGGAACAGCGGCCTATATGTCGCCCGAACAGGTGCGCCGGGAGCAGGTTGACCATCGTTCCGATATTTTTTCCCTGGGCGTCACGCTGGTCGAATTGCTGAGCGGACGCAAGCTCTTCGAATGCGCCAGCCAGATCAGTGAGCTCGAACGCATCGCCACAACCGATGCGCCCGCATTATTGAAGAATAAAACCAACGTTCCGGGTCGCTGGCGCCCGCTCATCCGCAAATGCATCCAAAGCAAACCGCAGGATCGTCACCAGTCTGTGGGCGAATTGCTCCAGGACATTCGCGCTCTCAAATCCAGGATAAAAACACCCACCTCTGCGCTCTTTCAAACAGAAAGCACACCGCGCCGTAAATTCAGAGTATCGACCTGGCTGCTCGCAGCGAGCGCGCTTGTCGTCCTGTTCATCGTCGCCTCTCTGAGCCCCACAGTCCGGCTGCTTTTTGCGCCGCCCGAACCGGCGCCCCACTTCAGCAGTGACGTGACAACCCTATCGCCGGACGCCTATGCCTATTTTTTAGCCGGTCGACAGGCGTGGTGGCGCTACGCCGATCATGTCGCCATCAACAATCTGCAGTTGGCCGTCGACAATGACACAACTTTTTCATATGCCTATGCCCTGCTGGGCGTACTATTGCGCTGGAATGAGCGACCCGACGAGGGACGACTCTGCCTGCAAAAGGCAAAACGGCATCGCGGCAAATTATCCGAGCCGGAAAAACTGCTCGTCGATGGATATTCCTATTATATGCTCGATAATGCATCCGCAATGCTGGCGAGTTTCACAAAATTGACGCAGCAATTCCCCGATTTCATCGACGGTCACCTTGGCCAGGCTCTGGCGTTTGAAGTGCAACGCAATTTTGCCAGCGCCATCAAAGCCACGGCGAACGTGCTCAAAATTGATTCGACTCATATTGCAGCCCTCGCCAATATAGCGGATATCTATATCTGGCAGGCTGAATTTGACAGCGCACTCTGTTACGCGAATTTACGCCTGCGGACGTTGATGAACAGCCCGGACCGCACGGGGCTCGGCGTCGCCTATGAGCAGGTCGGCGCTGTGCACCATTACCTGGGCAACGTCGGCGAGGCGATCGCCAACCTCGAAGTCGCAATTGAGCAAGATCCGCAGAATAAAGATGCTATCATCGCTTTGGCAGAGGCTTATCTTTTGAATGACCAGGTGAAAGCAGCTGAACGCATCCTGAAAAACCACCTACTTCTGGCGCTGCAGCCTGACGAACGCGCGGCGATGTACGAATACATCGCCCATTTTTATGTTTTCACCGGCCGATACAAATATGCGCTGGAACATCTCGATATTGCCAACACCCTGTATCGTGAAGCCGATTTTGCCCATGGCGTCGCCTGGACGCACTTTAACCGCTGCCTGCTATTCCGTGAGCTCGGCCGCGCCGATCAGGCGGAACGCGAGCTCGCTGACGCGCGGCTCTATTCGCAGAGCCGTTCGAGCGCTCTTCTTCAGACGTCATTTTTCATCGTCGATGACTTTATAGTCGCCTTGCAGAAAGGCGATCGCGAACGGGCAATGACCATCCTCCAGAGAAAATCAAGGCTCATTTCTCAATCGGACAGACTGTTCCTGGAATCAAAATATGAGCTCGCCCGCGGGCAAACCGCAGCGGCCATTGACAAACTTGCTTCCCTTCTGCAGCACGATGACCGACCCATCCTCGGGCTTATGATAGAAGCCAAGTATGATCTGGCAAACCTGCTGCTGCAGACGGGCGACTATGACAGAGCAGCTGACTATTGCAGCAGAGCCCTATATACCAAACGGGTGTTGATGTTCGCCCAGACACCTATTTTTTATGGCAAATCAATCGCCCTTCTCGCCGAGATACGGGAAAAACAGGGGAAAATTGCCGAAGCGATTGCGGCATGCGAGCGCTTTCTTCACTACTGGCGCGATGCGGATGTCGGCATGTCACTGCCGGATGAAGTGGAGGAGCGATTGGAGCGATTGCGGCAGATGCAAAAATCACCGTATATTTCATAAGGGCATGGTTCACGCCCGATATTCTACTCCCCCGCGCCGCTAAGCGACATTCTCCCGCACCAGCGACACCACTCTCCCCTGAATGCTCCACTCCCCGTGCGGGAAAATATCCGTAAACGCAGGATTTTCCGCCTTCAGATATCGCCCGCCATCACGGGCCGCCAGCCGTTTCACCGTCGCTTCGCTGCCGATCAGAGCCACGACGATCTCGCCAATATTCGCGCTGCTCTGCGAGCGCACGACAACCAGATCTTGATCCAGTATGCCTGCGTTCACCATGCTGTCGCCCTGTACGCGCAACAAAAAATGCGTGTCACTGGAACGGACGAGCGCGCTGGGGATGGCGACATAGCGTTCAATATTCTGTTCTGCCAGCATGGGAACGCCGGCCGTGACCGCGCCGACCAGCGGCAGACTGCGCTCGCCATCACCGTCAAGCAGTCCCAATGCCTCGAGAATCTTGATGCTGCGCGCCTTGTTTTTTTCCCAGCGAATGTAACCCTTGCGATCCAGCACCGTGAGGTGTTTGACAGCCGTGTTGCGCGAGGCGGCGCCCAACTTTTCTGCCAACTCTTTCAGCGTAGGCGGATACTCTTTCTCCTTGATCATGCCGATGATGATCTCAAGCACTTGCCGTTGCCGTCTGGTCAATTTCTCCATGCGGTCTCCACAAAAAAATGGGTGACTATGATATCACCCTTTATTGTAAACAATCCATTTCAAAATGTCAAGAGCCATTTGAGCGCTTGCGTCAGGCGTCATCCGTCACATTGAGCAGCTTGAAAAGACGCTCGTGTATGTCGCGCGGCACTTGCTTGTCTTTGAGGCATTGGAACAGACTCACGGTGCTGCGCATGGAGGCGACCTGATTGCGGCAATCCTGACATGTTTCCAAATGAGTTCTCAGTCGTTCGCAGAGCTCAGAATTGATGTCTTCCGCCAACTCGTCACAAACCTGCTGCAGAAACTTTTCACAACAATCCATTTCATTTCCCTATTTGATGGTCACCACCGGACAGGATGCCTTCCGAATCACCCGGCTGGCCTGGCTGCCGATGATGATCTGTCCCAGCGCGTTCATGCCATGCGTCCCCATCACGATCAAATCACAGCGGTTTTCTTCGCCAAATTCAGTGATCGTCGTTGAAATTCGCCCCTCCTTGACCATGGCCACTGTCTTGATCGCCGCCGGCACGTTTTCTCTGATGACATTTTCAATCGCCTCGCGCGATTTTTCGCGGATATGCGGCATCATCTGCAGAATGGAATCCCCTTCAGCAGTGAAATAGGCCGGGTAAATGGCATCCTCGATGACGTGCAGGACGAACAGCGTGCCATCCGGTTTGAGTAACGCTGCGGCCAGAGCGAGAGCCCTTTTGCTCTGCTCGGAAAAATCGATCGGCGCCACAATGCGTTGATAAGCAGGCACCGGCGCTTCGCCTTCATCAATTCTGACGGTCAAAACCGGACAGGGCGCGCGATTGACAACGTTCTCCGCCACGCTGCCGAGAAAGAAGCGCGCCAAAGGTTTTCGGCTGTGCGTGCCAAGAGCGATGAAATCGATATCTTTTTCCGTCACATAGGTGAGTATCTCTTCATAGGGAGAGAAACCTCGGCGAACGATATATTCAACGGGGACATTTTTGAGCTGATTACGGGAGATCGTCTCCTCAAACTGCATACCGGCGCGCTCCTCAAGGTGCTTGTAATACTCCTCCAGATCGGGGAACGACTTTTTGGGATTATAAGGATCGTCATCATAAACTGTGACGACATGCAGCAGAGTAATTTTGGCATGATGCATGGAAGCAATGGCAAAAGCATTGGCGAGCGCGTGCCGGGCGGTATCGGAAAAATCGCTCGGAACCAGGATGTTTTTAATTTCCATGATCTCCTCGTTGTTCAATGATCAATAGATAAAAAAAAATGATTACTCCACTTGCTCAGAAAATGTGTCACTACATAATAATATTTCATAATGATTGATCTCAATCAATACGATTATCCGGTTAGCTCTGGAAAAAGAAAATGAACACAAATTTCCACAAATTTTCGAATTTTCACCAATTCAAAATTATTGATTTTCTAATTCGTGAAAATTCGTGTTTCCTTTTTGGCTGCGTCTAAAGTTCTCATCGATCTTCGTCTCCTCTCTGTCAATATTTTTAGAATTTGACGCTTTTTCTGAGCTGATGAAGGAATCATTAAAAAATAAAATACCACTCGCTATTGTTTCAAGTTTGATGACTTTACGGCCGAAAAGATGCATTGGCGCTTTTTTACTGCAAAATTTTGCACACCACTTTGTGAATTTCACCTTTTCCGACCATCGGCGCATGTGCGTCTTGCGGTGTAAAGATGACGAACGAACCGGGAGGCACCGTGCTCCAGGTCTTGATCTCATCGTTGTAGAACAGGATGTCTTTCGCATCATCATAGGGCGTGTGAATGTCCGAGCATTGCGCGCTCGGCCTCCACCCCATCTCTTCATCGCCAGCGATGACGTACTGAATATCAATATATTTTCGATGTGCCTCCAGCCTGGCCTCCTGTCGCGTTTTGCCGGAATCCATAGAGACAGTGCAGTACAACCTGTCGCCGTCTAGATCATATCGACCCGGCGGCAAATTCGCCAGATTTTCCTGTCGCAAAAAGTCAAATGCTTTGGCAAAAGACGGGTGCATGTCGACGTACTCGTTCGCCTGATCCAGTGTGGCGATGATCATATGATCCCTTTCCTGCGCTTTTTCCCTGATGCATCCCGAGAACAGAGTGAGTCCGATGATCAACAGCATGACATTTTTCACGTTCAACATGATCACTCCCACTTAAAAATATGCTCGATTGAGATTGCCGCGAATCAAATATAGCAGAATTGTACAAGAAAACAATGAAAAATGTCGTCTGTCTCACCCGGAAAAAATGCTGCTCCGCTCAGACGCCGCTGATCGGAGCAGTTTGCGCGCCTTCATCGCCGGCTGTTGCTGCCATTGTCGCTGGAACGGCCTGGCGTTTGTTGCCGTTGCTGTGATCGACTCGATGGCTGTCGCTGTTGCGACGGGCTCGATGAGTCTCGCTGTTGCGACGGGCTCGATGAGTCTCGTTGCTGCGACGGGCTCGATGAGTCTCGTTGCTGCGACGGGCTCGATGAGTCTCGTTGCTGCGACGGGCTCGATGGCTGTCGCTGTTGCGACGGGCTCGATGAGTCTCGCTGCTGCGACGGGCTCGATGAGTCTCGCTGCTGCGACGGGCTCGATGGCTGTCGCTGTTGCGACGGGCTCGCCGGCGCTGAACGCCGCCGCTGTGACTGGTATTCGCTTGTCCGCTGCTGGCCGCGCTCGCGATTCGTCGACTCGCGCTCCAGGCTGGGTTGACGCTCCGTCCTGTCGCGCTGCGTCGGCTGACGATCGCGCTGTGGCGACGTCGTCCGATCCTCGCGCGGGGATGACGACCTCGTTCGATCACTCTCCCGCTGCGGCGTCGGCCGATCGGCATCGCGTTGCGCCGGTTGACGTTCACCCTGATCGCGAGTTGTCGGTTGTTGCCGATCTCTTTGTGTGCGCTGCGGCGCCTGGCCGGCCTGATCTCTTGTCGGCGACTCACGACGGCTATCGGTCGTATCGCGTTCCCTCGTCCGTGAACTGGTTCGGTCGCTGTCCTGCCAGCGACCATCCTGACGCTGCTGCCAGCCGCTGTCGGTTCGGCGATGCACGGTGCCGTCGCGATCGACGTAAACATCGTTGCGCGAGCGATCCGCCGCTGTCGAAGGACGTCGCGAACGATCCACCGTCTCTCTCACGCCGGTGTCGCGTCGCCGATAAATATTCGCATGCCGTGGCTGCGGCAGGGATTCCGCATAATAGTCCCGATGGCCATGATAGCCACGATGATAGCCGTGGTAGTAGCCGTGCCGATAGCCGGGATAATAGCCGGCAGGCCCCCACAAGCCGTAATAGGCCGGCCGCCAGTGGCCGTATCCGACGTGGATCCATCCGACACTGTAACCCCATGAAAATCCCCATCCTCTCCAGGGATTATAATGCACGCTAAAGCCCCAGGTCACCGGCCGCGGGTAATAGACGCGACCGTACCAGGGATGATAATACCAGCCGGTGCCGTACACCACACAACCGCGATAAATGTAGGAATGAACATAACCGGGCGTATAGCCAATATAGACCACATCCGGCGTATAGTCATAGATATAGACATATTTCACATTGTAAACCGGCACATCAGGCGGAATCTCCTGCACCTCATCCGGCACCTCGGTGCACACTTCCCAGGGTCCTTTGGGACTGACGCCGACGAACCAGACAGCATCGTCGCAGCAATAGTAGCGGCCATCGATTTTCAGGACCGATTTGTCCGTATTGGCGGCGTAGGAGATGGTGCTATTTTCGATGGGCAGAAAGCGGGGATCACCGTCATATTCAACGTTGAGCGATGCGGTTTTGCGATCGACAACCGCTGTCTGCGGAATGGTGTTTTCCAGCAGTGCCTCGCGCGATTGTTGGGTGCCGGCGACACTGGGCAAAACGGTCGCCATTTCAGAGTTGTCGCCAATCAGGGCAAAATCTTTTGGCAAATCATCGTTGGCCATGAAAATCCACGGTCCATAGAGCAACGATCTGGATGTATACCAGCGCCCGGCCAACAGGACAAAGTATGTTTGCGTGTTGATATCCATGATGATATCATTCTCGCTATTGCTCATATAGAGCAGTGATGTGCCATCAATCGCAGCATATTCTGGATCACCGTCACTTTGAATCAATTCAGCCGGTTCGGTTCTGACGATTATGTGCGGGATGACGCCCGATGTTTCAGCCTCACGCTGCTCTTCTCTCTCTTCGTCGGTGAACGCATCCTCGGCGAGCTCGGCGACCGCCTGCGGCGGTGTGTCAATGTGTTGCCACTCCCCCATGATATCCCGCGAACGATACCACAGTCCGCCGCCAAACAGATAGAAGCGGCTTTTTTCCTTGATGATCAAAAACGGTGTGTTGACGACATAGTCGAGATCGCTGTTTTCGACCGCCTGCAGCCTTGGCTCGCCATCAACGAGCACCAGCACCGATGGCGTCGAGCGGTAAATGATCTCCGGCGCCGCATTGTTGAAATTGGCTGCCATCTCCCTGTCCGTCTCCACCATATCGAGACTGGTGAGGAGCTGATCGAGTGACATCATCAGCTGCCATTTCGGCATTTCCTCTTGCACAAATCGGCTCAGCCGGGCCGTGTCGCCTTTTTCTCCGGGCGGAAATTTGGCATCCGCTATCTGCATATCCAGAAGCGTCACGGTGCGCTCGTCGGTGTCAGTGGCGACGCGAGCTGTCAACCACACCGCCCCGAACACCGGCGTCTCCGCCTCCGCCAGGGTGACCGCGACGGCGGCGCGCGCCTCCAGCTTGTCGCCGACAAATGACTCGGGCTGCGGCTGATAGACGACGATTTTTCCTTCGTCGGTCTGAATTTCCTTTGGCCAACTGAGTTCATCCGGAACCGACTGCGCGAAAATGAAAAACGGTGCGAATAATATCAGTCCCAGTTTCAATGCACATGTCTTTGCGATTTTCATAACCAACCTCAATTTGAGTGTTCAAGATGCTTCGTTAAACGAATTCAGTGCAAAAATGATTCGACGCAGCACTAAAATTTCTATTTTTGGCGCTATCCGCTCTTCGGCACATATTGCGCCATCATTTTCATCTGCTTTTTAGACGTTCGGTTCGGCAGAGGCATTTACCGCTTGGGTGAATCGAAAAGTCACGGCGCAGGGCAAGACGGCAAAAAAAAGCACATCGTTTCTCTCTGCACTACAAGGTTAAAACATCGTGTTTTTTTAGCAAGTTTTAAAGCCAACAGCAGAGTTACGCTGGTAAAGAACAGACAATAGCAAAGTAGTTTCGTATCACAAAAAAAATAGTATACATTCAACGCAAAGGCGCGGAGCTCGCAGAGAACACGCAGAGAAGAAATGACATTGATTTTTTTTACATCGATTATCTCGAAAAGTTATTATGCCGCGGCACATCCATATATCTCTGCGAACCTCTGCGGCTCTTTGCGCCTTTGCGTTTAGTTTTCGTAATTGTTACATTTTTTGGTTGCGGCCAAAGGCCGCGGCAAGCTTCTCTGTGTGCTCAGCTAACTGGATAATCGGAGTGATAACGTTTTCCCTCTGTAAAAATTGTATGTTTTTATCAAAAATTATACGTATTTTTACAGATTTCTGATGGAGAGCATTATACGTGCGCAAGCAGAACTTGAGAAATATCGCCATCATCGCACATGTCGATCATGGCAAGACGACGCTGGTGGACGGCCTGTTGCGGCAGAGCGGCATTTTTCGCGCCAACCAGCAGGTCGAGGAACGGGTCATGGATTCTCTCGATCTGGAGCGCGAACGCGGCATCACCATCATGGCCAAAAACACCGCGGTGACGTACAATCATATCAAGATCAACATCGTCGACACTCCGGGGCACGCCGACTTTGGCGGGGAAGTCGAGCGCAGCCTAAATCTGGTCGATGGCGCGCTGTTGCTCGTCGATTCCAGCGAAGGACCGCTGCCGCAGACGCGTTTTGTCGTCAGAAAGGCGTTGGCGAAAAAGTTGCCGATCATCCTGGTGATCAATAAAATCGATCGCCAGGATCAACGCATACCGGAGGTGATCAATGCGGTGTACGATCTGTTCATCGATCTGGACGCCACCGACGAGCAGATCGAGTTCCCCGTCCTCTACACCAACGCCAAGGCCGGCATCGCCCATCGGCAATTAGATGACGGCTCGACCACTTTCAAACCACTTTTCGAAACCATCGTGCACGCCATCCCGGGTCCACAGGCCGATGACGCGGCGACGCCGCAGTTTCTTATCACCAATCTCGATTATGACCCCTATGTCGGGCAGATCGCGGTCGGCCGCCTGGCCATGGGAACGCTGGAGATGAGGGGACAATACAGCCTGTGCGGCAAAGACAAAATCGTGCGCGGCATCAGGTTCTCGGCACTCTATTCCTTTCAGAATCTCGGCAGGACAGAAGTGGACAGGGTTGAAGCCGGCGACATCATTGCTGTAGCCGGGGTGGAGGATGTGAAAATCGGTGACACTATTTCAGCGCTCGACAATCCCAAGCCATTGCCGCGCATCACCGTGGACGAACCGACGGTGTCGATGATCTTTTACGTCAACGGCAGTCCCTTTGCCGGCACAGAAGGCAAATATCTCACCTCGCGTCATCTCCGCGATCGTTTGGATAAGGAAATCCTCGGCAATGTTGCCATTGAAATAAAGCCGACTGAGCGCGCCGATGCCTTTGAGGTGCGCGGCCGCGGTGAGCTGCAGATGGCCATCCTCATCGAAACCATGCGCCGCGAAGGCTACGAGATGATGGTCTCCCGACCGCATGTCATCACCAAAGAGATCGACGGTGTAACGTGCGAACCCGTTGAACAGGTCTATATCGATGTGCCGGAAGAATACATCGGCATCATGACGGAAAAGCTCGCCGCGCGCAAAGGGCGCATGACCAACCTGGTCAATCACGGCCATGGACGGGTCAATCTGGAATTTCATATCCCGTCGCGCGGGCTCATCGGTTTCCGCAGCCACTTTCTCACCGACACCAAGGGCGCCGGGGTCATGAACTCCATCCTGATCAGCTACGAGCCGTGGTTTGGCGCCATCCCGCAGCGCACCTCCGGGGCGCTGGTGGCCGACCGGCCCGGCCGGGTGACCAGCTACGCCAGCCTGGCCATGGTCGATCGCGGCGAGCTCTTTCTCGAAGTGGGGACGCATGTCTACGAGGGCATGATCGTCGGCGAACGCAATCGCAGCGGAGATCTGGATGTCAACATCACCAAAGAAAAAAAATTGACCAACATGCGCAGCTCCACCGCCGAGGCGACGGTGACGCTGCGGCCGCCGCGCATGTTGTCGCTCGATCAGTCCATCGAATTCATCGCCGAGGACGAGGTCGTGGAGGTGACGCCCAAAAGCATCCGCCTGGCAAAGATGGAGCGCGATCGCCAGAAACGGGCGCTGACGGCCAGACGGGAAAAATGGGAGAACGACTAGAGGCGATTGAAAATTGGCGATCGCCGATCTTTTATCTGCAAGCAAACAATCATCGTCGTACAGCAGACCTGGGAGGACAAGAGATGCTACGATTCATTTCCATTTCAATTTTAGCGGCAATTCTGCTGGTGCAGGCGCAGGCGCCGCAAAAAGACAAAGGCACATTTGTCGAGACCAAAAACGATTTCTGGGATAAAATCAAATACGAAAACGCTCGCTATGCCGCGGATGAGAAGACAAGATTCATCGTCGATTTTACCGGCATGGAGCTGCCGAAATCGAAAGCTGAATTTACCGCCCACTGGCACAACGAGCCGATTTCCCAGGGAAATTCCGGCATGTGCTGGGCTTTCAGCACCACTTCTTTCTATGAATCGGAACTTTATCGCAAGACAGGACAAAAAGTAAAGCTCTCCGAGCTGCACACGGTCTACTGGGAATATGTCGAAAAAGCCCGCCGCTATGTGCAAGAACTGGGGAATTCACTGTTTGAGCAGGGTTCGATGGCGAATCATATCCCGATTATCTGGGAAAAATACGGCGTTGTGCCTGCGGCAGATTACACGGGACTGAAAAAAGATGAACCCTTCCACAATCATACGCCTCTGTTTGAAGAAATGCAGACCTATCTGAATTATGTCAAGGACAACTATCTCTGGGATGAAGAGACGGTCCTGTCGACCATCAAGGCAATTTTGAATGCTCATCTCGGCGAACCGCCGGCGACCATCGCGATAGAGGGGAAAAAAATGACGCCGGTTGAATATTTTCAATCCCTGAAAATAGACTTTGATGATTACATCGATTTGCTGTCGCTGCTGCAGCTGCCTTATCATCAATTCGTCGCCTATCCTGTTCCAGACAACTGGTGGAAAAGTGA
The DNA here is from genome assembly GCA_016929295.1 of Candidatus Zhuqueibacterota bacterium. Classification (GTDB taxonomy): domain Bacteria; phylum Zhuqueibacterota; class Zhuqueibacteria; order Residuimicrobiales; family Krinioviventaceae; genus Kriniovivens. The sequence goes on along the minus strand of JAFGJB010000244.1, from coordinate 4,250 downwards.
CGATTACTACAATGTGCCGCTCGATCAATTCATGGCCGCATTGAAATCGGCTCTGCGCCGGGGCTATACGGTCAGCATTGGCGGCGACACCTCGGAGCCCGGCTACTATTCGCACCAGGAGGTGGCGTTGGTGCCGACCTTTGACATTCCCGCCGACTATATTGACGAGAACGCCCGTCAGTTACGCTTCAGCAACCAGTCGACGACCGATGATCACGGCGTGCACATCGTCGGATTTATGGAGAAGGACGGGCAGGACTGGTTCCTGGTCAAGGATTCTGGTGCCGGCGCACAAAATGGAGCTAACAAGGGTTACTATTTTTATCATCAGGATTACATCAAATTGAAAATGATGGATTTCACCGTTTGCAGAGAGGCCTTGCAGGGAATAGTGGATTTTTAACTCATAGTGCGAACCGGATCCTGCCGCTGCTGCAGGATCCGGTCACATTCATTCTCGTCTATTTTCTTGATTTTTATCCAGTGCAATTAAAGTATCAGCTGCACGACGCGTCAGGATATAAAAACGACCTGCGGGTATCGGCCGCTTTGCTGAAAAATATCCAGAAACAGCGAGCGCTCACCTAAAAAGAAAATGATGTGCCGGCGTCTATTGGGGTGTTGTTGAAACATTGACGCCGCAATCAGTCATCATCCAGGATACTATTTTACAATCGCCAGCTTTTTCACAGCCGAAAATCTCTCCGTGTCGATTTTATACAAATAGACGCCGGCTGACAGGTTGCCGGCATGAAACACGATCTCGTGCTGCCCGGCGTCATAGTCACCCTCTGCAATTTTTGCGCTTTCAACACCCATGAGATTGAATAAAGTGAGGCGGACATGGCTTCTTTCCGGCAGTGCAAATTTTATGGTCGTCGACGGGTTGAACGGATTGGGATAATTCTGCGACAACTCAAAATCTTTCGGTACGGTCTCGCTCTCCGGTTCTTCGACAGCGGAGCCTTGGCTCAGGGCGACCATGCGCGCCACTTCGGCTAAAAAGATCTGCTCCGATTCCGCAGTAAAGTTATAGTAATTAAAAGGGGCTGCCCCGCTGTTGTCACGTCCGTTGCCGATCACAGTGCGATGCCCGGCCGGCATGTCGATGGAGCCATCGTAGAACTCGACATCCGGCTCGAAGCGAACAAACACGACCGTCGAGTCCGATTCCAGCCTGGCGAGTACTTTACCATTGCCGGCCTCCTTGACCCCGACGGCATCAAAGGGGCTCATCACCCACGGCAGCGGCGCTGATGTATCCCATCCTTCAAACACCGGATCATCTGGGACATCAATGATCGCGTTATAGACTGTCCCTTCATCGGCGATGCTCACCATCGTTTCCGTATTGAACCAGTTCAACCGACTGCCGCGACAATTCCACAACTCGAGGTTCAGGATCGGTGTCGTAATTTCGTTCCAGATTTGTTTGTTCGTTTGATAGGGGATGCTGGGTGTGGATCGACCCATAATAATCAGGTCTGCCTCATACAGCGTATCCAGTGTCGCCTCGTCGGCTGTCAATAACGAGTCGTCATAGAAAGTAATGACTTCATAACCCTCATCCTGCAAAGCGTAGATATGCGGCATATCGGGATAATCGCCCGTCGCGGGATCGATTTTGGTGTCAACCTGATAGCTGACAAACACAATCGTGCCTTTCTGGGCATGTCCAATCATCGCCAAACTGCACACCAGCAATAAAATGATGAATCCTTTTCTGATAGACATTTCATCCTCCTGTTAAAGTCAGTAGCAAAGTTCGCTTAATGAATGGAAAATCATCACCTCCTCATCTAAATCGTGATTGCCAAAGCCTGTCTGCGAATAAAATACACATCTTTATTTTTTGCGACAAGTCATTTATTCTCACTGTAAAAATAAGTTCGAGTTGATGCATTTAACTTTGCCGTCATCGACCATATTGTATCATCTAGCAAGATCCCATCCCCGAAGGATCTTTTTCAATCATACATGATCGTACTCTCCCCTTCCTCTATTTTCGTCGAGTGGCATTGGGGGCAGCGGGCAGGGGCATTGAAGTGATAGCAGCCACCGCACCGGCACTTTCCGGCGATCTTTTCAACGCCTCGGTGGTACTCCTATTCGGATAGCGGCTGAACATCGACGTGCTCTCTCACATACTCATCATGCTCGGAACTGGCAACACTATAAGGTCCGGGCAAACCCTTCAGATATCTGAGGTGCCATTCACCAAGCTCATCGAAACCAATGGACTTTGTCTTGCCGCATTTATTGCAGCGGAGAAGGTGGAAGAAGAATCCTCCACCATAGTCCAGCGTAAAAGTAGCGCCGCACACTGTACATGTGGCTGTGACAGTGTGTCCCATAATTTTCCTTCCTTTGCGTCCTTATGATCTTGGCATTTCATTTTTTGTCGGTTCTTTTTCAGCTATTATATAGAGGCCGTCGCCTTTGTGCAACGTATAGTCCTTTTGCGGATTGACTATCCATGCCTTGCCATCTTTCAGCATCCTGACAGCAGCAAGCTCTTCTTTCCATACTGAATCAAGGTTTGATTCGGCGGTTTCAACAGCCAGGAGGGTCATTTTTTTGTCGATCAACTCCTTTGCGACTTTTCTGAATTCTTTGTTCACAAATGCATCGGGTGTTTCCACCTTGTAAATTTCACTGCCGACATCAAATGTCAACAGCCCGTTGAGTATGCGGGAGAGACCGTGATTCAGTGCAGAAGCAACCATCAAGTTGCTGCCCAAATGATCAAAAGATATATACTCATCGACGTTGACATGTTCCAGGTGCTCCCTGTATTCAGAGTTCACCAACTGAACACAAGTGTATACCTCAGGGCGCGCTGTCTCAACAGCAAGGGTCATCAGCAAAGCTTGTGCGTCAGGATTAATATCTTTTTGTAGACCTGAGCTCATGTTTGTCAAAATGATCGCGGTGTTCGCTGTCATAATTCCGGCCTTTTCCAGGTCAGCCTTCTTGGTCGGATCACCGGAGATAAAATCCACTCGATCTTCATCTATCGGCCTCTTGTCCAGATTAGCCAAGATGACAATTGGCCGTTTTTGCTTGATATCCGGAGACAAAAGCTGTTTGATGATGTTTTTCCCTTGATTGTTCCATCCGCAAATGATGATATGATCCTTGTAAGAAACTTTCTTCATGATTCTTCCTCCCTTGGTAGAGAGATTGACAAACAGTGTCACTATTTTTGCTCCAATGATGGCGATGAAGACGACGCCGGAAATCAAGCCAACAGCCGTAGCGATCCTGACCAGACTATCTCCTTCTATCGTTCCAAGCTCCCCTAAAAAAAATGCCAAAACCCGCAACAGAGCGTCAAAGAGGCTGATATCCTCCTCGATAGCTATGATGAAAGCGCAACCGGCCATCACGGCAATCGAAATGACAAACGTGATCAAAACGGGGTAACGATAGATCTTGTTGACGAGAAATCTTGCGGAATTCTTCAAAGCCAATCGCTGAGACCCCATTGCTAAAGCCTCCCATATGTGAGCGTTGATCTCCCCCTTGAATCAAATATTGGAAAAGCTGACGTCGTCGCGCCAAAAAGTGCTAAAATCATCACAATATAGATGACACGGTGAAAGAAATCAATAAAATTATGCAATTTAATCTTAACCTTGATTCACCTGATTGAAGGATGACCATGATCCCCACAATCAGGGTCATCCTTTAATCCTTTGCATCATGGTTCAGACATTTTTGACCTTGATTCGCCTGATTCAAAGATGAGCATGATTTTCATAATCAGGGTCATCCTTTAATCTTTTACATCATGGTACAGACATTTTTGACCTTGATTCGCCTGATTCAAGGATGACCATGATTCCCACAATCAGCGTCATCCTTTAATCCTTTGCATCATGGTTCAGACATTTTCGACCTTGATTCGCCTGATTCAAGGATGACCATGATTTTCACAATCAGGGTCATCCTTTAATCCTTTGCATCATGGTTCAGACATTTTTGACCTTGATTCACCTGATTCAAGGATGAGCATGATTTTCACAATCAGGGTCATCCTTTAATCCTTTACATCATGGTTCAGACATTTTTAACCTTGATTCACCTGATTCAAGGATGACCATGATTCCCACAATCAGGGTCATCCTTTAATCCTTTACATCATGGTTCAGACATTTTCGACCTTGATTCGCCTGATTCAAAGATGACCATGATTTTCGCAATCAGGGTCATCCTTTAATCCTTTACATCATGGTTCAGACATTTTT
>JAFGJB010000243.1 GCA_016929295.1 Candidatus Zhuqueibacterota bacterium | reverse complement strand
ATGCCTTTTGCTTCAAAACTACCCCAATCCCTTCAACCCCTCCACGGAAATCGTGTACTCACTGCCGCGTGATACTCATGTCGAGTTAAAGATTGTTGATGCACTCGGTCGTTTTGTGACCCGACTCGCAGAAGGATTCCAACGTTCGGGTGAACACACACAAACGTGGAACGGTACAGATCAAGAGGGGCAGGATATGCCATCCGGTGTTTATCTCTGTCAAATAAAGACAGAAAATCAAATACGAACCCATAAACTAATGCTGATTCGTTAGTCAGTTCCTCTAAAATCCTCTCTGAGGTGAAGGCGATTTCAGGTCCTGGAACCGCCTTTTTCTTCTCGTTATAACTGTACTTATCATCAAATAGAAATTAATACATAAAATAATTGTGCGATATGCTAATCGGGCATTAAACAAGGAGGTAAAACTAATTCAAACAGTAATCATTAAACTCATTCATGTCTACCAAAGAATTGCACCAAAAAGATTAAGACAGGCTTGCCGTTTTGAACCAAGCTGTTCAAACTATACTATATTGGCTATTCAAAAATATGGATCATCTAAAGGTGTAATTATACTAATAATGGGTGCGTTGGCAAAATGACCAATGAAACGTATTCACGCAGATTTGTGTTAAGGCTTGACGTCAGCTTAGAATAAAAAATGCGCCAAGATTTCCATACACATATTTTTGATTCTTTAGCTGCAAACCGCTAAAATATATTTGCACGTCTCAATACAGATGATCTTTCGTCTGCCTGAATTTAAAAATCCTCAAAATCTGTTAAAAAGGAGATTGAGAAAATGAAAGTAACACTATTTTACTCAGTACTGTCATTTCTATTATTCTTTGCTTTTTTAGGAACAGGTGCGTGTGAATGCAAAACCGATAAAAAAGCAGATATTGATAGCTTGAGAGCACTGGAGATTTCTCTAAAAGCAAAACTCGATTCAGTTAGAGTTGAGATATCCAAGTTAGAAGCGGAAGAGATTGATGCTCCACCGGATGAAAAATTAATTGATATCAAAGTCATTAGGCAATGAGTGCGATAGCGTTGCAGTTGCAGCAATTAGAGCGACGAAATGGAATCCTGCCAAACAAAAGTCGAAACCGGTCAGAACCTGGGTCGGTATTCCGGTTGTTTTCGGAATTGATAAGAAAAATAACTCGAATGGAAAATAGAACTTGCTACATATTATTTGGCAGAGAGAAACCTTATTTGGGCATATAAGTGGCTGTGGTGGATACTGTCCGGATTGTTTTCAGCGGCCATGGTGTGAAGCAGGCAGTCGATCATGTTGGAGCAGAGGGAATCACATCGATATGAACGTCCATTTTAGGCTCTCAACACCAATGCAGATGCCATTGACCGTCGTGCCACCGCTCTATTTCTCCCGTTTGATGATATGAAAACCAAACTCGGTCTCCACCACGCCGCTGATCTCGCCTTTTTTGAGCGCAAACGCCGCCTCTTCAAAAGGTGCGGCCATGACGCCGCGGCCGAATGGGCTCAGCAGGCCGCCGCGAGCCTTGCTTGGACAATCGGAGTGTTGCGTCGCCAGCGCAGCAAAGTCCGCCCCGGCCTCAACCTGATCCAGCAGCTCGGCGGCCTGCTCCTGCGCCTGCTCTTTGGTGCGTTGCACCGTCTCCGGCGCGCGCGTCGAGCCCTGGTACATGATCAAAATGTGCCGGGCGGTGATCTCCGCCGGCTCGCGGTCACTGCAGGCCAGCAAAATCAAAGCGGCAAAGACGAGCAAACAAATCGATGCATGTTTCATTGTTTTATCTCCTGTGCGGTTTTGCCAAGAGCGATAACTGTCGATAATTTCTGCTACTCTCATCGCGCGTGCGAGAGCGAAAGCAGAGTGATATTTTATCCATATGGATGAGAGCGTCCGGATTTTTCCGGCCGTAATTTAAACATCTGGCGGAATAATTGCCAGATAAAAGTGGGTTATTAATTTCTACTGAACTATTTTATTGAGGCCTGTACAAGTGAAACGTAAATTATTCTTTTTTATCACTCTGTTGATCATTCTCTCGGCCGTGAATTGCAGTGACAACATCATCTCCGAATGCGAGCTGTGCTGCGGGGATGTGCCGGCCGGAAAAACGACCTTTGCCGATATCCAGAGCACCATCTTTAACGCCGCCTGCATCGCTTGCCATAGCGGCAGCCTGCCGTCCGGCGGCCTCAATCTGTCGGCAGGCGCTGCTTATGGGAATCTGGTGAATGTTGCGAGCAACGGCTCGGCGTTGAAACGGGTCGAACCGTTCAATAGCGATGCCAGTTATCTGGTCAAAGTGCTGGAAGGCACGGACGCTCCTTTGATGCCTCCCGGGGCGCCTTTGGGGAGCGCTAAAATAGACTCGGTGAAAGCGTGGATCGATCGCGGCGCTGCGAATGACTAGCGCAACGCTGACAAAGGCGGATCCTGTTCACATATAACCTGGAGTAAGAATGAAGATGACTGCATTATTCATGCTTGTGTTCAGCATGATTGGCTTGGCCGCGGAATTCCATGTCGACAAGGAGCAGAGCAATCTGGTCAAATTCACCTCGGCGGCGCCGCTGGAAGAGATCGTCGGCACGACGGAGAAAATCGACGGCTATGTCATGTGGCAAGGGGACGATCTGACCGCCGAGAGCGACTTTTATTTTGAAGTCGATCTCGCCTCCATAGATACGGGCATCGGCCTGCGCAACAGGCATATGCGCGACAATTACCTCGAGACCGATAAATATCCTTTTGCTTCGTATGCGGGCCGTATCGTCGAAGCCGTTGTCCAGCAGGACGGCAGCATTGATATCAAAAGCTCGGGTACGTTCAAACTGCACGGCGTCGAACGCAAAATGCAAATAGACGGGAAAATAACGCAAAGCGGTGACGGCTTTAAAGCGACAAGCCGATTCAGCATCAAACTGGCCGATCATAAAATTGAACGCCCGCAGCTCATGCTGCTCAAGGTCGGCGAAGAAATTCTGCTGGATGTCACCTTTTTTGTCAAAAAAGCCAAGGAATAGAGGTCTGACGTGCTGAAAAAATCCATTTTCATCATCTTTTCACTGACGACGCTGGCTCTGGCGCAGGGCTCCAGCTGGAAGCGCGCCGAACCAATGCTCGGGGAGCTGCAGCTGTTTCACTCGCCGATCGCCGCCATGTTGCCGACAGCGGAGACGCTGCAAAAAGGCGACTGGGAATTCGAGGTGTCGCACCGCTTCACCACGCCGGTCAGCCAGGGCAGCAGCTCGTTCTGGGGCATGGATGGACCGGCCACCATTCGCCTGGCGCTCGGCTATGCGGTGAGCGATGCGCTCATGCTGCACATCGGCAGGACCAATGCGATGGACAATGTCGAACTGACTGCAAAATATAAAGCCACGCAACTTGACAACAAGAGCTTTCCCATCGGTTTCAGCGTGCGCGGCGGCATCGCCTATAATGGCGAGATTTACGATCCGGTGAAGAGCGATGCACGGCGATTCCAGTATTACGCCCAGCTCATCGCCAACACCCTGGTGCAAAAGAAAATCGGCGTCGGCCTGGCGCCAACCTATCTCTACAACGCGCACATCTTTTGCGTCGACCCGCAATACTCCTTCACCTTTGGCAGCTATGTGCAATATTACGTCTCGCCGCGATGGAGCGTGCTGGCGGAATGGAATCCGACGGTGAGCGGCTGGCGGCGGTCGTATGATTCGCTGACGCTGGGATTCGAACTGGAGACCGGCGGCCATTTTTTCAAGATCTTTTTGACCAATAATGACAAGGTGAATACAGCACAATATATCGCCGGCGCGGACAAGGATTTCTTCGCCGGCGATATTCGTATCGGTTTTTTGATCACTAGAACCTTTTAAATGGAGGAGAAGACGATGAAAAATGTGGGCAAAACTGACAAAATGGTGCGACTTGTCCTGGGCATAGTCGTCATCATCGCTGGAGTTGTCTTTAAAAGCTGGTGGGGTCTGGTCGGATTGGTGTTGCTCATCACCGCTCTCCTGAACTTCTGTCCTTTGTACGTTCCTTTCAAGATCAACACGGCCAGAAAAAAGCCATAGGAGGATTTTTTATGAAAATGATTGCCATCCTATTATCTGTTTCTACACTCGTGACCATCGACGCCGTCGCGCGTGAAAAACGCGTCAATCAGGTGCCCAATGGCAACAAATTTCAATGTGTGACCTGCCACACCGGTTTTGGCGGGCCGAGAAACGATTTTGGCAGACAAATTGAAAACGGTTTTTTGAACGGCAGCGGCGATGTCCTCTGGGGTGAGGCGCTGGCCGCGCTCGATTCCGATAACGACGGCAAAACCAATGGGGAAGAGTTGCAGGATGCCGGCGGCGCCTGGGCGATGGGCCAGGCCAATCCCGGCGACGCCAACCTGGTGTCGAATCCGGGCGATCCCAATAGCACGGTCGGCATTGCTGTCGCAGCTTTTACTGTACCAGCTTCATTCACGTTACAGCAAAATTTTCCCAATCCGTTTAATCCGGTAACGACGATCTCTTTCACCGTTCCGCACACCGCCGCCGTCACCCTGCGAATTTATAATGCGCTCGGTCAGCCGATTCGCGACCTGCTGAATGAACATCTGCAACCGGGTCAATACCAGTTGTCATGGAATGGCAAAAATGATCTGGCCGAAGTGGTGGATTCAGGCATTTATTTGGCTCGCCTGCAGAGCGATGGCATCGATCGAACGATTCGCATGCTGCTGCTGCGATGAGGCTGTCGGCTGAACTCTACCATCTCGCTCCCGACGGTCAATATCTGTAACCGTCTATACCACAGGCAGATGCGAGGAAAAAGAGGTATAGTTATTTCGTCCGATTAGTTGAAAAGTGAAAGAGCGTCGCCGTCAGCAGCAGACCGGCGGTGCCCAGGGCGCCCATCAAAATCGGGTCGATGGTGCATGCGAGCCATTCTGCCGATGGCGGCAAATTTCTGGCAAAAGTGCCCCAGCTAATGAGCGCGATGCTGACGGCGACGCTCACAACTCCCTGCCAGACGTGCAGTTTAACGCGAAAAAGTCCTAACAGGAATAGTCCCAGAATGCCACCGCCAAAGATGCCGGAAATCTCCCACCAGACATCGAGAGCGCTCTGGGCGCGAATCATCAACAGCGCAAAGACAATTCCCAGCGCTCCCCATAACAGGCTCACACCACGAAGGATGCGGACGCTGCTCTTTTCACTGATATCCGGCTTGAAATAGCGCTTGTAAAAATCCAGCAACAGCACCGTCGCCGAGCAGTTGAGCGCCGAGTCGATCGTGCTCATGGCCGCGGCGAGGATGGCGGCGATGATCAAACCTTTGAGGCCAATCGGCAATTGGGTGGCAATGTAATAGGGAAATACCTGATCCCCTTTGGTGATCTCGGGGCCGAGTTGCGCACCGCCGGAATAAAAAGCGAACAGGGCTGTGCCGATGTAGAGGAAAATGGCTGTCAGCGGGATATAGATCAGCATCGCAATCCACACCGAGCGTTTGGCTTCAGCCTCGGTGGCGACCGAGGCATATTTTTGCACGTAATTTTGATCGGCCATGAGATTGCGCAGATTTTCCGTCACGCCATAAATTATCATCACCCAGATTGTGCGCGAGGAAAGCGACAGACCGACGCTGCCCAGGCTGAACTTGTTCACTGCGAGCGCATTGTGGATGAGAAAATCGGGCTTGGAAAAGACGGCAATGGTGAGCGAGACGGCGCAGAAGAGAATGCCGATGATCATGATGGCCGACTGCATGACATCCGTCCAGATGACCGCTTCCATGCCGCCCAGCATGGTATAAACGATGGTGACGAGACCGATGACGAGGATGATGATGGCGATGTCCCAGGGCACGAACGTATACAACAAGAGGCTGGCAAGATAGAGAATCACGGCAACGCGACCGATCATATAGAGGACAAATGAAAAGGCGGCATAGATGCGGCCATAGGATCCCAGTCGTTCCTCCAGAAACTGGTAGACCGAGATCATTTTCATCTTGCGATAATAGGGGATGACGAACCTGTTGACCAGCAGGACGACGGGCGGTATGCAGAGCGAAAAGATGAACGGATGCCAGTTGTCGTCAAACGCTTTGCCCGGCGTGGCGATGTAGGAGATGCTGCTGGTGTAGGCGCTCATGACAGCCAGACCGGCCGCCCACGCGGGTATGCTCCGGTCCGCCACCATGAATTGCGCCGATGTTTTCGATTTACGGAAATAGTAAATTCCCATGCCGACGAGAACTGTGGCATAGAGAAAAAGCATGCCGATATCCAGTGGGTGCAATCTCCCGGTCATTCGATTCTCCTAAAAATATGGCAGACGTTCCATGAAGCAATTGACGAACGATCGCAACTGCTCGACCTCTAATTGCTGGGCGCGGGTGAAATAGTGCGAATTTTGAATGCGCGAAAACAAGCCGATTTCAATGCCCTCCAGCTGCATGTGATATTTGGCGTTGACAGGATAGAACTGTCGCTCAATGAGAGAGGCGACGCCGAGCAAATCAGCCGTTTCTTTGATCAACGGCGAATCATTCGTGAAATTCTCAAAATGCCAGCGGTAGAGGTGCGGATGAAAATTGGCCATGACGCCGCTATAGCCCGCCACTCCCGCACGATACGACTCGTCGAGGGTCGCGGCGTTAGCATTATAGATTTTCAGTCTGCCTGTTATGGCGCGCATCTTGGCGCGCATGTCGTCGACGCTGCAGCTGGTATCCTTGAGGAAATAGAATCGTTCCGCATCTTCGCAGAAACGCAATAAATCCGGCGAAAAAAGACGCTTGTAGGGATAGGGACATTCATACAAGCCGAGCGGTATGGAATCGGGCAGACGTCGCAGGATCGTCTCGATATTCCTCTTCACCTGATCATCGTCCTCATTGATGGCGGCCAGCCGATTGGTGACGAGTACAAGTCCCTGAATGCCGGTCTCTGCAATCCGCTCGAGTTCATCAAGCTGCTCCGCTTCGCTCTCGCTGATATGTCCCGACGCAATGACCGGCAGGCGTCCGGCCGCCTGGCGCACGACAAATTGCGACAGCGCCACGCGTTCGGCCAGGGACAGTTGCCACATCTCGCTCGATTGGCAAACGGCGAACAGACCGTCCGCCTTGAGTTCGGTGTACCACTCGATCATCTGCTCCAGGGCGCGAAAGTCGATTTCATTGTTGCTGGTGAACGGTGTGATCATCGTCGGCCAAATGCCATCAGGAAAGATATTGTTCATGACGTCCTTCTCACAGATACTGCACAAGCTCGGCAACAGAATTGACTATGATGTGTGGCTGATCTTGCGAAGTGCTGACCATCTCGGCGGTCGTTTCGCCGCTGAGCACGAGCACACCCGTCATGCCGCACGTCACGGCCATGCGGATGTCGGTATATAGCCGGTCACCGATGAAAGCGATGCGCTGCGCCGGTAACCGCGTCTTGCCGATAATGAAGCGAGCCGCCTGTGGCGTCGGCTTGCCGACAATGACCGGGCGTCGCCCCTGCGTGGCCGTCTCGAACAGGGAGATGAAGGATCCCACATCCGGCTTGAATGTGCGGCGCGTCACCGGGCAGAGCACGTCGGGATGCGTGGCGACATAGGGTACATCTCGCAGGATCAGGTCGTAGCAGGTGCAGATTTTTTTATAATCGAGTTCTGTGTCAAAGCCCAGCACGACGGCGTGCGGTTCGTCGCGCAATGCTTCATTTTCATCCAGACAAAGGTAGCCGCGGGAGGTGAATTCCTGCTGCAAATCTGCGTTGCCGACAAGATATATTCGCGGGTAGAGATCGTGCTGTTTGAGATAAGCATCCGCGCAATCTGCGGATGTCATCAACTGCTGATCCTGCACCGGAAAATTCATTGCGGCGAGCTTTGCCACCCACGTTTTTCTGGAAAGGGAATTGTTGTTGGTGAAATAATAGAGCTGTCGACCCGAGTGGATGACTTGATAAAGAAATTCGCCAGCGCCGTGAATGGGGCGCTCTTCCAGACAGAGCGTCCCGTCCAGATCGCAAACGATGGCGCCACAGCGGGACAATGCTTCCATATGCGTAAGTTTAGTGATGGCCACTGCTTTTGTCTGCAAGATATTCGAAAAACTGTGATGACGCAATATAAGTAATTTATTCAGAAATTGAAATTATTCTTTCCACTGCTTATGGAACAAATTACAGAAATTATTGGTTTTAACTCTCACGACAGCACAGTTTTTGCTTGTGAAAGAAGCGAAATAGTGATATATTTTTTGTTCATTTGAAGAATAGAGAAGCGGTGAAAAAATCTGTAAACCTAGTCATCCTTGTCCTGTCGGTCTGGGTGTTGTTGAGCGCCTGCAGCAGCAGTCGTAAAATGGCCGGTGTAAAACCCGCGCTCAGCTACAACAAGGCCGCCATGAACCACATGATCGATGGCGCGATCATGGAGCTGCTGGAAAATCCGCACGAGGCATTGCTGTCCTATCATCAGGCGGCCGAGCTGGATTCGACATCGCCGGGTATTTATATCACCATGGCGGAGATTTATTATCTTTTGGAAAAACCGGATCTCAGCATCAGCCTGGCAAAAAAAGCGCTGCGACTCGATCCGCAGAACATGGACGCGCTGCACATTCTTGCTGCCGCCTATGAAGCCAACAAACAACACGTTCAGGCGATGGCTGTCTATGAAGATATTGTCGAAATCGTGCCCAACGACATTGAAGCCCTTTTTTATTTGACCTCCCTGCAAATTCTCTCACAACATCCGAAAGAGGCTCTCAAAACATATAAACAGATGGTCAAAGCCGGCCTGGATGATCCGCACTATCTCATAGGTGTCGGCAATCTCTTTCTGCGCAGCGGCGCCTATGAGGAGGCGGAGCAGGTCTATCATGATATCTACGATCGCAATCCTGATGTCGAGGCGGTCTATCTCGCCCTTGCCACTACGAGCAAAACGCAGAAGGATGATGAAAAGGCTGTCGAGTGGTACAAAAAGGCGCTGGCTCACAATCCCGCTTTTGATGACGCCAAAGCGGAGCTGAAGAAAATATACGATAAAGATAAAAACTGGGTTGCCGCCATCGCGATGTACGAAAAGCTGGTCGCAGCGGACAGCACCAATCTCTCTGACAAGCTGCAACTCGGACAGTATTATTATCTGAACGACGAACATGCCAAATCCATGGCCACTTACAGTCAGGCGCTTAAAGAACATCCCTTGAGCGAGCGCGCCTATCTGACGCTCGGCGCCCTGCACATGGCGCAGGAGGATACTGCTGCAGCGATCGAAACCCTGCGTCAGGCGATCGATAAAAAGACCTCCTTTTATCGCGCACGGCGCACGTTGAGCGAAATATATGCGGCGCAGGAACGATGGGACGATGCTATCGCCTTGTTCGAACCGCTGAAAGACAACGACACGACCTATGTCGGCGCGCGCATTGAAATCGCGCATTTGCTCATCGACAAGGGCGATACCCTGCAGGCGATCAGTTTGATCGAGCCTCTGATGAGTACGCACGGTGATGACTGGCGAGTTCCGACGACGCTGGGGCGTTTCTATTTCATCTCCGACGATCATGCGACCGCGCTCGGCTATTTCGAACAGGCGCTCGAGAGACGGGATGATCTGCCGCATCTCTGGGTGCTGCGCGGCTTGACCTACATGCAAATGGACAGCCTGAACAGTGCGTTGAACAACTTTGAAAAGGCAGCGGAAAAATTTCCTCAAGAGTCGGAAATTCACTACTATGCCGGCACTCTTGCGAGTCGACAGAAAAAATTCGCCAGGGCCGCATCCTATCTCCTCACAGCGCTGGAGAATGATCCGAAAAATGATCAGGTGGCGCTCTCGCTCGCCGGCGCTTATGATGAGCTCAAACAGTATGACCGGGCTGAAAAACTGTATCAACAGCTGCTGAAAGCCAATCCCGAGAGTCCGATTATTTTGAACAACTATGCCTATCATTTGTCGGTGCAGGCCAAGGAACTGGATGCTGCTCTGCAGATGTCAATGAAAGCTGTGACCGCAGAACCGGAGAATGCCCCGTACCTCGATACGCTGGGCTGGATTCATTATCAGATGGGCGACTATGCGCGGGCGAAACAGTACATCGAAAAAGCGCTGGAAAAGAGTCCTGACACCGCCGAGGTCGTCGAGCATCTCGGTGATGTGTATGAGAAACTGGGCGAGCAGGCGCTGGCCGAGGAACTGTGGCGCAGGGCGTATGAACTCGATGACCGACGGGTGAATTTATTGGAGAAACTGGATCAGTCAAAATAATGCGCACCAATCAGAACGCGATAAAAAAGCGCCTTTTCTTTCCGATCCTCACATTTTTATCTTTTGCTTTGATTTGGTTGAGCGGCTGCTCGACGGCGCCCGGACCCGTCATGAAACGCGGCGAAACGCGTCTGCAGGTTGTGCGCGACATCCTCGATCAGAACATGCGCAAATTTTCGACACTTCAGGGACGCGGCAAGCTGGTCGTGCAATCATCGCGACAATCCTTCTCCGGCAATGCCATCGTCAATATTGTTAATCCGGATTCCATCTTTGTTCGCATCGAGGCCATTCTTGGACTCGATGTCGGCGTTGTGTTTGCCAATAAAGAACGTTTTCTCATCTATTCGCCGATGGAAAATCTTGCCTACACCGGCGATGCCAGTGATACGCTGCGGTTGAAATCCTTTCTCGGATTTGATCTGACATTTCAAGAGATGATGCAGTCTCTATCCGGATTGGCTGCCATCAAAGAGCTGAGCGCTGCCAGGACAAAAATGAAGGACGACGAGCTTCACATCATCGGAGTTGCGGATAGTATTTTTTATGACTATACTATTGACACCCGGGTCGGCCTGATATCGCGGGTGGAAATGAAAGACTTTGTCGGACATGTCCTGCGCATCGAGGAATACAAACGCTTCACCACCATCCGGGGCGTGCGAATACCGCAGATGATGCGATTCACGCGACCGCGGGAAAAGGAATCGTTGACGATTTTTTACGACCGGCTCACCATCAATCGACAACTGGCGCCGGGAAATTTCTATATCAAAATGCCGCATGATGTTTTGGAGATAAAGCTGTGAGTATGGCATCAGCGCCTCAGATCGATATATCCATTGTTGTGCCGTTCTTCAACGAGCAGGAATCGCTGGGAGAGCTCTTTGCCCAGATCAAAGCGGTCCTGATGGAGCTCAAAGCGGCATTCGAGGTCATATTCGTTGACGATGGGTCAACCGATCGTTCGGCCGCCATTGTACGCGAGCTCAACACCCAGGATCCGCGCGCCAAACTCGTGCAGTTTCGCAAAAATTATGGCAAAGCCGCCGCACTGGCCGCCGGCTTTAAAATGGCGGCGGGCGACATTGTCATCACCATGGACGCCGATTTGCAGGACGATCCGAAAGAGATTCCGCATCTGATCGATAAATTGCATGACGGTTATGATCTCGTATCGGGCTGGAAAAAAGTCAGACGCGATCCGTTCATCAAAACGCAGACATCCAAAATCTATAACTATTTCACCTCGCTGTTCAGCGGCATTCGCCTGCACGATTTCAACTGCGGCCTGAAGGCCTATCGCAGTCAAGTCGTCAAAACAATGGCGATCTACGGCGAGCTGCATCGCTACCTGCCGGTCATCGCCTTTCGCAATGGCTACAAGGTGACGGAAATTCCGGTCTCCCACCGCGCCCGCAAATATGGCCGCTCGAAATATGGTGTCGCCCGATTCACCCGCGGCGCCTTTGACCTGCTCACCATCTCGTTCCTGAGCCGCTATCGAAAAAGACCGCTGCATCTGTTCGGCTCGTGGGGCCTGCTATCGACTTTTGCCGGGCTGGTCATTCTCGCCATCCTGGCAGCACAAAAAATATTCTACGATGCCCATCTCAGTCGCCGCCCACTGCTCTTTCTGGGGCTGCTGATGGTCATCGTTGGCATTCAGTTCTTTTCCATTGGCTTGCTGGGCGAGATGATCACCGAATCGCGTTCCGAGGTCGATAACTACCTGGTAAAAGAATATCTCGGGTGGGAGTAGTGGCGGATACATCAGACAATTTTCTCTCCGTCATCGTACCCTCCTATAATCGTAAAGATGAAATTGAGGCTTTGCTAACCTCCCTCGAAGAGCAGGAGCTGGGTGTCGACAAATTTGAGGTCATCATTGTCGATGACGGTTCGTCGGACGGGACGGATAGTTGGTTGTACAATTTCAGCAAAAATTCCAGGCTCCATATCAATTTTGTCCGCCAGGATCACCAGGGTCCGGGCGCGGCGCGCAATCTCGGCATGCTGGCGGCCAGAGGGGACTTGTTCATTTTCATTGATTCCGACTGTCTGGCGCCGCCCGATTGGTTGAAACTCATCAAAAAGACCTTTGATGAAGATCCGACCATGCGCGCCTTTGGCGGCCGCGACGATGCGCGAGCCGATTTCCCGCCGTTGCTGCTGGCGATCAACTATTCGATGACCTCGTTCTTGACCACCGGCGGCCTGCGCGGGAGCAGGAGAAAGAGGCTGGCGAAATTTTACCCTCGCAGTTTCAACATGGGCATGCATCGAAAACTTTATGAAAAAATCGGCGGTTTCGGCGCATTGCGCCACGGCCAGGATATCGAGCTCAGCAATCGCATTCTCAAAAGCGGCGAAAAGGTGGTGTACATTCACGATGCCGTCGTCTATCATAAACGGCGAACATCGTTGCGGACATTTTTCCGCCAGGTTTTCAATTGGGGCGTCGCGAGAATCAATCTTTATAAAATAGACTCATCCATGCTCGAGCCGCTGCATTTTGCTCCGGCGATCGGTTTTTGGTTCATTCTTATTTTCACACTTGCAGCGCTCATTTTTCCGGCGGTATTCGCGGTGTGGAAATATTTTGCCCTGATCGTCCTTGTCGCCGTTTTTCTGTCAGCCGTCGATGCGGCGATAAAATGGAAAAATTTGCGGACCGGCCTGCTCGTCCCCATTGTCATGCCGCTGCAAGTCGCCGGCTATGGGCTGGGATTTTCGCTGGCATTTTATCGTCGTGTGCTCTTGCGACAGGGCGAGTTCACCGGGTTTGTGAAAAAATACTATAGATGAAGGCGTAACAATGGCCAAAAAAGAATATAAAAAAAAGCAGACAAAAAAAGTGACGCGGGCGCCCCGCCGCGCCCTCTCGCCGGCGACGCAATTTCTCATCGCGGCAGGATTGATTTTTCTGCTGGTGCTGATCTACTTTGCACCGATCGTCTTTGAGAAAAAGGTGCCGCCGAGCACAGATATCATCGCCTGGAAGGGCAATGCGCAATCCATTCTACAGGCCAAAAAGGAGCTGCACTATACGCCGTTGTGGGCCAACAATGTCTTTTCCGGCATGCCGACGCATCTGATAACGCTGCGGCCGCCGTTTGATCAGCCCGTCCGGCTGCTCATCGATAACCTGACGAAAATCCTGCAATGGCAGCCAATATATTTTCTGCTTGGCGCCTGCGGTATGTTGCTGCTGCTGCGCTTTTGGCGTCTGCACATCGGCGCCGCCATGTTCGCCGCGCTGGCATTCATCTGGTGGCCGGACCTGATCGGCAAGATCGAGGCTGGCCACAACAGCAAAGTGCAGACCATCATGTGCATTCCCATCGTGCTCTTTTTGTTCTTGCGGCTCCTGCGCAAAGCCAACCTGCTCAACTTTTCACTTTTTGCCATCGCCTTCGGCCTGGCCGTGCGCGCCGGTCACTACCAGATCGTCTTTTATTTGGGTTTAGCCCTGGCTTTCTTTGGTATTGTCCGAATTGTCGAGATGATCCGCGACAAACAGGTCAGCAGCGCAGCTCTGGCTACGGCCGTTGTCGTCATCGGCCTCGTCCTCGGCATCGCCATGTCCGCATTCAATTCTCTGCAAGTGCGCGAATATTCCAAATATTCGATCCGCGGCGGCACGGGCGAGGAAGGCTCGACCGGACTCGATTTCGATTACGCGACGCAATGGTCGCTGCATCCGGGAGAAATGTACAATTTTATCATTCCGCGCTTTTGGGGCGGCCACTCGAGCCAGCTTTACACCGGCGACGCTGTGCCGCAGCTGAAGGGGAGGACGATCCCGGGTTACTGGGGACATATGCCTTTCACCTCGACAACCGACTATCTGGGAGCCGTGGCCGTCTTTTTTGCTTTTTTCGGAATGATTTTGGGCTGGCGTCACAGTGAAGTCAAGGTGCTTGTTGCGCTGTTGATTTTTTCCACGCTCATGGCCTTTGGCCAGCACTTTCCGGCATTATATAAACTCTTTTTCAACCTGGTGCCGTTCTTTAATAAATTTCGTGTGCCGGTGATGATCGTCGTCCTGGTGATGTTCTGCGTCGCCGCGCTCGCCGGCTTTGGCATCGATGAGCTTTCGCAGCGGTTGAAGCAGAAAAAGGCGCGTCAGATTCTGGCCGTTATCTTTGGGATCTTTGTGCTGCTCGGCGCAGGACCGTTGCTGCTGCGCCACGCCTTGCCGCTCGCGCGACCGAATGAAATTCAAAGCTACAGCGCCGATGTGCTGGCGATGTTGAAAACGGTGCGTTTCGATCTTTTAAAAGGAGACGCCATCCGCATGCTGGCGCTCGTCGCCGCAGCTTTCGGACTCTCTTTCGCGCATCTGCAAGGCTGGCTGAAGAAACCGACCTTCATCGCCATGGCCATCGTCCTTCTTCTCATCGACGTGCTGCCCATCGACAGGCGCTACCTGCGGGATCTCATTCCAAGGGCGCAAATGGACAGCTATTTCAACGAGACGCCAATTGACAAGCTGTTGCAGGACGATGCCGAGCCACACCGCATCTACCCGCTCGGTGATTTGAGCGGCCAGGCGCACTGGTCTTACTTTCATCAGTCCATCGAGGGATACCATCCCGCCAAGCTGCGCATCTATCAGGATATTCTGGAATCGTGTTTGCGGAACGGCACAGATCCTGGCTTTAACAATGCGACTGAAGTGCCGATCAACTGGAACATTGTCAATATGCTGAATGCCAGATACCTGCTGGCGCAGGGCAATATGACGCATGCGAACCTCCAGCCGGTCACGGTCGATCAATCGCAGAAAATAATCGTCTACAAAAACAGCGCCGCCCTGCCGCGCGCCTTTTGCGTCGGCCAAACCGAGGTGATCCCGGAGCGACCGGCTCGTCTTGCCCGGCTCAATCAGGCGTCATTTCGTCCGGATTCCGTCGCCATCGTCGAAGCAGCGCTGCCGGCATCGATCGCTGCACCGGCTAACTGGTCAGCGGTCATCAGCCGCTATGAGCCAAACTATATCGATGTCAACATCTCGACCGATGAACAGACGCTGCTCGTGCTGAGCGAGATCTATTATCCCGCCGGCTGGCAGGCATTCATCGATGACAGAGAGGTTGAAATCTACAAAGTGAACCACATTCTGCGCGGCGTGCTCGTGCCGGCCGGCTCGAATACCGTGCATTTCAAACTCGAACCAGCCACCTACAAGATCAGCGTGGCCATGATGGCCGGCTCCATTACAATCGTCTACGCAGCGCTGCTCATCGGCCTGCTTCCCATTATCCGCAAGTTTGGAAAGAGATCGTGAAGGGATATCCAAAATCCCTTTTATCAATTCATAATTTGTAATTTGTAATTCGTAATTATTTATGTGCGGCATCTGCGGTATAGTCGAAAAAAAAGGGGATAACCGGCAGCTCGTCCGCCGCATGTGCGACATGCTCGCCCATCGCGGACCGGACAAGGCCGCCGTCTATCAATCCGGCAATGTCTGTCTCGGCCATCGTCGCTTGCGCATCATCGATCTCGCCACCGGTGACCAGCCGATTTTCAATGGTGATAAAAGCCTTGCCATTGTCTACAACGGCGAGATTTATAACTATCGAGAGCTGCGTGACGAACTCGTCAAACGCGGCGTCTCTTTTTTCACCCGTTCCGACACCGAAGTCATTTTGAAATTGTTCGAGCTCGATGGCCCCGATTCTTTTGCCCGGCTCAACGGCATCTTTGCATTGGCCATCCTCGATGAACGGCAGGGGTGCCGACTTATTTTAGCGCGGGACCACTTTGGCATCAAGCCGTTGCATTACTATCAGAAGGATGGTCTGTTTCTGTTCGCCTCCGAATACAAGGCCATTTTATTGCATCCGGCAGTGGAACGGCAACTGAATCCGCAGGCCTTGCACCATCAAATGAACCTCCGCTACAACCAGACAAACGAGACGCTCATCAAAAATATTCACCGGCTGCCGCCGGCCCATTATGCCATCATTGAGGACGGCGTCATACAAAAGGTCGAGCGCTATTACCAGCTCGCCGCGCAGATCGATCATGAAAAGTCCGAGGCGGCGTGGCTGGAGGAAATCCGCTTCTCTCTCAGTCAGGCCGTCAGGCGGCAGCTCATTGCGGATGTGCCGATCGGAGTCTATCTCTCCGGCGGCCTGGACTCCGGCGCGATCGTCGCCATGATGCGTCAGGCCGGCGTCGCGGACATCAACACCTTCACCCTCGGATTCAACGAACCAACCGACGAGATCGACGACGCGCAGCTGACCGCCGCCCGCTATGAGACGAACCATCGCGTCTTGCGCCTGGATATGCAGCCGATGCGGCGCATGCCGGAGGTGATTTGGCATGCAGAGGAACCCAAAATCAATCTCTTGCAGGGCTATGCGATGTCGCAATTTGTCTCGCAGCACGTCAAGGTGGCACTTGGCGGACTCGGCGGCGACGAGCTGTTCTCCGGTTATGACATTCACAAATTTATCTTGCCGTTCGACAGACTGCATTGGCTCTTTCCGGCGAAAGTGGAATCAGCGCTCACATCCAGGTTGAGCGGGCTCCTGTATCATTTACAGACTCGACTGTCGCCAATGAGATTCGACGAGTACCGTCGCGGCCTGCAGATGGCTCTGGCGACCGGAAATGTAAAAAAGTTTTATCTCATTTTGCGGAATGTCTGGGATTACGATCGCGCCCATCTCAAACGCATTTACCACCCCGACTTTTTGCAGAACCGGATAATACCGGTGGCGAACGAGTTCGACGACCTGTTCGTCAGGTATGACAACATGACCGCGCTCGAGCGGGTCTATGTCGTCGAGTTCGGCAGCAAGATGGTGAACGACTATCTGCTCGTCGAGGACCGCATGTCCATGAGTCATTCTCTGGAGGAGCGCGTGCCATTCCTTGATCTCGATCTCGTCAAACTTGGACTCTCCATTCCGGCAAAAATGAAAATGGTCGGCGGCGAAACCAAAGGTTTGCTGCGCAAAGCCCTGGCGCCTTATCTGCCGACGCCGATATTGAAAAAGAAAAAGTGGGGATTCACCTTCAATCCCTATCTGCAGTTTCAAAAAGATTTGAAAGTGACGGCTGAGCGAATTCTGACCAAAAAGCGCATTCAAGGTGATGGCATCTTTCAATATGATTATATCCGCTCCATTCTGGACGCCAGGCCACATCCGCGTCTGCGCTGGCATTATAATTACATCTGGTTGTTGACCGGTTTTTATATCTGGAAAGCCATGTTCATCGAATCGGCCACCATAGCGGATAAAAATTCGCCTATTGAATCGTTCTATGGCTGACGGAATTAGCAAAGTTTTAAAGCCAACCGCTGAGGGCGCTGAGATTCGCAGAGATATTGCCCGATTTCATTTCTTTTCCTCTGTGATTCTCGCCGCCCTCGGCGGTTTAGATGTTTTCGGTTGCGGCCGATGTGCACAAATGAGAAAAAGATGAAATCAGTCCTCATCATCACCTACTATTGGCCGCCGGCGGGCGGACCAGGAGTGCAGCGCGCCCTGAAATTCGCCAAATATCTGCCGGCATTCGGCTGGCGCCCGATCATCCTGACGGTCGAGAATGGCGAATATCCGGCCATCGACGAGACCTTGTTCAGAGATATCAGCGCGTCGCTCGTCGTCCGAAAAACGTCGTCGCTTGAACCCTACGCCCTCTATCGCGCCTTGACCGGCAAAAAATCAACTGATAAAATCACCACCTTTGTATTGACGGAAAACAGCCGCGGCCCCGGCAAAAAGCTCGCATCGTTCATCCGCGCTAATCTGTTCATCCCCGATGCGCGCATCGGCTGGAAGCCCTTTGCCGTCAATGAGGGACGGCGACTCATCAAAGAGGAAAAAATCGACCTCATCTTTAGCACTGCGCCGCCGATGAGCGCCCACCTCATCGCCAGAGCGCTGGCGAAAAAATCCGCTCTGCCCTGGATCGCCGATTTCCGCGATCCCTGGACCGACATCTTTTATTATCACCGTCTCAAACGCAGCGGAATGGCTGTCACGCGCGATCGACAGCTAGAAAAATCGGTGCTGCGATCGGCCAATGGCATCATCACGGTGAGCTCGACTCTGGCCAAATTGCTCGAGTCCAAAGCATTGAATGTTTACTACGTTATTCCCAATGGTTTTGATGAAGATGATTTTCATGGGATAGCGCCTTTGCCGGATGATGGCAAATTCCATATTGTGCACGCCGGCCATCTGGCGAGCAATCAGAATCCCGCAGGACTGTGGCGGACGCTGAAAAAAATAGTCGATGGCCCCTTCCTGAAAGGCAAGCTGCAGCTCGATTTTTACGGCGCCATACACGAAGAGGTGCATCGCTCACTCGCAGAACATGGACTGGAACATCACGCCGTTTTTTTCGACTATATCCCCCATGACCAGTTGGTCGCCGTCATGAAACGCGCCGCATTGCTGTTTTTTGTCGTGCCCGACACTTCGTATGCCAAGGGCATTCTCACCAGCAAGCTGTTCGATTACATGGGCGCCGGTCGGCCGATCCTCGGCATCGGCCCGGAAGATGGGGATGCAGCGAAAATCCTTCGTCAGACGCGTATTGGCAGGATGATAAATGACGCTGATCACGAGCAAATGCGCTCATTTTTAATTCAATTGCAAGAACAGGAAATATTTTTGCAAAACAACGATACAAAGCCATTTACGCGTGCGCGACTGACAAAAGCGCTCGCCGATATTTTCCATTCATTGGATTAACCGTGAAATATTAAATATCGATTTTAATATTTCACGGTAAATCATATGCATATTTCGTGTTTAAAATCAGATCAATTTTTCTTACCTTTCTTGCCAATATTACTACGCACTCAGCATCGAGTTTCTGTGACTAAAATCAACAAATTTTTTTTCATGTCCCGCAAGCTACTCAAAGATCTGTCGCGAGACAAAGATATCTATCAACTGACGGACGATCTGCAGGGCGAAGAGCTCGGCGAGTACTATTTTCTCATCGATGAAAAGGAATTGCTGGCGGGGCACAGTCAGAATTATCATTTCGATGACAAAGGCATTCCGGTCATCCCCAGCTACATCGACGTCGATGATGACCGGCTCATCTATTATCCGATTTCCATCGGCCAGTACGGTTTGGCGATCTTTCATGCATGGTTGAGAACAGAGGCTGAATCCGATGCGAAACGATTTTTGGACATCGCCGACTGGTTTTACGGCCATCGCCGTGAGGATGACAAAGGCGTCTACTGGCTCACCGATGTGCCGAAACCGGAATACGGCATCATCCGGCCCTGGCCATCGGCTTTTTCGCAGAGCCGCGGAATATCGATCTTGTTGCGCGCCTGGCAGATGACCGGTGAGGAAGAGTATCGCCGCGCTGCCGAAGGGGCGCTGGCCATTTTTGACATTTCGGCGCGCGATGGCGGCGTCACGACGTTCACAGACCTCGGTCCCTTTTACGAGGAGTATCCGACCGTCTTTCCGACCATGGTGCTCGACGGCTGCCTCTTTTCGCTCTGCGGTCTCTACGATGCCGTGCGCGCTTTGCACTCCGCCAGGGCGAAAGCGCTGTTTGACGCCGGTCTGACCGCCGTGCGTCGCTGGCTGCCGCGCTATGATCTCGGCTATTGGATGCGCTATAATTATTGTCGCGAGGATTTTTATCCCGATCCGGATCCGGCGACGATCGGCTATTTGCGACTGGTGATCACCCAATTGAAAATGTTTGCCCGCCTGACCGGCGACCAGGATTTCAAATCGTGGGCAGACCACTTTGAGCGATACGATCAAGCGAAGAATATATTAAAAATGTATGCCCTTAAATATAAAGCACTAAAAAAGATGCATCGGTTATGATCGGATTTTTCTTACAAGAGAAAATGACATTCGCCAAGCAGGCGCGATATGTTTTGCAGCAACTGGGCAAAATGATGGGCGTCAAAATGATCGAAATCAACGACCTGTCCGAGCGGCTCCCCCTTGTTGATGCATTGTTGTTCTATGGTCGATCGGTGCCGACCATTGATGTCGACCTGCCGATCATTTACTGTGCGCAGGTCAATTATGCCGGAGCCGCCGGCCTCACCCCGCACGACGTGCGCACGATTGTGACGGCTCAGCCGGATCTCCCGGCAAAAATCAGCTATCTCTTTTCCAGCGATATTCCGCAACAGCAAAATCCGCTATATGCCGACGAAAAAACTCTTGATGTCATGATCAGCTGGAGTGAAAAAAAAGTGCAGTGCGCCGTCGATATCATCTCCACCTGTTTTTATTTTCTCTCGCTTGAAAATGAACGGCGCGCCACAGATCGCGATGTATTTCATCGCTTCCAGCGCCCTTTCAGTCCTGTGGGCGAGGTTGTCTATGAGAGTCCCGTGGTGGACCGCTATGCGAAGATGCTGAAAAAGCTGTTACTGCAACTGGCTCCTCACTTGCAGACCAGTCCGCTTTGGCCTGACAACAAGTCATTCGCGCTGGCGCTATCACATGATGTCGACCGCATCCCGACGTGGACCATCACAAAGATGAAAAGAGTTTTACGCGCCGATCACTCGCCCTATGCAAATGCGCTCATACGCACATTTCGCCTGGCGCAGTCATTGGCCTGTCCGGAGAACTGGCTTGGCAATTTCAACTTTATCAGTCGACTGGAACAACGTTTCGACGCGGCTTCGACATTTTTCTTCATCTCCCGCCACCGACACGAGCTTGATCCGAAATACAAAATGAATTCGCAATTGATTCGCCAAGGAATGGAAATCGTGCAAAAACGCGGCTGCGACATAGGTTTGCATGGCACCATTCCTTCCGCTACCGAGAGTGGCTTTTTGGAGCTGGAAAAAGAAGATCTGGAATTTTTTATCGACAAGGACATTCCCGGCGGCCGCCAGCATTACCTCTGTTACACCCATGATACCCTGCAGTTGTGGCAGGATGCCAAATTAAAATATGATTCCACCCTGGGATTTTCCAACCACACCGGCTACCGATGCGGCACCGGTTTTCCATTTCAGCTGCACGATGGCGAAAGGCCTGTGCCGTTGCTGGAAATCCCGCTGATTTTGATGGATACGGTGCTTTTATTGGAGAGCAAACAATTTCTCTCGGCTGCCGAGGCGTGGCGCGTGATTGAAAAACATCTCGAAGAGACGAGAGACAATAATAGCTTGTTGACAATAAACTGGCACAGCTCGGAATTGCATCCCGTTGACGTCTATGGCTATTCGCTGCTTTACAGCAAAATTTTGGGCTGGGTGCAGGAAAATGACGGCTGGCTTGCCTCGCTGAATCAAGTATATGACTGGTGGACATTGCGATGAAATTATTCATTTATCGATTGCTCTTAAAGGTTGCTGATTCTTTCACTGATCTGACTCGCAAAGCGGACGGCGCCGCACAGCGACTTTTGCCGGCCCGGCAGGTTTCATTGGCGCACTGCGAAGCGCAAAAGTGGCAAAACGTCCGCCCATGCTTTGTCCTGTCGACCGGCCGCAGCGGCACGCTCTTACTGAGCAAATTATTGTCCTTGTCGCCGCACGTCGCCGTCGCCCACCAACCGCGTCCCGAGTTGATCCGGGCGTCAAAACTGGCTTTTGAGAAGGTGAAAATCGCCCCCGAGGTATTCCGCGAGACGTTCAAGAGCGCTCGCGAAGAGCTGCTGCTCGAAGTGCTGCGACATGATCAGATTTTCGTCGAGACCAACAACCGCATCACCTTTTTTTCGCCCATCATTCGCGATGTTTTTCCGCACGCCAGATTCATTCACCTCGTCCGGCATCCCGGCGATTTTGTGCGCAGCGGCATCCGGCGCGGCTGGTACTCTGAAAAGCACGAGCATGATATCGGCCGGATCGTGCCGACGAGCCAGGCCAGAAATTTGTGGGCCGCATGGACGTTGATCGAAAAGATCGGCTGGCTGTGGAATGAGACGAACCTCTTCATCGAGGAGGTGAAAAGCGCTGTCCCCCCGGATGATTTTCTGTTCGTCAAGGCGGAGGATCTTTTTGCCGATGCCGGCATCACCCGAGATATCTTTTCGTTCCTGGGCACGCCCGCACCGTCTCTGAATGCGATCGCAAAAAACTTGCGGCCGGAAAATGTGCAGAAAAAGGGCGACTATCCTCCGTATCGAGAATGGCCGGACGAGGATAAGCAGTCATTACATCGGATCGCACCGCTGATGGAAGACTATGGCTATGTATGAAATGTCCAGGATGTGAGACGTGAAACGTGAAACGTCAAACGTCAAACGTCAGATCCGGCCTAGATTTCGTCTCACGTTTGACGTTTCACGTCTCACTTTATTTTTTCGCATGCAATCAATTCTTCTGATTTTAAACTCAATCTCAAAAATGCCGCCAAAATCATGATCCTGGATAACTCTCGCTTTAAGTGTTTTACTTGATTTTCGCTTCTTTGGTGGTTATATTATCGTCCATTAATGGCAAGCTCTTCAGGGAATGTTGCAAACCCTATCAATTTGACAAGACGCTGCAGGTAAAAATTCGGAAAAGCACTTGAAACAATTTTTAAAAACAAAGGTCGTTAGATATCTCAACGAAAAAGGTCTGACCATTGTTTCTTTTGACAGCAGGGAAGCGCAACTGGAAAAGGTGCGCTATAACTGGTTGACCGATCAACATATCAACTCTGTCATTGATGTGGGCGCTTCCGACGGTGGTTTTGCTGCCAAGGCCCGGGAATTATTTCGGGGAGCAAAAATATTTTCTTTTGAGCCTATCCCCAGTTCGTATAAAATTCTGACAAAAAAATTTGCATCTGACAAAAATTTCAGGGCGTTCAATGTTGCCCTGGGTAATACAGTCGGACAATCAGAGTTTCATCTGCACGAGCATATCGGGGCATCCTCCTTCCTCAGAATATCCAATTTGCATATAGACGCTCATCCCTACACCAAAAACTATTCTAAAATTAGCGTGGCTTTGGAAAAACTGGACAATTTGATCAAGATCGAAGAATTAACGCCGAATATCCTGTTGAAACTGGACGTGCAGGGCTATGAAATTGAAGTGCTAAAGGGCGCGGAGGAGTTGTTAAAGTACATTCGATGTATTTATTCGGAGGTCTGTTTTAACAAGCTGTACGAGGAACAACCTCTATTTGATGACATTATTGATTTTTTACGAAAAAGAGGGTTTCATATCGCCGGCGTCGAGAATATTGCCCGCAGCATGAAAGATGGCACGTTCCTGAATGCCGATGTTTTTTTTACCAGGACTTTATAGCTGACAATTGCGGAAAACATCAACTCTGGACAAGTTCATGATGCCATTCATAAGAAGGATTATTTACACCCCTGTTATAAATTATTTGCTGAGGAGCATTTTAAAGCCTTTTCGGTCCTGGTTGCCCTCCAGTTGCATGATTCCTGTTTCGGGCACCGTCAGGATCAAGCTTGTGGATGATCAATTTATCCGCATGGCCACCAATCAAACCAATTATCTCACCAAAAAAGTTTTTTGGGGGGGAATTGAGGATTATGAATTCCCCACCGTGAGCGTTTTCATGAAACTGATTCAAGATATGAACTGTTTTATGGATATCGGCGCAAACATCGGTTACTACTCGCTCATGGCAGCCCGACTTGTTCCTCACATCACCGTCTATGCTTTTGAACCTTTGCCAAGCGCTTTTCTTTTTCTGCAAAAAAACATTCAATTGAACAAGCTAGACAACATCAAACCCTGCCGTCTTGCCCTGGCGGAAAAAGCGGGGGAGGCGGAATTTTTTGCCACCAAAATGCCCAAAGCCATGTACCTCAAACATCACATCAGCGGCACGAGCAATCTGGCGCGGGCAAAAGATGGCTATGCCGAGACCATCAAGGTCAGCACCCAGACCCTGGACAACTTTGTCACGGAACATGCCATCCGGTCAGTTGATCTTTTAAAATTGGATACCGAGGGAACGGAACACCTCATCCTCGACGGCGGCAGAGAACTCATAGCTCATGACAAACCCATCATCATATCGGAAGTTTTGCCGGGCAAAATAGAAAAAGAGCTGGATGATTTTTATTGGGAGAACAACTATCTATATTATGTCGCAAAACCCGGCGGCTTGATAAAAGTCGATTCTTTGAGCGGCTATTCGAATGCCAAAGAAGATTTTTTCTTCGTTCATCAATCCAAAAAGTCCAGGCTAAATCCTTACATAAAGAACTGATTTCGCCATCATCCAGAGATGAGAAGAATCGCCCATATAATCAATCCGGTCATTGTACCACCTTCTTCCGATCTTTACATCGCCCAACCCATCACTTTTGCCTCGATGAAAGCGGCCAGAGAGAAAGCAGCTGGAGTTGATATACAATTGCTCACTGCCCAATTCAAGGAAGATATCCCCCTCATCCCGCCTTTTTTCACCCGAACCCCTGATCTGGAACGATCCATTCTTGATTTCGGCAGTTTTAAAAAAGCCAAAAAGTTGCCCCTCATCAAAGATATATTGGACAGGCTATATGAAAACAGTGATGCCGATTTCTTAATCTACACCAACGTCGACATTGCCCTGCAACCGCATTTCTATATTGAAGTGAATCACTTGCTCGATCACGGCTTTGATGCCCTGGTGATCAACCGGCGAACGATCTCGGCGGCATATTCAAGTGCGCAGGAGCTGCCAAAGATGTATCAAGATCTTGGAAAAAAGCACCCGGGGTATGATTGTTTTATTTTCAAAAAGGATTTGTACCCCAGGTTCAAGCTCGCCAGGGTCGTCATCGGAACCAACCGGATCGGTCTGACCCTGATAACGAATCTCATCAGCTATGCCCATAAGATAAAAATTTTCGAAAACTTGCACCTGACCTTTCATATTGGGGAAGAAAGATCGTGGCGCGAGGGCATCTTTAATGATTATGTTCAATTCAATCTCGCAGAATATCTTGCCGTTTCCAAAATGATTCGGGCGGATATCGGCAGCTTTGCCAAGTATTTTAAACACTATCGCGCCTTCGGCATGCGCCGGTTTGCATGTGGGCTCAAACATTTCAAATTGTAAACTTTTCCATTTTGCCGAGGCGATCAGTTAATCGATCATCCGTCGCAACAGAGTCAACTTTCTGCCTATTCTCTTCTCCACCGCAGCGATGATCGCTATATCATGCTCATCAAAAATGCGGATTTTCTTCAAACCGAGGACATAGAGCGATATGAAAATACACCCCCCGGCAACGATGGACACCAGCTCCAAATGCGAGGGGATGGCGATTTTAATTAAAAGGCTCACGCCCGCCGCAATAGAGCCGATCACAACAAGCCGCATGATTTGCCCGGTCACCGGTTTCAGATGATATAGCCTGTAATTTTGCCAGATAGCCAGCATGTTCATGATCAACATGCTCAAAGCGCCAGCCATCGCCGCACCAACGAGTCCATATCGCGGGATGAGGAGAATAGCGAGCAAAATGTTTGCCGCTATATAAACGGATGTGTCGAGGAGCGTCAGTTTTGTCTTGCCGGCCGCACTCAGAATGATGCTGAATACGCCAAAAGCGCCATTGATGAAATAGCCGGCCAGGGCGATGCGCAGCGGCATCGTGCCGATGAGCGTGTCCCGGCCCAGTAATGTCAGAAGAATATGATCAGAAAAAACGACCAGCAGCAGAAATAAAGGGACAGTCAATGCAATGATCCATTTTGATGCGGCGCGCTGCATGGTGTAGAGCGCGTTCTCTTCATAGTCAGCGAAAATTCCGGCGAATATCGGCATCAAGATGCTGGTGAACGACTGCATGATCACCGGCACGAATTGCGCCAAAGGCAGGATGGCATTGTAGACGCCGACATTGCTCTCGTTTTCGTAGATGGTCAGAAAAAACACATCGATTCTGCCGCTCATATTCCAGAACAGCGTGGTGAAGACCAGCGGCCAGGAGTAGGAGAAGAGCTCGCCAAACACGCCGGCCAGGTCAATATTGCGGAAATACTTTTTTTCAACATGGCGGAAGAAGAGCAGGATAGCTGCCAGCGCTGTCAGAACCAGGCCCAGAAGCATGGCCCAGACAGCAGATTCTCTGCCGATTCCCAGCAGCATAAAGACGCCCAGACAGGTAAACATGAAAATATTTCGACTGAGCTGTTGCGTAAAGACCATCTGCGGCATCAATTTGAAGCCGCGAAAGATACTGCCGAAAAAATACATCAGCGCCAGCGGCAGGATGCCGAAATTCAGAATTTTCAAAAACGGCTTGATGTCAGGTTTTCCAAACAGCGTCGTGGCGATATAGTCGGTCTGCCAGCCTAAAACGACCGTGACGATGCCGATGATCGGCAGCAGGTACAAAAAGCTCATAAACATAAAGCCGCCCACCCGGCGCGGATTGTTGCGAGCTTTGTAAAAGGCGATGTAGCGCGACAGGGCCGCCGGGATGCCCAGCAGGCAGAAAAAGGTGACCATTTCAATGACATTGAAGCTTGACCACAGCAGCCCAAACATCTCGAGGCCGAGAAAATGTTTGAGGACGACGCGCAAAATATAACCGAGGACCCGGCTGATAAAGATGCCGAAAAAAACGATGCCGGCGCCGCGCGCCATGGTCACAATGGTGCTGGTGTAGGAATTCTGATTTGACATTTGATTCATGGTTCTCTATATTAAAGAACAAGGTAGGGAATATTTCGCTGATTTCAAATGTCACATTGTTTTGAGGGGAGTTCAATGCATAAATGCTTCATTTTCGTGCTGCTTTTTCCACTGTTGCTGCGCGGCGAAAACTATTTTGGCAAAGCTCTGTATCTGGATGGACAATGTGATTTTGTGCAACTGTTGGCGCCGGTGATTTATGATGCGCCATTCACCGTTGAGGCGTGGGCCTATTTGTATGGCCCAGGAGGCGGCGTCTATGCGCAAAATCCCATTTTTGAACAGCGAAGTCTGGAGACTGTCATGCACGCCTCCGCCATATTATTGAATGCCCAAAATGGCGAGGGATTCACCGCCTGGACGATTCGTGACTATGAGCACTATCTCAATCGCGCAAAAGCGCCTCAGCCGCCCCATCTCGAATGGCATCATTTTGCCGGCGTTGTCACTCCGGAGAAACTCACCCTCTACATCGACGGGCAGCCCGTTGATTCGACGATCAACGAGCAAACCGGACCGTACCACCTTGACTACGATCATGTCACCATTGGCCGGCATGCCTATCTCGACGTCGTTGCCGGATATTTAAACGGCTTCATCGATGATCTCAGAATCTGGAATCATGCGCGATCAGCACAGGAAATAAGAGAAGAATGACAAGCCCTCTGGACGTCGATGATGAAAGGATTCGAGCCGGCTTGCTTGCTTATTGGAATTTCGATGACTATTATGAGTTCTGCAAAAACGATATTCATTGGCTCGGCGTCGAGGACTTGTCCGGCAACGGCCATCATGGCGCTCTCCTGGGAGACGCCGAGCTGTCCTGCCGCGAGGCGGAGCTCATTTCGTTGCAGAATTTTTCTCTTACCTATCCGATCGATGGGCAGATCGTCTACACAACGTGTCCGATGCTGATGTGGGAATCGGCGACCGCGGCAGAAATACACTCCCCACATTCCATTCACTATGAGATATTTGTTGATAAAAACGCCGGATTCGAAAATCCAACCATCTTGATGACGCGTGGCAAAACGACGACAGTGCAAGTTTGCGATTTAGCGCCGGATAGGTTCTATTACTGGAAAGTGAAAGCAACGAACAGTGCCGGCGCGAGCCAATGGTGTGCACAGGTTCACTCATTCGTCATCAGCGATGACGCAACCGCTGTCGGGCACGGACAAGCTCCACCCGCCAGCTCTATTTTGCTACAGAACTATCCCAATCCATGCAATTCCACCACTGTCATTCGCTTTCAACTGGTTGAAGAAGGCGATGTGACAATCGCCATTTATAATTTGAGCGGCCAAGTTGTGAACTCTCTCTTGAGCGAATATAAAAGCGGCGGCGCCCACGTTGTCGTGTGGGATGCGACTGATGAAACGGGAGACAAACTAGGCAGCGGTCTCTATTTATGCCGGCTAAAATTTCGAGATCACAGAGGCAATGTCCAGACGAGTGACAGGAAAATGATCGTGCTTGACTAGCCTGAAAAATTCCACACAAAGTTAAAAGAGTGAAACGTGAAACGTCAAACGTGAGACGTTACAATTCGGCTCGTTCCAGGCGATAACACATCTCACTTTTCACGTTTCACTTTTGACTTGCAGCTATGCTGCACCAGGAATAATCCAGGCTAGAATCTCACGGTCACGTCCCCCTGTCGAATCAGCTACCGATTTTGATCTCGCGAAAATTCTCCGCATTAGAAAAATTTTGTGTGAGGATGTAAATAGAAAAAGGCCTCCTCTCGTTGTCGCGACAAGAGGCTCTTTAGGGCGCGTCAGCGCAACAATGTGATCGGCAAAATGCTGGTATGCTCGTGCGATTCGATTCGGCACAGATAAATGCCGTTGGCAAAAAGATTGCCGGCTCGATCGGCGCCGTTCCAGCTGAATTTTTGGTATCCACTTGACAGGTTGTGATCCAGGAGCGTCGTCAATTCATCACCGTCGATGCTGAGAAGCTTTATTTGTGTATGACTCGATTTGGGGAGGACGAAATCGATCACTGTTTCCTTGAAAAAGGGGTTGGGGAAATGCGGCATAAAATTGAAATCTGCCAGCTGGAGTTGGCCGCTGCCGATGGCGATTTTATCTTCGGAGACGTGAAAATTCAACCGATCATATTGCAGGCCCGGCGACATGAATTTGTAGTAAATTTCCGGCTGAATGTTCGCCCCCTCCCGGTAAGCGCCAATTTGCCAATCGCCATCCACCTTGAGGTCAAAGCAGTAGTATCCGTTTTCATTCGTTTGCGTCACGAGATGGCCGTCCGGACTATCTTCCCAAATATTATAGGCAACAACATAAACGTCCTCCAACGGTTGTTCGGACGGATCATAGACAAAACCGCTCAGTTTCATCAGCCCCGTCTGCTTGATGAACTGAAAATTGTAATTTTCAACTGTCTCTTTCTCATTCATTTCGATCTTTTGAAATACAGCAGGCGCTGCGATAAATCCTTCTTTCTGCGCAATGACCGATTTTATTTCATGTGGAAAAATCCCCAGCTCATAGCTGCCGTCTGATTTGGAAAATGTCTGGTAAAGCTTCTGTCTCTTTGTCCGCGGATCGATGGCAACGCCCTGGACGAGAACATCGCCGAGAGGTGCGCCCTGCAGCAGACAGTGGCCGCGAATTGCAGCCGGATAGCGAATGAGGGTGATGTCCTCGGAAATGACCTGGTCGTTTTGAATGATCAGCGTGTCTACAGCGGGCTCGGCGAAAAATCCATCCGGCCAGTGACTGTTGCCCAGGTATCTTGAATAGTACTGACTGGTTGTGACGACATAGCAGCCCGGTTCAACTCCGACCTTAAAGTGACCATGCTGATCCGTGCGGATATTGTAAAACTCGAGCGTAGCGATATTTTGCAGCGCGACAGTTATATTTTCGGCCGGAGAATGGTTTTCAAAACGAACGCAACCATCAATATAGGCATCGTAGCGACTGACGCGGAGATCGAGAGGTGCGTTCTTCTCATCCGTCACTTTGATGCGCGCCGCCGTGCGTTTGTAGTGTTTCTGCTCGGGATGGCTGGTGAAAACCTGCCAGTCGCCGCTGGTCAGCTGAATGACGAAATTTCCTTCCCCATCGGTTATGGCCAGGCGTTCGATTTCGGGATAGCGCGCATCTCTAAAATGGACGAGCACATGTGGCAACGACTCGTTCGCCTCAGCATCTCGCACCGTCCCGGTCACGCGCGCCGGGGAGAGAGCGAGGTCCCAACGCAGCAGGGCACAAGCAGAACTGTGATCCTGATCCGTCATGCGAACGATCCAGGTTTGCGGACTGTAGGGCCGTAAATGCTCGCTGAACTGCAAGGTCGAACGAATGTGGCCGTCCCGTGCCGTTTCATCACCGGGAATGCCGTTTTCGGCCAGTTCGCCATCATGAATCCAGCCAAGGCCATCGACAAAATTTAAATACCGAATTCGTTCGTCGGACAGATCGATCAGCTGGTTGCCGTTCATGTCGACAAAAATCTCACATACCAAACTGTTTCCAACTGAGGCAATATCGCACGATAGTACAATTTTTGCCGGAACCGTTCCAATCGTATGGTCGGATGTGTCATTGATGCACAGGTTTGTCACTGCGCGGGCGAGCGAGATATGAGCTAACAGCAGTAAAATGCCAATTCCTTCTCTTTTCACTGGCGATCCTGTTTGGGTGTAATATTTTGTTATTTAATATTTTAAAACAAAAATATCACCTCATCGTGGAACCTGACCCGTGTTGCCAGAAAAAAAGCACACTCCCGAAGAGAAAGAAAGAGAACGAGATTATCCTTCTCCACTTCAGGGGAAGAGACAGCAACTATAAAGCCAGAGATAGTGAGTTATTGAGGAATTTTGGCGAGAGTAGTCTTTAAAAAGGAAAAGTGCTCGGTATCATCATGAAAGCGTGCTGGATCAATGGCGAGTTTGCGCGCTTCCTTCTGAATTCGTCGCAGGCGGGAGGATGTGGAGGCGTGCGTCATGCGCAGGAGTTCGAGGCGCTGCGGTTGTTGTCTTTCGACCTCTTTCATTTTTTCCAATATAGTGATCATCCCGCGCGGATCATATCCCGCATCCAGCGTATACCGCAACGCTGTCTTGTCCGCGGCGGTCTCCTGCTCCTGCGGATAATCGAGTATAGTGTCCTTTCGATACAGTGACATGATGATATGTTCGGCAATCTCGGGATTCTCACCGATAACCTGTTGAGCAGCAAAAGAATAGCTGTATTTTTTTCCGAGTTGCGCCACGGCATCTCGCTGGGACAAATGCACGATTTCGTGCGCAATGATGGATGCGATTTCGTCGGCATTCAGAGCTTGTTCAAGCAGACCACGAAAGATGAATATATTGCCGCCGGGCAGAGAAAAGTGATTGATATCCTGTTGATTGATGATAAAGACGGCGTAATCGAGGCCTCGCCAGTGCGATACCGCGCCAATTCTCTCGGCCATGTCGTCCAAAAAACTGTTCAGCTGACTGTTGCGAATGATGTTCAGATGTTTGACCGTGAAAGAATTGAGCTCTTCCCCCAGGCTGAGCTCTTCTTCGATCGTAATGAAGCTGAGCGTGTCTCTCTCGTTCGATGTCGTGCCGGCGCAGTGAAGGAGCAGGAGGAAGAACAGGGAGATCGGCACAGGGCAGATATGTCGGTTGCAAAAAGACACTAGTTCAATCCCGCCATTTTTCTGAACTCTTCTTCCGAAAGCAGCGGCACCCCCAGTTCGCGGGCCTTGGCGGCTTTGGCGCCGGCGTCTTCGCCGAGGACGACGAAATCGGTGTTTTTGCTGACAGAAGATGCAGCGCGACCGCCGAGCTCTTCGGTGAGAGTGCGCGCCTGTTGCCGCGTCAATGTCCGCAGTGCTCCGGTGAAAACCAGGGTTTTGCCCGCCAATATTTTTGCGGATTCCTGGGGCGGTCTCATCTCAACGCCGCCCTGGCGGAGGCGCTCGATGACCTTGAGATTGTGCTCCGCGGCAAAAAAATCCACCACGCTCTGCGCCACTTGTGGTCCGATTTCATGGATGGCCATCAGCTCCTCCCTGGATGCTGTGGCCAGCCTGTCGATGCTCTTGAACGCACGGACCAGCACTTTGGCGACATGTTCGCCGACAAAGCGGATGCCGAGCGCAAACAAAACTCGATCCAGCGACCTGCTTTTGCTTTCATGAATGGCATTGAGCAGATTTTCAGCCGACTTGTCGGCCATTCGTTGCAGATTGACGAGGGTCGCTTTTTTGAGAAAATATATATCGGCGACATCTTTGATATAACCTTTTTCAACAAGCTGATCGACCAGCTTGCTGCCGAGGCCGTCGATATCCATGGCGCCTTTGGAGGCAAAGTGATAGATACGTTCCTTGGTTTGCGCGGGACAGGAGAGATTGATGCACCGCTGCGCTGCTTCGCCCTCGATCCGAATGGTTTGGCTGCCGCATGCCGGGCAGGTGCGGGGCAGCGAATATTTCGCCTCCTGGCCCGTGCGTCTCGAATCAATCACCTTAACCACTTTGGGGATGACATCGCCGGCACGCTCGATGACAACCCAGTCGCCGATGCGAATATCCTTGCGGTCAATTTCATCCTGGTTATGCAATGTGGCGCGACTCACCTCGACGCCGCCGACGTTGACGGGACTCATGATGGCGACCGGCGTCAGGACACCCGTGCGCCCGACCTGCGCGATGATGTCGGTGATTCGGGTGATTTCCTGACGCGGCGGAAATTTGTAGGCGATCGCCCAGCGCGGGCTTTTTGCCTTTATGCCCAGCAGCCTCTGCCGCTGTAAATCATTCACCTTGACGACGATGCCATCGATATCGTATGGCAGCGTCGTGCGTCGCTCCATCATCTGCTGATGGTACTTTTTCACCTGCTCAATGCCAACAACTTTTTGGATCAGGGGATTCGTCTTCAATCCCAGCTGCTTGAATATCTGCAGCACATGCCATTGCGAGGTGAAGGTGATGCCGGCATAGTGGCCGACGCCGTAGCAATAGATATCCAGCGGTCGGGAAGCGGTGATCGTCGGATCAAGCTGCCGCAACGAACCCGCCGCCGCATTGCGCGGATTGGCAAAGGTCGCTTCCCCGCCATCCTCGCGTTGCCTGTTCAGCTCGGTGAACTCGAGAATTCCTAAAATGACTTCTGCGCGCACATCGAGACGCTGCGGCGTCTGTCCATCGACAGCTGCAAGCTTGAGCGGGATGCTTTTGATGGTGCGGATGTTCTGCGTGACGTTTTCGCCGACGGCGCCATCACCGCGCGTCGAGGCGATAGTCAGGAAGCCGTTTTCGTACACCAGCTCAACGGCCAGACCATCGAGTTTCGGCTCGCAGACATACTCTATATCGTGCCCATCGCCCAAAGTGCGCCTCGTGCGTTCATCAAATTCGGCGATTTCCTCTTCATTGAGCGAGTTATCCAGACTTAACATGGGAAGCGCGTGGGTGACTGGCTCGAACAGATCTGCTCGTCCTCCGCCAACCCGCTGGGTCGGCGATTCCGGCAGGATGAGTTCAGGATATTTTCTTTCCAGCGCCAGCAATTCACGCATGAGGCGATCATAATCGGCGTCCGAAATTTCCGGATCATCGAGGACGTAGTAGCGACGGTTGTGATAGTTCAGCGTCTCCACCAGAGTTTTCATTCTATCCGACATGCTTTGCAACTCGCTTTCATTTTATCACCAGGACAGCCATCGGCCTGGGCCGCCAGGCCATCATGTGGCGCTTTTGGCTTTTCGTCTTGATATGAGACTGCCAAAAATGAGGATGAGCCCGGCGGCTAAAAAGAGAATGGGAAAAACATACTTTATATAATTGAATATCAGAAACGAAATGATTCCGACAGCCAATAGAACGAGTGCCGGAATGAAGAGGCCGTTCTGCCGCTTGCCCAAAAAATACATGAGAAAAAAGCCTATGGAAATTGAGAGGATGAAAATTGGCCAGAGTTGGGACATTTGACGCCAGTCACCCGATAGAGCGCATATGAGCAGAGGGACGCTGGAAATCAAGAGCACTGCTCCCGGCATCAGCAGACCGTAAAGTTTGGGTGCGGCGAAAAAAGCCATGAAGAATCCGACGCCGACGAGCAATAATATCGTCGGCCAAATATTGGCCAATGTGAAGAGACCAAATGTCGGTCCCAGGAATAGAATTCCCAGCAGAACGAGAAGGATGCCGGTGATCATTGTTGTTTTCATGCTTGAACTCCTCATTTTTTAAATAGTGCTTTCAATACATAAATGGCGATTTGCGGATTTTCTTTCAGGCGACGCATCACATACTGGTACCACTGCTTGCCATACGGCACATAAACGCGCAAGCGATGCCCGGCCTTGACCAAAATGTGCCGTAACTGCTCATCGACGCCGAGGAGCATTTGAAATTCATAGTCATCACGCTTGAGGCCGAGTTGTTCAATGATGCGCAGCGCGTGCCAGACCACCTTTTCATCATGCGTGGCGATGCCGACATACCTGCCGGCTTGCAGCGCTGTTTCCAGCAGAAAGGCAAAATTCTCGTTGATGAGATGCGGATCCTTATAGGCGAGCTCGCGCGGCTCAATATAGATGCCTTTGCACAAGCGAAAATTGCTCGGCTGCTGCGCCAATTTGACCAGATCATCGATACTGCGGCGTAAATAGGCTTGCAGCACAATTCCGACGTTATCAAATTCACTGCGCAAGCGCGCGTAGATATCGATCGTCGCTGTTGTACAGCTCGTATTCTCCATATCGATGCGAACAAAATTGTCGTATTTTTTTGCTTCCTGGACAATCCGTCTGATATTGGAGAGAGCCAGCTCTTTATCGATGAGCATCCCGAGTTGGGTTGGTTTCAGGGAAACATTGCAGTTCAAATTTTCGCTCTCGATGGTGTGCAGCACGCGCAGATATTCTTCGACATACAAATAGGTCTCTTTTTCATCGGTTGTGCTTTCTCCGAGGACATCCAGCGTGGCCATGATATTATTGCTGTTTAGCTCTCGAACCGTCTTGACCGCATCATCCAGTTTGTCCCCTGCGACATATCTTTTAGAGAAAAGCCGCACGACAGGTTTCGGAACAAGAGGCATAAAAAAAATAATGACGCTGTTGAACCATTTCATAATCGCATCCTATCCGTTAAGGTATTCGACTCCGTTCGCATCGCAGTTCCGGCTACTCAAAATAGCTGATTTTTAAAAAATTGTCAAGGTTAAACAAGCGTTTCAGCGTCAGCTGCTTCAAACTTTCTATTGATTTTGAAATGCATTCAAGTTATATTTATTGGATTTTTCTATGATGGAGGATGCCCGAGAATGGGCAAGGTCATTTCGATTGCGAATCAAAAAGGTGGTGTCGGCAAGACGACGACGGCGGTGAATTTGGCGGCCTGTTTGGCGGTGGCCGAATATTCCACGTTGCTCATTGACATGGATCCGCAGGCAAACAGCTGCAGCGGCGTGGGTGTCGATTCGCGAACACTGGACAAAACGGTCTATGATGCATTGATTAATGAACATGATGTCAATGATCTCATCATCGACACGGAGTTGGAGTATCTGAAACTGCTGCCATCTTCCATCAATCTGGTTGGTGCTGAAGTGGAGCTGGTCTCCGCGATATCACGAGAGTACAAATTGTCGCACGCTCTCGAGGGCATAACGGATAAATTCAAGTACCTCATCATCGATTGTCCTCCCTCTTTGGGTCTGCTGACCATCAATGCATTGACGGCTTCCGATTCGGTTCTGATGCCCATTCAATGCGAATATTATGCTCTCGAAGGCCTGGGACAGCTGCTCAACACCATCCGACTGGTGCAGAAGCATCTCAATGAAACGCTGGAAATTGAGGGCGTCTTGTTGACAATGTACGATTCCCGTCTCAATTTGTCACGCCAGGTCGCGGCGGATGTGAGAAAATATTTTGATGGCCGGGTGTTCGACTCTGTCATCTTTCGAAACGTACGACTGAGTGAGGCGCCGAGTTTCGGCAAACCGATCATTTTATATGACGTTGTCTCAAAAGGAGCTGAACATTATATGGCTTTGGCCGAGGAAATATTGAAAAATGACGAACAGGAAAGCGCTGGGGAGGGGACTGTCAGCGTTAATTCCTGATATTGCTGCTGAAAGTCAAGAAAGAAAAGACAGCATTCAGTTCATTCGCATCAATCGAATTGCGCCCAATCCGTTCCAACCTCGTGAAGTATTTGATGCTGAAAAGCTCGCAGAGCTGGCGAATTCTATCGCTGAAAAGGGCATCGTCCAACCGATAACGGTGCGCCGCCATGAGGATGGCTATCAGATCATCGCCGGCGAAAGACGATTCCGCTGTGTCCGCGATCTCGGTATAAACGAAATACCCGCCTATGTTCTGGACATTACAACCGATGCGGAGATGATGGAATTATCCATCATTGAGAACATTCACCGTGAGGATCTCAATCCTATCGACATTGCCAACGGCTATCGTCGGCTCATTGAAGAGTGTCACCTGACGCAGGAGCAAGTGGCGCATAAAGTCGGCAAGGATCGCGCGACTGTGGCAAATTTCCTGCGTCTGCTCAAGTTGCCAAGACAGATACAGGAGAGTGCGCAAAAAGGTGATCTGTCAATGGGGCATGCGCGTGCACTTTTGTCTGTCACTGATACCGAACATCAGTTGACTTTGTGGAAAAAAATTATTGCGGCCAGTTTGTCGGTTCGGCAGGTTGAACAGGCGGTAAAAAAACTTGGCGAGCCGAGGAAAAAGACCGATACGCAAGAGACCACTCGCTTGTCCGCCTATGTGAAGGATGCTGAAGATCGACTGCGGAAAGCCTTGACGACCAAGGTCAAACTGAAACCCAAAGCAACAGGTGGTTCCATTGAAATTGACTATTATGATGATGATGATCTGGATCGCATCGTCAACACGATTTTGGGCGAGTAATGAAGGTGGTTTATTATGACAAAAAAAAAGAGACATCGACAGCTTTACCGCGTGCTGGTCATTCCTGATGACAAGGATGAACCGATAGCATTCGATCTCTCCATGCGGGCTGTCAACATTTTGAAAATTGTAGCTGTCATTTTGGTTATTCACCTCATCGGCGGACTGGTCTTTTACGGCCAATTTTTCAGGCTGCGCGACAAGAACAAAAAACTCTTCACAGTCAACCGCCAGCTTGAAGAGAACATGGCTAAACTCAATGCGCTGATGGCAGAGTTTGAGGTTCTGGAGACCGGGCATGACAAAATAAGAAATGCTCTTGGACTGGGATCTCTCAACGGCAAGAAAGCAGCCACCGAAATCCTCATTCCCGAAGAAGATAGAACGGTCAACTATTTGCCGGACTATGGACGCATGGATCAACGAGTTCAAAGAGCGGAAACAGAATTGGGCAAATACAATTTCCTGATAAAAAATTCCGCCAGCCCGTTGCATGACTATGTGAAAAGCGTCCCGACATTGCTGCCCGTCGATGGAGTGCTCAGCGCGGACTATGAAAATAAAACCAACGTTGGAACATCCCAGCATCGCGGCATCGACATCGCCGGCAATATGGGCGACATGGTCAGGGCATCTGCTGACGGGGTCGTCATTTTTTCCGGATGGACTTTTGATCTCGGCAATCTCATGATCATCTACCACGGCAATGGTTTCTACACTTATTATGGCCATAACCAACGGTGTCTGCTGCCACGAGGTTCCTTTGTGGAAAAAGGCGACGCCATTGCCATGCTGGGATCAACAGGCATCAGCTCCGCACCGCACCTGCATTTCGAAATCTGGAAGGACGGTGTATCCTATGATCCGAAAGAGTTTATTTTGGCATTTTCAAACATTTAAAATATCAAATCGAAACGGAAGACGACTATGAAAGGCAATGAAAAAACAGGCGAATTGAGCACGATTCTTGGCAAAGGATCTGTCTTCGAAGGCAAGTTAAAAGTTGAGCATACGCTGCGCGTTGATGGCAAATTTACCGGCGATATCATTACAACGGATGCACTCATTGTCGGTAAAGAGGGAAATATAAACGGCAATATTGAGGCGAAAATGCTCATTGTCGGCGGTAAAATAAACGGCACAGCAAAAATAAAAGACAAAATTGTCCTTGAAATCAAAGCGGAATTTCACGGCGAAATGAGGACCAGCAAGCTTGTCATTGATGAGGGTGCTATTTTCGACGGCCGTTGCTCCATGAAGCAGGGCGATGCAGCTTCCACATCGGCCAGACCAAATCCAGCGTCATCTGATAATCTGCAAAAATAGAGCGGACGAGTGCCGTTCGTGCTCAAGCTTATCTAACCATCCGCAGCGCCTGTAAAAAATCCCAGTCCTCACTTTATGGGTGGAAAGGTCTGGCGATTCATCTGTTCCCGCCGATGATCTGACCGATGCGACGCCGCCAACGTCTCTTAGCCATCTCGTGGCAACGGCCGTCCTGTCACGCGGCTGAGCGGATCGGGGCGCCGGCGGTTGATCTGCTTGATTCCACCGAGCACCGTTCGTCCACGTTCACTTTGAGATGAAAGAGTTTGTACCATGGCTTAATATTCAATATATTAA
Organism: Candidatus Zhuqueibacterota bacterium; assembly: GCA_016929295.1. Classification (GTDB taxonomy): domain Bacteria; phylum Zhuqueibacterota; class Zhuqueibacteria; order Residuimicrobiales; family Krinioviventaceae; genus Kriniovivens. Next base: position 13,611 of record JAFGJB010000243.1, on the reverse strand, counting down.
AGATTATGGCAAAAGTTCCTATGCAAAAACTTGCTGCGCTCACAACATGCGCCGGCGTCGGTTGCCTGTTTTATTTCAGATATGTGATCAATCCAGTGCTCTATTTCACTGCGCAGGAGCCGGTGTTCTTCTTTGATCGTTATTTTTTCAGAGAATTTCTGCAATATCCAGGGGGGATGCTGGAATACGTTTCCGCCTTATTGGCGCAATTCACCTACACACCATGGGCCGGTGCGGCGATGATCTCGGTCATTTTTATGCTGCTATTCGTCCTTCTTCGTCAGGTCATGAAAAAAACAATACAGTTTGATCCATCGGCTTTAGCGCTTGTGCCGCTGATGTTTGTCCTGCTGGCCCATAATGACTATACTCATTCTCTTGTCGTGGATCTTGTTCTTCTTGTTGCGCTGCTGTTCGCCGCGATTTACATGTCGGCGCAGCGCAGAGTTGTGCGAATTCTTTTTCTGCTCATTCTCGGACCGCTCCTCTATTATGCCACCGGAGCCGCTTTTCTCCTTTTTGGATTGTTCGCTGTTTTGTTTGAGCTTTTACATAAAAGAGATTTTCTTCTCGCCATCCTCATCATACTCGTATCCATCTCCATCCCATATATTTCCGCATCGAGGTTGTTTATGGTGCGATTGCACGATGCCTTCTGGCAGCCGGCTTTCCCCGACTCTCACAGCGCCATAATCATTTTGATCTATCTGTCCGCCCCGGTTTTCTCCCTGCTGCTCCTTTTGACGGCACGGCTAAAACCGGCCATCCTATCGCCCACAAAACCAATATGGATTTTTCAATCCATGCTTGTGCTGACGCTCTTTTTCACCATTCCGCTTCTGTCTTTAAAAAAGATTGAAAAAAGCTACTGGCAAATAACCTGTTACGGGCGCAGCGGCGAGTGGCACAAGCTGTTGGTCCAGTGTGAAAAGCCCTATCCCAATACGCCGCAGATCGTCTCTCTCATCAATCGCGCATTAGGCCACACGGGACAATTGGGCAACCGACTCTTTTCCTATCCCCAGGATTTCGGCCTGGAAGGATTATTTCCCGCAGATGATGCGACGATATCCACGCCGCTCATTCGCAGCGACATCTATTTTGATCTGGGCCATTATAATGAAGCAAAACATTGGGCGCACGAGGCGGTGTCCGTCATTGGCGAGACCGCCTGGAATTTACAGCGATTGGCGATCATCTACCTGCTCTACGGACAGCTGGACGCCGCTCGGCCATATTTGACCAAATTAAAAAAGACACTCCCATTGCGCAGGTGGGCGCAACAGTACGAGCATTATCTGCACAATAGTGAAGAAATAAAAAATGATCCGGCAATCGCTCCGTTACTCAAGAACGTGGTGAGTGAGAATTTTCTCTCCTTTGTCAATAATCCGCTGCCCGATCTGCCCAGATTGCTGCAAGCCAACCCGCAGAACAAGATGGCCCATGATTATTTGATGGCAGCGTTGTTGCTCACAAAAAAGTTGTCTCGTTTCGTTCGGCTTGTGGACTTGACACAACCGCTGCCGCGCCATTATCAGGAAGCCGTGCTCATTTATACGTCACAGGTGCAGGACCATGGTCTGACGATCGACGAAAAGAATTTTTCACCTGAAACTCTGCAGCGCTTTCGCGCGTTTCATGCCGCGATGGCGAGCAACAGAGCCAACAAGGAAAAAGCGCAGCGGGAAGTGGCCAGAAATTTTGGCGACACCTTTTGGTGCTATATGGTTATACACATCGGCCAGGGCCTGCAGGGCGCCGGCGGAGGTTAGATGTTATTGAAAAGCCACATTGCGATCATTTTGATCATTCTGAGCGCTCTCATCGCAGCCTGCCAGCAGGCTCAGCTCATCGACGATAAAGCAGGCGTCGTGGCGTCACGGGCTACCATCGATCCCGATTATATGGACATTGTCTTGCCGCCGAACATTGCCCCGCTCAATTTTCGCATTCAGGAAAACGGCGAACGCTTTCTTGTTCGACTGTCCGGCAACGACGCCAAGCCCATCATCGTGACGAGCAGAAATGGCGACATCCGCTTTCCTCTCAAAAAGTGGCGCCATTTTCTTTTCATTCATCGCGGCCAGGACATACGCTATGATATTTATATCAAAAAATCGGGACAGTGGTGCAAGTATGAGTCGTTCAGCAATCGCGTCGCAGACGAGACTATTGACAGTCATCTTGTCTATCGTCTGATCAATCCGGCCTTTAAATACTGGACCAAAATGGGAATTTACCAGCGCAATCTGCAAAGCTTTGAAGAAAAAGCCATTATCACCAATAAAATGACCGACGGCAATTGCATGAACTGCCACAATTTCTGCGCAAATGATCCGGACAATATGGTCTTTCACATGCGCGTCGGCGCCGGCTCGGGGACCTACATTTCTGTCGACGGAAAATGGAGCAAAGTCAATTTAAAGACCGAATTTAACGCCGGCGGCGCCTATCCATCGTGGCATCCGAACGGCAAAAAGATAGCCTTCTCGGTCAATTCACTCACCATGTTTTACCATTCAGTTGGTGAGAGTCGCGACGTCCTCGACCGCACATCCGACCTGTTTGTATACGACGTGGAGACGAATGTCATCTCGACGGCGCCGCCTATCGCGGATATCAATCGCATGGAGACTTTTCCGGCGTGGTCAGCGGACGGCCGCCATCTCTATTTCTGCGCCGCACAACCGTTGGAAGAGTACATCGATGAACAGACGCAAGACTTGTCCTACGATCACATCCGCTACGATCTCATGCGCGCCGACTATGACATTGAAAGCGATGAATGGGGGCATGCTGAAGTGATAGTGCCGGCGCAAAAAACCACCGCGAGCGCAATATTGCCGCGGCCGTCACCCGATGGCAAATATGTACTTTTCACCATGGCTAGATATGGCAGTTTTCCGATCTACCACGATCATAGTGATCTCTATCTTTTCGATATTGCATCGGGTGAGTATCGGAGACTCACCATCAACAGTGATGAAACCGACAGCTTTCACAGCTGGTCGAGCAATAGCCGCTGGTTTGTCTTCACCAGCAAACGGCGAGACGGACTGTTAGGACGGCCGTTTTTCGCCTATATTGACCAAAATGGCGACGTGCATAAACCCTTTCTCCTGCCGCAGAAGGATCCCGAATTTTATGCGACTTTTATTATAAATTATAATGTGCCAGAACTTGTCAACGGTCCTGTCGATGTCACCGCGCATGAGCTCGTCAGAATTGCCAATGACCAGAATCATACCAGGCGTGCCCGGCTGGACCCGCGCGTTTCGCCTCGGCCACAAAGGGACAATGAGGAGATCGATGCACTCTACAAAGCACGTCCCAAAGGATAAAAATCGGAGCCAGAATGAAGGATAAAGTGATGAGGCGAGCGAACAACCGGGAAACGACCAATTTTGAAGCTTTTAAAATATACTCAACCGTTCTGGGTGGCGATCAGCTCTATCTTTCCGCCGCTGTCACCCGGCAAACGGAGCAGAGTCATCTGCTGACCGAGCGCCTCTATACGGAATTGCTCGGCAGGCTGGTGAGGGATGGTTATGAGATCATTCACGAGCGGATTTTCGCCAGTCTGCAATATCACCATCAGATCATTGCTGCGCGCGCTGCGGCGCTGCGGGCGCACGGTCTGGACGCGAGTTCTCCTTTGACATTCATTCAAGGTCATCCGGCGCACGGGCGTGGTCTGGCCGGTGTGCAGATGCGGGCATTCAGACCGAACAGAGCGGGTGACAGCGTCCGTACAATCTATGAAGGAGATTTTCCTGTCGGCAAAAGCTGGGTGCGCAATGGTGCATCATTTCAAATTGTGCAGAATATGTATGGAGAGAGCGACACGGCTGATCGCTATCATGAGTCTTGTGAAATGTTTGACCGAACGCAAAAGATATTGCAGCAGAATGGCGCGAGCTTTAAAAATGTGCTGCGCACCTGGATTTATCTTTCGAAAATCCTCGATTGGTATGGAGAGTTCAACCGCGCCCGCAATGCGCGATTCACCGAGTATGGCCTGCTCGGATTGTCCGAGAAGGAGAATACCGAAGCCGAGCAAATCTATCTGCCGGCCAGCACGGGCATCCTGGGCGAAAATCCGCATGGTGCGGCGAGCACAATGGACGTTTTTGCGGTGGCGCCCGATTCGCGCAATATCACGATTACGCACTCATCCGGTGTGCAGCAAAAGTCACCCTATCGCTATGGTTCCGCCTTTTCGCGTGCCATGACATTGAAAGAAGCGGATGTCACGCACATCCTGTTATCCGGCACAGCATCCATTGATGAACATGGCAAAACCGCCTTTACCGACGATGTGCGGGAGCAAATTCGTAAGACATTTCATGTCGTGCAAGCGTTGATTGACAAAGAAGGGGCTAGCCTGGGGGATATCAATGAAGCCACGGTCTTTCTCAAAGAGGGGAAGGATCTGGAGACATACTGGCGCGTCGCCGATGAATTTGGCGTCCCCGATTTTCCGGCCATTCTTCTGATTGCCGATGTGTGCCGTGCCGATCTGCTGTTTGAAATTGATGCGGCGGTGGCGTTCGCGTGAAAATAGAAAAGCCCCGACTTGCTGTCGAGGCTTTTTTTCACTGTCATTCTGATTGCTTTTTAGACTATCTGGCTGATATATCCTTCACGACGCGCGTATTTATCCAAAATGCGTTGCAGCATTCGTCGACCGCGGAACAGGCGGCTCATGACCGTACCGCTCGGACGGCCGATGATCTCGGCAATTTCTTTGTAGGAAAATCCCTCAATGTCCGCTAATAACACGACCATGCGGAAATCTTCCGACAGCTGTGAAAGAGCGGATGCAATGTCATCGTCAAATAGCTCGTCGTACTTTGATTCATCAAAACCGCTCCACTCGCCGACTCGTTCCGGGGGCTCTTCATTTTCCAATCCATATGCCACTTTATCGAGCTGCACCTGTTGCGGTGTACGCGTTTTTTTCCGGTACTTGTTGATGAAGGTGTTTGTCAGGATCTTGAAAATCCACGCTTTAAAATTGGTTCCCTCTTGGAATTTATCGAAAAATCGATAGGCTCTCAAGTACGTGTCCTGAACAAGATCTTCGGCCTCTTCAGTATTCCGCGTGAATCGAAGAGCGGTGCTGTAGAGCGAATCCATATACTGAAAAGCGATGGCTTCAAAATCCCTTGTTTTTTGGATATCTTCTGCCATCTAAAACCTCCCCCAACATTGCTGTTGGTTTTTATTTTGGCCTGGGCTCAAGATTTTTCTCCGGCATTCAACCAATTTTTTTGATGGCAGTGACAAAGAACAGTGAAAATATGGTCGCTTTGATCTCCTGAACCTGCAGGCCTTGTCACTTAAGGAACTTTATATATATAAAGCAAAATTAGCTCAATTCCAAGTGAATTCTACAGCGTATGACTTAATCCTCGTCGCTTTCAGAAGATGCCGGCTTGCGTTCTCCGAGTTTGGCATCTAGCATGTAAAGACCATGACCGCCGCTGCCGATCATTTTGAATTTATTGAGGATGTTGTCCATGGTCGCTTCTTCTTCGACCTGTTCTTTGACAAACCAGTCCAAAAATTGTTTTGTGGCATAATCTTTTTCATCAAGCGCCAGACTGACCAGACTGTGTATGCGGCTGGTGACAAATTTTTCGTGCTCAAGCCCAAGCTCAAAAATATGTTTCGGACTGTCATATTCAGCCGGCGGCTTGTCAATGGCTTCCAGGATCACCCGGCCACCTTGCTCGTTCACATAATCGTAAAATTTTTGTGCATGGGCCGTCTCTTCCATAGCCTGGGCTTTCATAAAATTCGCCATGCCTTCAAATCCCTCAACATCAAGATAGGCGGCCATGGCATAGTAATAATAGGCGGAGTAGAGCTCTTTGTTGATTTGATCGTTCAGGGCTTTTTCCATTGCTGATGATATCATGACGTTTCTCCTGCGCTTTGGTTATATTTTTTTAGTCTTGATTTGTGCAAATAAATCAGGAATTTCTCCGCTCCTATGAAGGAGCAATGACGCTGTTGATCTCGAATTGCGGCGGCGAGACCATGTGCTTTTTAACGGCGCACTGATCGGCAGATCGGACGATCGCTTCCTTATATTTTTCGGGAAATCCGGCGGGCAAATGAATATCAAGCGTCACTTTGGCGATCATTCTCGTCAACGGATCGGTCACCATTTTTTGTTCGATGCGCAGTCCCTCCGTGGGCAAGCCGCGCTGCTGACAAAAGCCAAGCACATAGATGCCGGCGCACGTGCCTATGGATGCCAGAAAAAGCGCAAACGGCGGCGGCGCCGTGCCATCCTGATTGGTCGATATATTGAATGGGCCGTATTGAGCATCCACAGCAAGCCCGCCTGGAAATTTTACTTCAAGATTCATTTTTTGTTCCTTTTCCTGGTTCAACAATTTTAAATGAGATGAATTGAGCAGATGAAAGATTCACGATTCTGTTATTTCGCTTTGCAACTGTTGTTCAAATTGTTAAATTTTGAAAATAGACTACTTTTAACCCTAAATCAGGAGTTTCAGATGCGCAGGTTATCAGCATTATTCATCTTGTCACTCGTCATCATTTTTTCATGCAGCAGAAAGGAAGAACCGCCCGTGGAACAGCCGCAAAAACCGGCCTTGACCGAAGACAAAAAATTTGCCCCGCTGACAGAGATCCAGGTGGCCGAGCTTTTAGAAAAAGCAAAATCTGCGGCCGGCGATCAAAATAACGATCCGACGGCTGTCCTGTCTTCAGCCGAGATAGATGCTATTCTTGCCAAGGTCGCCAAAACCGTGGTCGATCAGGTCGGGACCAACGAAATCGCACTGCTCGAAACCAGCATGGGAACCATTGCCATTGCATTTTACAGCGATATTGCCCCGGAACATAGCAAAGGCTTCAAGCGTTTAGTCACAGCTGGTTATTACAACGGCACTCGTTTTCACCGCATTATTGACGGCTTTATGATTCAGGGCGGCGATTTGCTGACACGCGATGATAATCCGGACAACGATGGCACAGGCGATCCCGGTTACAATCTGCCGGCCGAGTTCAACGGCATTCCGCACGATCTGGGCATCCTGTCCATGGCGCGCGCGCAAGATCCGAACAGCGCCGGATCGCAGTTTTTTATCTGCCTCTCCCGCGAAGGAACGCGCGGTCTGGATGGCCAATATACCGTCTTTGGCAAAGTCGTCGGCGGTCTGGCTGACGTCAAAGCGATCGGCAAGGTTCAGACCCGAACGAGCCGGTTCGGCGAAAAGTCTGTGCCGGTTGAGGCTGTGTACATAAAGAATGCCTATATGGTCACACGATAAGGATTATAGATGAGAAATTTCCCCTTTCGAATGACGATCATTTTTGTGATTGCCGCCAGTCTATCCTTTGCCGCCGAGAGAGAAAAGTACTGGCTCTTTTTCAAAGACAAAGGCAAAGACCTCTCCAAAACTTCGCAACAACGACTGGCAGATCAGCTGGATGAGCGGGCAAAGTGGCGTCGCGCCAAAGTGACGACGAGCGGCGAGCCTCTAGTCGATCTGACGGATCTCCCCGTCCATCAACCTTATATCGACGAGATCGTCGCACGAGGATTTGAGATTGTCGTGACCTCCAGATGGCTCAACGCCGTAACCATCCAGGCGACAGCCGGCGAGGCGCACGATCTGGCAGCCCTTGCGTTCATCCGCGAGGTGAAAAAAGTGGCCAAGGGGAAAAGAAAACCGATCATCGACGAAGCGGAAAACCTCACCAAGCCACTGGGTGCCACCTGGAACGGCTCGTTTGACTATGGCACATCGATCACGCAAAATGAGCAAATCGGCGTGCCTGACGTACATAGCGCCGGCATAACGGGCGAAGGCGTCCTGATCGCGGTCCTGGATGCGGGTTTCAATCTCGACAACGAGGCTTTTACCGATATCGACATTGTCGCCACGTACGATTTCATCAACGACGATGAAAATGTGGATAATGAACCGGGGGACGCGCCCAATCAAAACAGCCATGGCACGCAGGTGTTGTCTGTCATCGGCGGCTTTGCCCCCGGCAAATTGATCGGTCCGGCTTTTGACGCCGGCTTTTTGTTGGCGAAAACCGAGGACGTCAGCAGCGAGACAGAGATCGAAGAGGATTTCTGGATCGCGGCCGCCGAATGGGCCGAGGCGCACGGCGCTGATATCATCACCACCAGTCTTGGCTATTATGACTGGTACGATTACAGCGACATGAACGGCCAGAAAGCACCGATCACTATTGCGGCGGATATGGCGGTCAAAAAAGGGATCGTCGTCGTCACCTCGGCCGGCAATGAGGGCAACACCAGCTGGTATCACATCGGCGCTCCGGCGGACGGCTTTGACGTCATCGCCGTCGGGGCGGTCAACTCGGCGGGCACGATTGCCGCATTCAGTTCGCGGGGCCCGACGAGTGACGGACGCATCAAGCCGGAGGTCGTCGCCATGGGCGTGAGCTGCACGGTCGCCTATACTGGCGGCGGCTTCGGCTCGGCTAACGGCACCTCGTTTTCGTGTCCTTTGGTCGCCGGCGCGGCGGCGCTGATCCTTTCCGCTCACCCGCAGCTCACACCCAAACAAGTTCGCCAGGCCCTCATCCAGACCGCCGCGCAAGTGACGCAGCCTGATAACACCTACGGCTTTGGTCTCATCAACGCCCTGGACGCCGCAAATTATCACGGCAACATCAGCGATCCGGCGGAAACCACCGAATTCGTCTCCCTCTATCCCAACCCTTACAGCTATAGCGACCACGGCGTTCTTTTCTTCATCGTCGATTTGGTGGAGACAAGCCAGGTCAGAGTCGATTTATACAATTTGCTGGGCCAGAGTTATGGCGCCATCATTCAGACGACAGCGCCAGCCGGCCAGCATCGACCGCTGCGCTGGAATGGCGCAACGGTGTCGGGGCGGAGCGTCCCGAGCGGCGTCTACTTTTATCGACTGCAGATCGGAGAATATCGCAAAACCGGCAAAATCACCTTGCTGCACTGAGAGGGCAAGTCGATGAAAAAGCTCAACTGGGGATTGATCGGCTGCGGCGATATTGCCAGGCGGCGCGTGGCGCCGGCGTTGCGCGACCTGCAACAGTGCGAGTTCGTTTCAGTGAACAGGAAAGACCATAGTAAGGCAGAAGCGTTCGCAGCGGAATTTGGCGCCCGCAAATGGGTCAAAGAGTGGCAGGAGGTGGTCAGCGATCCGGACATCGATGCGGTCTATATCGCTACGCCGGTGCATCTGCACGCCGGGCAGACGATTGCCGCCGCCGAAGCGGGCAAGCACATCCTGTGCGAAAAGCCGATGGCGTTGAACGTCCGGGAGTGCGATGCCATGATCGCGGCCGCAACCGCGAACGGCGTCAAGCTCGGCATCGCCTATTATCGTCATTTCTATCCCGTCATCATCCGCAGCAAAAACATCATCACGCGCGGCGACATTGGTAAAATCGTTTCGGTACAGATGAATGCCGCCAGCCACTTTAACGCTCTGCCCGGCGAACCGCGATATTGGTTGCTGGTAAAAGAACAGTCAGGTGGCGGACCGATGATGGACTTTGGCTGTCATCGCATCGAAGTTATGCTCAATCTTTTCGGTCCCATCGTCAAAGTGCGCAGCGTGGTGAATCAATTATCATTTGCCCGCGAGGTCGAAGACACCGCCACCGCTCTTTTTGAATTTGCCAATGGCGCGCACGGATTGCTATTTGTCTCGCATGCTGCGTTTGAAGCGCAAGACACGCTGGCAGTCTATGGGACCCGTGGTTCACTGCATGTCCGCAATCTGAACAGCGGTGATCTGCGCATTGTCGATGAAAACGGCGAACGTCTTGAAGAACATGCCCTGAAGACAAATCCGCATGAACTCCTCATCGATGATTTCACCCGGGCTGTCTCGTTGGGACAGAATCCCGGCGTCACCGGCCACGACGGCAGGGCGGTGAATGTCATCCTGGATAAAATATATCATCCAGACTGAATTTTTGATGATCGAAAGTTTATAAAATAGCAATAACTTACCCACACTCATTCTGGAGGGACAGGTGAAAACGCTGAACATTGAGCACGTGCACAAATCGTACGGCGAGGTTCATGCCGTCAATGATTTGACGCTCAGCGTGCACGAGGGACAGGTATTTGGCCTGCTCGGGCCGAACGGCGCCGGCAAGACGACCACCATCCGCATGATCATGGACATCATCAAGCCGGATCAAGGGAACATCGAAATCCTCGGTGCGACTCACTCGGACAAGGTGCGCGATCTGATCGGCTATCTGCCGGAAGAGCGCGGCCTGTACAAAAAGATGCTGGTCAGCGAGGTCATACAATTTTTCGCCGAGATCAAGGGGGTGGCAAAAAAACGCGTTCAGCAGCGCGCTCACGGCTGGCTCGATAGAATGGACCTGCTGGAGTGGCGGAGCAAAAAAGTCGAAGAGCTCTCCCGCGGCATGCAGCAAAAGCTGCAGTTCATTTGCACCATCTTGCACGAACCCAGGCTCATCATCCTGGATGAGCCGTTCACCGGTCTCGATCCGATCAACACCAATCTGCTCAAAAATATCATCCTGGATCTCAAAGGCGGCGGCACGACCATCATTTTTTCGACGCATCTGATGGAGCAGGCAGAGAAGCTGTGCGAGGGCATTTGCCTGATCGACGAAGGGATGAGCGTGCTGCAGGGATCGCTCGCGGACATCAAGAAGCGCTTTGGCAAGAATCGCGTTCGCATGCACTACGCAGGAGAAGCGACGTTTTTGCACGATCGCTCTCTCGTCGCCTCGCATGATAATTATGGCAACTATGTCGAGCTCAGCCTGATGGAAAATGTCACGCCGCAGCGGCTACTGGAGCGCGCCCTGCAGGAGGTGACGATCGAGCTCTTTCAAGTGGCCGAGCCGTCGCTGAATGAAATCTTTATCAACGTCGTCGAGAAAGGGGGACAGGCATGAAAGTCATGACAATCGTCAAACGCGAGTATCTGACACGCGTCAAGACCAAGGGCTTTTTGATCGGCACTTTTTTGCTGCCGGTGATGCTGATCGCCATGATGTTGATGCCCGCCTTTTTCATGTCGCGCGCCGGCAAAAGCGCCCAGCAGAAAATTGCCATCATCGATCAAACGGGACGACTGGCTGAGAAACTCGCGCAGTCATTCGGCGACATCAAAAACGACAAAGGAGAACAGCGCTTTCAGGTTGAGATGCTGACCACCGACGATGATCTCGAATCAACAAAGCACCGCTTGAACGGCCGGGTGAATGGGGGTGAATTGAACGCCTATCTCATCATCTCGTCGACAATTTTTAGTGACAACACCTTTGAAATGCATGCGAAAAACGTCGGCAATTTCGAATTCGTCCAGCAGGTGGAGCGAACCGTCAGCAGCATCGTGCGCAATTTACGCCTGGAGGAATCGGGGCTGGACAGCGAGCTCGTCCACCGGCTGAATCGCTGGGTCAGCGTCACTACCTTTAAAATTGGCGAGGAAGGCAGCACGGCGCAGCGCGCCGAAACCTCTTTCCTCTATTCGATGGGCATGGGGATGATTCTCTACATGATGCTCTTGCTTTACGGCCAGTTTGTTGTGCGCGCCATCATCGAGGACAAAAATTCCCGCGTCATCGAGGTGATTATCTCGTCGGTCAAGCCGTCGCAGTTCATGGCCGGCAAGGTGCTGGGTATCGGCGCCACTGGTCTGACGCAATTTCTCATCTGGATTGCGACGTTTCTGCTCATCGGCGCCTATGGCCTCACCATGGCGCAGATGTTTGCGCCGGACATGACCAGGCTGCCGCTGCCCGAGATCTCGCCCATGGTACTGGCCACTTTTTGCATCTACTTTTTGACCGGTTATTTTTTCTACGCCACCATCGGCGCCATGATCGGCAGCATGGTGAACACCGACAGCGAAGCGCAGAGCTACCAGTGGATCATGATCTTTCCGATCATCATCTCTTTCTTTTTGATGTTCCTCATCAACAATCAGCCGGACAGTCTGCTGGCGACCATCCTGTCGTTCATCCCCTTTTTCACCCCCATTCTCATGTTCGCGCGCGTCCTGAATGACGCCGCCCCTTTGTGGCAGATCGGCCTGAGCATCGTCATCATGGGCTTGTCATTGTGGGGCATGATCTGGTTCGCCGGCCGCATCTTCCGCGTCGGCATCCTGATGTACGGCAAAAAACCGACGTTGCCGGAGGTGGTCAGGTGGATCAAGTATACCTGAGCGGGCGGGATGAATATCCCTCATCGTCCTCGCAGAGAAAAGAGAGTTAAGGAGTGAAAATCGCTCCTGGTTTCATCAATGCGCGACTTTTCCTCCGCGCAACAAACGAGCAAAATCGTTTTATTCAAGTTTTTGAGCATAGAAGATAAAAATATAACCACAGGGAACGCCGAGGACCTTGGCGCGGCCTTTGGCAGCAACCATACAACGGAACAATTACGAAAAACTAAACGCAAAGGCGCAAAGAGCCGCAGAGGTTCGCAGAGATAAATGAATGTGCCGCGGCATAAAAACTTTTCGAGATAATCAATGTAAAAAAAATCAATATCATTTCTTTGCGAATCTTTGCGTTCTTTGCGCCTGCGTTGAAAAATATTGGAAGATTATGTGCGGATTTGCCGGATGTACAAAAAATTTGCAGAAAAAACACGATGTTGCTAGTTTGTAGCAAGGATTGCTGCGGGCGACTTGACTGTCCGTAACTATCGCCTCATCAAGCCGCCCCGCAAGATGATATCCCCTTCTGAAATGTTGGAACAGAGTAAATGTTCTCGTTAATCGGGAATACAGCCTAAAACTTTATTCCCAACGTGAACATTTGCACATTATTGAGCAATCCGAAATCTCTAAAGGCATAATCAAGATAGAATTCTAATCTGCCCAGCATGCTCTGGTGGATGCCGGCGCCAAACGACAGGCCGGCTTCGGCGTCCGCTGCAAACAGGGAGTTGTAGCCGCTTCGCAACGCCAGCAGGTCGTTAAAGATGTACTCTGCGCCGATGTTGAGGCTTTCCACATCATCGTTGGGATGCACGGCGTCCACTGACAGGATCAGATTGCTGTTGCCGACGCCTTTCAACACATCCATCGACACGCCGACGCGGAACATCAGTGGCAGATTGAACTGATCGGTCACCAGGTAGGCGTTGGTGTTCTCGTTATTGCCGCTCACATTCGGATCAATATCGACTTGTGTCAGCATATCACGCCCGCTCATCTGAACCTTGGGCCCATAGTTGGTGATGCTCATGCCGATGCGCAAACCATTGAACTGGGTCGTGAACAGGGTGCCGATATCGAACGCGACGCCCTGGGCAGAACTGTGGTAAATTGATTCGTACAGGTATTTGACATTGAATCCGATGGCAAATCTGTCGGTCAGATTGCGCGCGAACGCCAGGCCAAAGGCATAGCTGCCGGCGCTGAAGGTCTCTCCTGTCCCTTCTGGATTTTCTATGGTCGTCCTCTCCATATCAGCCATGCTCAAGGCTGTCGCGTTGAGGCCGATGTTCCCCAGGCGCGCGACGGGTATGACGGCGGCGATATAGTTATAATTAATATCAGCAATCCAGTTGGAGTGATGAAACACCGCTTCCATTTT
>JAFGJB010000242.1 GCA_016929295.1 Candidatus Zhuqueibacterota bacterium | reverse complement strand
GGTCAGGAATTGGCCATTCAGCAGATTCAGACGGCCATGCTCTGCCACGAGGCCGTGATAGTCGGCGGCAAGGCCGCAGCGTTTCAGGGCGCCACGCTGCTGAACGACGGCAGCGACGACATCCTCAAGGATGAATTTGGCATCAAGAGCGCGCAGCAGCTCGGCGTGCGCGTCGCCGAAGCTGCCATACAGGGCTGAGAGATACGGGAAAGGAGTGAAGAATGCAAAAAATTGGTTTTATTGGTGGCGGCAGGGTCGTGCGTATCATGCTGCAGGCGATGCAAAATGAAAAAATGACCTTCGAGCGCATTGTGGTCAGTGATCCGGATCGTAAAAACATGGACAAGCTGGTTCGCACTTTTGCTGATCTGAATGTCACTGCAGGCTCGAACCTCGACGCGGCGGCGCAAGAGCTCGTCTTTTTGGCCGTGCATCCGCCGATGATGAAGGAAGTGCTGGCGGAGATCGCCGCGGCCGTGCAGCAGGCCCAGGCGATAGTGTCACTGGCGCCGGTCTTCAAGGCGGAGAAAATCGCCGTAATGTTGAACGGCTACAGCAAGATCGCCCGCATGATCCCTAATGCCGCGACGCTGATGAACAGAGGCTATAATCCTGTGTGGTTGTCCAAGCACATCGGTCAGCGTGAAAAGAGTTCCCTCATGAACTTTTTCAAAGCGTTGGGAGACTGTCCAGAAGTCGATGAGGACAAACTGGAAGCCTATGCCATTCTCACCGCCATGGGACCGACCTATTTGTGGCCGCAGTTGCAGGAATTGCACCAGCTCAGCCTGGAGTTCGGTCTCACGGAAGAAGAGAGCAAAGCCGGCATGAGAGCCATGGTCAGCAACACCGTCGAGCTCCTGTACGACTCGGGCCTGTCCTATGACGAGGTCGTCGATCTCATTCCGGTGAAACCGCTCGCTGAGAGCGAGGCGGAGATTCGTGCGCTGTACAAAGCAAAGCTGCGCAGCCTCTATAGCAAACTGACCGGAAAATAGAGATGGGTCGATCATAGGTGTTCCCGCAATTGGCAAGAAAATCATTTTAACCGCCGAGTCCGCCGAGGAACGCAGAGAGAAAAAAATGCGGCGCCATCCCTCTGCACTGCAAGGCAGCAACATCGTGTTTCATTAGCAAAGTTTTTGTACAATCGGCAAATACACCTATATTCTTTCAATATTTTTCGACGCAGAGGCGCAGAGCACACAAAGGTTCGCGAAGAAATGATATTGATTTTTCATTGCCTCGCTTATCTAGAGAGGTTTACAATATCGCAGCACATCCATTTTTCTCTGCGAATCTCTGCGTTCCTTTGCGCCTTTGCGTTTAGCTTTTCGTAATTGTTACATTGTTTGGTTGCGGCCAAAGGCCGCGCCAAGGATTCTGTGATCTCGGCGGTCATTTAATTT
Organism: Candidatus Zhuqueibacterota bacterium; assembly: GCA_016929295.1. Taxonomy (GTDB): domain Bacteria; phylum Zhuqueibacterota; class Zhuqueibacteria; order Residuimicrobiales; family Krinioviventaceae; genus Kriniovivens. The sequence goes on along the minus strand of JAFGJB010000242.1, from coordinate 1,244 downwards.
ATCGGAAAAACCTTGCATTGATCATATTTCGAAAGTGTTGCCTTTGAAAATTTACAGAAAAAACACAATGCTGCCAATTTGCGATACGGAGGTCTGTATGAAAGTTGTGCCGGAGACGCAGCGCATGAACATTTTTGAACGATATCTGTCCCTGTGGGTGGGCTTGTGCATTGTCGGCGGCATACTGCTGGGAAAAGTCGCGCCGGCCGTGGCGAGCTACCTGGACGGCCTCGCCATCACGGTGAACGGCGCGCCGGTGGTGTCGATTCCCATCGCGATCTGTCTGTTTTTTATGATGTATCCGATCATGGTAAAAATTGATTTTGCAGAAGTCATTCGAGCAGGAAAGAGCGGCAAGCCGGTAGGATTGACATTGTTTGTGAATTGGGCAATCAAACCATTCACCATGTATGCGATTGCCCTGCTTTTCCTTGGTGTGCTGTTCCGCAGCTTGATCGGAGCGGAGGCCACGGATCTGGTCAAAATGCCGTTTGGTCTCGATCTGCCGGTGGGCGCGCGCCACGGTGCCGGCATTGTGGTACTATCCGAAGGCGTCAAAATGGTCGAGGTGCCGCTGTGGCGCAGCTATCTGGCCGGCTGCATTTTGTTGGGCATCGCGCCGTGCACCGCCATGGTGCTGGTCTGGAGCTACCTGGCCAAAGGCAATGACGGCCTCACCCTGGTCATGGTCGCCATCAATTCGCTGACCATGCTGGTGCTCTATGGCGTGCTCGGCGGCTTTTTGCTCGGTGTCGGTCGCTTGCCGATGCCGTGGCAGGCCCTGCTGCTCTCCATCGCCGTCTATGTGGCGCTGCCCCTCGCAGCAGGGTACCTGTCGCGGAGATGGATCATCAAGGCGAAAGGGGAGATGTGGTTCAGGGAGAAATTTCTCCACATCCTGACGCCGATCACCATCATCGCCCTGCTCATCACGCTGGTGCTGCTGTTCAGCTTCAAGGGCGAGGTGATTCTGGCGAATCCTTTGACCATCCTCTGGATCGCGATCCCCTTGTTCATCCAGACCAATCTCATCTTCTGGCTTGGATACGGCCTGGCGCGCCTGTTCAAGCTCAACTATCGCGATGCGGCGCCGGCGGCCATGATCGGCGCATCAAATCATTTCGAAGTGGCGATCGCCACCGCGGTCATGCTGTTCGGCCTCTCGTCCGGCGCATCCCTGGCCACGGTCGTCGGCGTCCTGATTGAGGTGCCGGTGATGCTGCTGTTGGTGCGAATTTGCCTGC
>JAFGJB010000241.1 GCA_016929295.1 Candidatus Zhuqueibacterota bacterium | reverse complement strand
CTGAGCGCTGATGATGTCTGCGGTGACTTTGGTGGCGACTATTACATCGAGGCTGAATCGGGTCTGCTGGATTCGCCCATGTCAGCGGCCAATGATCCCGAGGCGTCGAATGGCAGATATATCTCGACGAGAACATATAATGAGGGCCTGGCAAAATATAATTTTTGGATATGCCAGGGCACATATGATCTCATCCTGCGCGTCTATGCGCCGAGCAGTACTTCAAATTCCATCTTTTTTGCGATGGATGATCCAGCTAAACTGGGCGAAGATGCCTCACGGCTCGAATTTGATGTCTCAACCAATTGGGTCTGGAGCAACAAGGCGCGCAGCAGCAATATCTTTCTGAGCGAGGGATTTCACACCCTCTACTTGCGGGGACGCGAGAGTGACACCCGCATCGATAAAATATTGTTCACCAGTCATTCCGGCTTCATTCCCAGCGGAGTGGGCGGCTCAACGCCAAAATTCGCAAATGTCACAGACAATAAAGGTATTGTTTCTACAGATATAACATTTGGCCGGCAAGCCGGAGAAGTGATCATCGAAGCGACATCCAATGCGGTTCCTGCGCCGTACAACTATGTCGAATTTTCTGCCATTCGCGTCAATGGCGGCACACCCGCGACGTTCATTGCCGAGTCGTCCACGATCATTCAGGGCGAAGCCGGCAAGGAATTGCTCGAATCCTTTGCTGTGCAGGTGAGCGATGCCTACGGCAACAGTCGCCAGGGCGAGCAGGTCATATTCGCCGTGGTCAAGGGCGATGGACGATTCAGCGGCAGCGAGGTTGCCAAAGCCAACACGGATGAAAACGGCGTTGCCGAAGCGTCACTCAAACTCGGCTATGAACCGGAAACCGTGATCGATGCTTATCTCAATGATTTTGCAAATATTGAACATATCACTTTCAAGGGCGTCGCCGCAGCCGGGACAATCCCCTTTGAACTCGTACGCCTGAGCACCAAGGATCATTTTGAAGTGCAAGTCAATTCCCCCGTTCCTGAACCGCTGCGAGTTCAGGTCCTGAATCAGGCTGGTCTCCCCTATTCCGACTATCCCGTCGAGTTCAAGATCACAGCCGGCGATGGCAAGCTCAACGGCCTCTATGCAAGCATCGTCGACTCGACCGATGCAGACGGCATAGCTGAGGTGACCTGGACGATCGGCAAGATCGCCGGCGTCAACGCTCACATCGTGCGCATCAATGCGACGTTGAATGGCGCTCCCATGGAGTTCACCACCACGGCACTGCCGGATGAGCCGTACAAGCTGGCAAAACTGGGCGGCGACAACCAGCGCCAGGGCGCCGGCAAGACCTTTGCGGATTCTCTCACCATTCAGATCCAGGACCAGTATGGCAATGGCATTCCCGACTATCCGGTGCGATTTTCAGTTGTGCCAGGCAACGGCGACGGCAATTTTGACGGCCGCACCGGCGTCTCAACATCGGGCGCCGCTGTGACCCTGCAAACAAATGCCAAAGGCTTTGCCGGCGTTTTGTATACAGCGGGCACCATCAAAGGAGAGAATCAGATCATAGCCGAAGGCATGCAGCAACCGCAGTTGCCGTCTAAAAACCATACAATTTTCTATCTGACGGTCGACCCGCCACTGCCGCAATCGATTGCAATTGTCTCGGGTCAGAATCAGACAAAAGAAGTATCCACTGAGCTCGCGCCATTCAAAGTCAAAATATACGACCCGTTTGATAATGGCATTGGCGCCGATATTCGAGTGAAATTCCAGGTCACAAAAGGCATATCGCAATTTAATAACGCAGCTATTTACGAAACGCGCACTGATGCAAGCGGAGTCGCAGCGGCGATCATGACGCTGGGGCAAAGTGCGGGTGAGCAGCGCGCGCGGGTCACGCTGCTTGACTATCCCGATGTCGCGCCCGTTGAATTTAGCGTCATGGCCATAGCCGGTCCGGCCGCCAAGCTGAAACGGGTGAGCCCGCAGCAATTTTCTGAAAAAGCCGGTGGGCTTGTCACGCTCACTGTGCAGGTGACCGACACATATGACAATGTCAAATCCGGCCATGCAGTTTTATTTACCGTCAATGCCGGCGGCGGCGTTTTTAAGGAGCCGGCGGGCTCCACCGTCACGGTGACGTCAAATAGTGAAAATGGTTACGCCAGTGTCACCTACCAGATGGGGCGAACGACCAGCATTCTCAATGAAATCACAGCAAGCGCACAACAGATCGGCGGCGCAGCATTGAAAGACAGCCCTATTCATTTTCAGGGACTCGTTTTGCCCGGCGCGCCGACCATCATTGAAAAAGAGTCGAGTGACTATAAACGAGGGTCAGTGGCTTCGACAATTGCGGAACCCTACGTCGCGCAGTTGCGAGATGCGAACGACAATCCGGTGGCATCGCTCAAGGTCGCATTCGTGGCAAAGAGCGTAGATGCTCAAGTGGACGGACGGCCATCCATCGAAAAAACGACGGATGCGGAGGGACGTGTGAGCGTGATCTACAAGGTCGGCACAAAGGCCAAAATAGACACGCTGCAGATGTCCGCGGTCGGCTATGATTTGTCGAATTACTATCTCATCATTGCCGAACCGGGAAATCCGGCAAAAATGGCTTTTGACGGAGACAGCCTCTGGCAAGCGACATTGGGCAGCATCCCGTTCCAGGTCACGCCCAGAGTTAAAGTCGTCGATTCATACGGCAACCTCATCGACGATGCGCAGCCGGTAAAATTTCAAATCACTCAGGGCAGCAGCTCGCTCTTGCCGGGCACTGTACAGGAGATGACGCAGAACACCATCAATGGTTTGTCACAAGTGACCTGGCAGCTTGGTACAACGCCGCAACAACATCGGCTGCGAGCGACGAGCACCTATAACGGCGCTGCTCTCGCCTCCTCACCGCTTTATTTCACGGCGGCGACGGATGCCGGCGCGCCGGAGCATATCAGGCTGGTGCAGCCGGACTCGAATTATATCTACGCCACCGCCAATCAGCCATTATTGCTAAGGATCCAGGTGACGGACCGGTGGGAGAATGCCGTTGTCAATGCGCCGGTAAACTTTACCGTTGAGCTGCCGGAATCGAACAAGGGCGTTTTAATTGATGCGAACGGCAAGGAATGGACGGATCTCACCATCAACAGCGACGGACAGGGCTTTGCACAACTCTTTTTCAAACCGGTCATCACGACGACCATCGTGAACCGCATCAGGATTTCTGTCGAACGCGGCAACAACTTACCAGCCATCAAGGAGTGGGTGCATGTGTTTGGAGAAGCACCGCTAGCAAAACGCATTCAAATTCTCGGCAGCAAGCAGATCACTGTTCAAGCGAATTCGAAAGTGAACGTGCAAGTCGCTGCCTACGATGCTACAAATGGCGGATCACGCGTGCCCAATCATACCATATGGTTCAGCGTCAGCAAAGGTGACGGTCATTTGCAGTCATCCGGCAGTCAAACGAGCACCCGGCCAACCAATTCAGAGGGAGTGGCAGAAGAGATTTGGAACGTTGGCCCAACGATCGGCAGAGGTATACTGCTCATTAACGGCAATACTCAAGTCGGATCGCCGGACTCGATCATTGCGACGGTGCAACCCGCCGCTCCTTTTGCTGACTCTTCCAGGCTGGCAGTCCTGAACGAGATGATCGCCGGTGTTAAAAGTATCGTCAAACTGACACTCGTCGATTCATACAACAATCCTGTGAGCGGCTATGAATTTATCCTCAATTCACCCAATCAAGGTGTTTCATTCGAACAACCGAGCGCGCCGACCGGATCGGATGGCGCAACCTACGGGACAGTGACGTCGACGCAGGCGGGAGCCATTGAAATATCTGCAGAAATGAAAAGCAATTCGTCATTCCGCATCCCGCCAATTGTCGTGAGTGTCACACATGGCGCAGCGGCCAAGATCGAACTCGTCGGCCAGAACAACCAGTTTGTCGGCAATATCGGCGCGATCTTGAAAGAGCCATTGGCCGTGCGGGTGACGGACAGTTATGGCAACAGGGTCAGTGCCAACAAAGCGGAAGTAAAATTTTCGCTGGTGAACGGCGGCGGCTCATTCGAAGGCGAGAATGCGTCCAAGAACAATGCCTTTGTCCGAACGGACTCGCTTGGAATAGCGCGCATACAGCTGGTGATGGGACCACAGGCGAACGAAGCCTATCTCATCGAAGCATCGCTGAGCGATCCGAATAATCCGAATATCAAGCTGACATTCATCGGCCAATCGCGCCGCCCGGTCTTGCCACTCACATTGCATAAAGTGTCCGGTGACAGTCTCACCGGCAAGGTCGGCGAAACGCTCAAAGAGGCTTTTGTGACGCGCGTGCAGGACAAAGATGGACTGCCAGTGTGGTCCGAGAACAATCCCATTGTTCGATTTGCGTCAATCATTGGCGCCGGTCAATTTGTCGATGGCGAATTTGTCAATGCGGACAAATATGGCGCCGCGTCAACGCGCTATAAATTCACCACCGGTGGCACGCATACGATAAGAGCTTTCATCCCCACGGGCAACACAGAGGTGCAATTCACCGCCTTTGCTCAGGCCGGCGCACCCAGCAAGTTACTGCCGGTCGAAAACACAACGCAGGAGTACCGGGTCAAGTCCGCACTCAACAGCATCAAAGTGATGGTGACGGACGCGGATGGCAATCCGGTCGATGACATCCCGGTCAGCTTTACGCTGCTCAGTGAGCCGCAGCAATCGAACGGCGCATTCGTGGATTCTGCGCCGGTAAAAACAGGAGCGAACGGCGAGCCGGGCATTGCCCGGGCTAGCATGACACTCGGCGGCAAAATGGGCTCGTACGTTGTTGTCGCCAGCTCGACTCTTTTATCGGCATCGGAAAAGGTGACATTCACCATAAATGCCACGCCCGCCGAGGCCTATTACCTCAACGTTCACTCGGGTGATCAGCAGTTCGGCACAAAAAACCGGAAACTGGTCTTCCCCATCATCATCAGAGTGACGGATGAATTCCTGAATCCTGTGCCGGATATCATCCTGGATTTCTGGGCGGATGCCGCCCGTGGTCATGGCCAGCCGATGTTTCCCACCGCGAAAACAGAGGCGAACGGGCTGGCGACAAACTGGTGGACCATCGGGAACAGTGATCAGAGCCAAATGATCGTGCAAAAAATTGGCCTGCGGCCATCGACACTGACAGTGACGGCCTTTGGCGTGACGAACAATTTCCCTGAATTCAAGAACATGCCAATGGATACTGCCATTTTTACAAAACGCGAGTGGGTGCTGCCGTTTTATGCGGAGGACAAAGATGGCGATCCATTGACCTATACGATCACCGCCGGCCTGCCGGGCGCCTCTTTCGACGCGCAAAGAGCGATCCTTCGCTGGACGCCGACGCAAGTCGGTCAATGGACGATGCACTATCGTGTGGATGACAACAAACCGGCGCCGCAACGCGGATTTGATGTGGATTCGATCAAAATAACTGTCTTGACGCCAATAGAGATCATTTCCTCTTATCCACAAGACAACTTGATCAAAATCCCTTATGACCAAGAGCAGGAGTTCGGCGTCGTGGCGACCGGAACGAACATCATGTACAAGTGGGTGTTGAATGGCACGATCGTGCAGAATTCAAATGTGTCACGTTACACCATCAAAGCCTCCGATTATCCGCGCGGCGCTCTGCACTCGCTCACCGTGACCGCTTATGATGCGAGCCATCCGCTCAATGCCGATGTGCACTCATGGGGCGTTCGAACAAAGGTCGAATTGACCAGTTTCAGCGGCGAATCCGCACCCTTCCGCGGCGTCGAGTTGAATTGGCGCACTTCGCACGAGGACGGCAATGTCGGTTTTGACGTATTGCGCAGCACCGCCAAATCCGGTGTTTTTGCCAAGATCACCGATAAACTGATAACCAGCACAACCGGAGCATACGCTTTCACCGACACATCCGTTGTCGCAGGCCATACCTACTACTACAAGCTGGAAGATTTTGACATTGGCGGACAACGGACGCAGAGCGAGGCGATCGTAGTGACAGTGGATATCCCCAGAGATTTCATGTTGCTGCAAAATTATCCCAATCCATTCAATCCACGGACGACAATCCGCTTTCAACTGCCACAAGCGGTCGACACCAAGGTGGTCATATACAATATCAACGGCCAGGTTGTCAACACCGTGCTGGATGGCCGAAAAGATGCCGGCTACTATGAAATCCACTGGTCCGGCCAGAACAACGCCGGCGTTCAGGTCAGTTCCGGCGTCTATTATGTCAGAATGCAGGCAGGTGATTTTCAAGCAACGAAAAAGATGTTGCTGGTCAGATGACCTCCTCTCCACAAAAAAAGGCCGCTCGAGTTGTGTGAGCGGCCTTTTTTAATACGACTTGCACAAATGAAATTTTATCACTATTGTATCTGATACTACTAGCTTACGATAGTGAGAATATGCCATTCATTGGAGAAATCGCCGCACTGACAGCGGCTTTTTTATGGGGATGCGGCGCACTGCTGTTCGAGAGCGCCGGCAGGCGCATCGGCGCTTTTCCGACAAATCTGCTGCGAATATTGCTGGCATCTCTTTTGTTGAGCGCCACGCTCTATCTTCAGGCAGGTGTCTTTTTCCCCATTCATGCCGGCGCTGCCAGCAATTTTTGGCTCGGACTCAGCGGCATCGTCGGTTTGGCAATGGGAGATGGCGCCCTGTTCTACGCCATCGTCATTCTCGGTCCCCGGCTATCCATGCTTCTGCTGTCCATGGCGCCGGCGATCACGACATTGACTGCCTGGCTCTTTCTCGGGGAGAGGCTCGATCGCACGGCCATCATTGGAATCAGCATCACCTTCAGCGCCATCATGTGGGTGGTATCGGAGAGGCATGGGGATGAGCGCCTGCATGGCTCCAGGGCTGTCGGCATACTGCTCGGCAGCCTGGCGGCGCTCGGTCAGGGT
>JAFGJB010000240.1 GCA_016929295.1 Candidatus Zhuqueibacterota bacterium | reverse complement strand
TTCACCGATATGATCCAGCAACATGCAGGCGGCCAAAATCATGGCGATCGGATTGACGATGGATGGCCGCAGATGTTCGTACTTGGGGGCCGATCCGTGCGTCGGCTCAAAGACAGCGACATCTCTGCCGATATTGGCGCTGCAGGCGAAACCCAGTCCGCCGACGAGCCCGGCAAAACCGTCGGAAACGATGTCGCCAAACATGTTGCCGCTGACGATGACGCCGTATTCGTGCGGATTCTTCGTCAGCCACATCATCTGCGCATCGATATTCGTCGACCAGAGCTGAATCTCGGGATAGTGCTGCGCGACCTTTTTCGCTTCTTCTTCCATCATCCCGGACGTCTCGCGAATGACATTCGGCTTTTCGCAGACGGTCACTGAGCTGTAGCGATGGGTTCGCGCGTACTCAAAAGCGGCCTGACAAATTCGCTGACAGGCGGAACGGGTAAAGATGCGAGTGGAGATCGCCAGATCCGCGCTGGGAGTATTTTTGAAAGCCGACATCCTGGGATGTGTTTCCAGCGCTGCCCGCACCTGATCAGGCGGATTCGTCCATTCCACGCCGCAATACAATCCTTCGGTGTTTTGCCGAAAAATGACCGCATCTATGCGTGGCTCAAAGATGCCGCCGGCATCCCGCTTGATGAAATTGAGCGGATTGCCGGGAAAGGTCTTGCAGGGACGAATCGAAATATCGAGATCGAACAGCTGGCGCATTTTGACAATCGGACTGTAATAGACCAATCCTTTTCCGCGCAAGTCCGGCGCCAGCTCTTCCAGCGCTTCCTTTTTTGGTTTGGATGTAATCGCGCCGAAAAGGCCAAGTTTATGTTGACGCAAAAGCTCAATGGTGCGCTCGGGCAATGGATTGCCTTCTCGACACCAATACGACCACCCGATCGGCGCTTCGATATACGTTGCTGCAAAACCAACGGCATCCATAACACGAATCGCTTCTGGTAAAACAATTTTGCCAATGCCGTCACCGGGCATTGTTATGATGGTATAGGCGCTCACGCCGCTTCTCCTTTTTGTCTGCGTTGTTGGACAGCTTTAATGGCCTCGTGCATAATGGTGATGGCAGTTTCGATCTGGCGTTCGGAGACCGTGAGCGCCGGACAGAACCGGATGGCGCTTTCGCCGCAACCGAGGACGAGCAAGCCGCGATGAAAACATTCCTGCACGACACCATTGCGGAATTCTGCAAAAGTATGGCGGCTCGATCGATCCTGCACAAACTCGATGGCCGCCATCAGGCCGCGTCCGCGAACATCGCCGATCACATCAAACTCTTTCGCTAAATTCTGCAGGTGCTTTATCAAAAAATCACCGACGGTTTCCGCATTGCGCATCAATCCGGCTTCCAACAGATCGAGCGTCGCCAACGACGCCGCGCAGCTGACCGGATTGCCGCCAAAAGTCGACGCGTGCGAGCCGTATGGCCAATCCATGATCTTTTGGCGCGCGATCAGAGCGCCCAGCGGCAGCCCGCTGGCAATGCCTTTGGCGCTGGTGATCATGTCGGGCTCGACGCCCGAGTGCTCGATGCCCCACATTTTACCAGTGCGGCCCATGCCGGACTGCACTTCATCGCAGACCAACATAATGCCGTGCGTCGTGCACAACTCTCGCAGTCGCGGCAAAAAATCATCCGGCGGTACAATATAGCCGCCTTCTCCTTGAATGGCTTCGACAAAAATCGCCGCCACCTCGTCGGGGCTGACTTTGTGTTTGAAAACCGTCTCTATCTCGCGCATCGTGTGGTCGGTGACGTTTTTCTCGTGGCCGACCGGGCGATACGGATTGGGATAATCGACGTGCGAGATTTGCGGCACCAGCGGTTTGAATCCCTGGCTCTGAATGACCTTGCTGGCGCCGAGCGACATGGCGCCATAGGTGCGGCCGTGGAAGGCGCCGATGAACGCAATGACGTGCTGTCGCCCCGTGTGATAGCGTGACAGCTTTAAGGCGGCTTCGATGGATTCGGCGCCAGAATTGGTGAAAAAGATGCGATTTTTCCCCTTCATTGGCGCAGATTTCACCAAACGTTCGGCCAGCTCGATCTGCGATTCATAATAAAAATCTGTGCCGGACATGTGCAGACAGCGCTCACTCTGGCGGCGAATGGCGTCGAGGACATACGGGTGCGAATGACCGGAGGCGACCACGGCGATGCCGGCGGTCATGTCGAGGAATAGGTTGCCATCCGGATCGGTTATGACTGAACCAATGGCGCGGTCGACGACGAGCGGATAGTCTCGCGTATAGGAAGGGCTGGTCACGCGCCGGTCGCGCGCCGTCAAGGCCTTGACTTTCGGACCGGGAAGGCGAGTTCTAATCCTCGGGGCCTCCGGCTGCATCGGTATAAGTGGAAAATCTTTAATGTGCATAACTTCATTAATTCCTTATATTTATGCTTTACAAAATTATCCTGTTAATCTTGTTCATCCTGTCAAAATGAAATTGCTTCAGTCAAATTTGATGCCCTGCGCCAGCACCGTGGCAGCGCTGTAATTGATGGTATTTGTCTGCCGGCGCATATAGTTTTTCCAGGCATCGGAGCCGCTCTCGCGCCCGCCGCCCGTCTCTTTCTCACCGCCGAAAGCCAGGCCGATTTCTGCGCCGCTGGTGCCGAGGTTGACATTGGCAATGCCGCAGTCGCTGCCGAGCGCGCTCAGGAACTGCTCAGCTTCCAGGAGATCGTTAGTGAAAATGGCCGAGCTCAGCCCCTGCGGCACCATATTGTGATACTCGATGGCTTTATCCAGTTTACCACTATATTTAATTAAATAAAGAATTGGCGCAAAAGTCTCTTCTTGAACAATGGGCAGATCGGGCGCCACTTCCGCGACGGCCGGTTTGACGTAACAGCCGCCCGGGTAGTCGTCTCCTTCGAGTCGGCCGCCGGGGACAGCAAAAGTGCCACCCTGCTGGGCGATCGTCTCCAGGGCGCGCAGCATGTTCTCCACAGCCTCCGTGCTGATCATAGGTCCCATCAGTTTGGTCTCGTCCAGGGGAGAGCCGATCGTCACTTTATCATAGTAGGACAAGAGCAGCTTTTTGAATTCGTCATAGATCACATCTTGAACAATGACGCGGCGGGTTGTGGTGCAGCGCTGTCCGCATGTGCCGATCGCGCCGAACAGGATGTTTTGCGCTGCCAGCTTGAGGTCGGCGTTGCGGGTGATGATGACGCCGTTGTTGCCGCCAAGCTCCAGGATGGTGCGCCCCAGTCGGGCGCCGACGACCTCGCCGATGTGTTTGCCAAGTCGAGTTGATCCGGTATAACTGACCAGCGGAATGCGTTTGTCCGCGGTGACCAAATCACCTATTTCAGAGCCGCGGCCGGTCAGCAGCGTCGCGACAGCGGGCGCCCCGTTGGCGGCGAGGACGCGCTGCAGGATTTTCGTACAGGCGATAGCGGTGAGCGGCACCGGACTCGCGGGCTTCCAGATGACGGCATCGCCGCACACCAGAGCGAGGGTGGCGTTCCACGCCCAGACAGCGACGGGAAAATTGAATGCCGAGATAACGGCCACGACGCCGAGCGGATGCCACTGTTCGTACATGCGATGTCCCGGTCGCTCGCTGTGCGTCTGACAACCATAGAGCATTCTCGATTGCCCCACGGCCATGTCGCAGACATCGATCATCTCCTGCACTTCGCCCCAGCCCTCCTGCAGCGATTTTCCCGTTTCGATGGTGACCAGCTTGCCGAGCATCTCTTTGGCGCGGCGAAGTTCAACGGCAAACTGCCGAACGATCTCGCCACGCTTTGGCGCCGGCCATTTGCGCCACTCGTGAAAGGCGGCCTGCGCCGCCCGGATGACGGTTTCGACGTCCTGCGCACTGCCCTGTATCACCTGAGCGATTTTTTGTCCATTGATCGGACTTGTGACCGTCGTCGTTTTTCCATGGCCAAACCACGTCTGGCCATCGCTGACGCCATGATTGACATCCGCCAAATCGAGTGATCGTAATACATCTTTCAAGTCAAATATCTCCGCCATGGTTTATCTCCATTTGCCCTAAATTAAAGACTAATGCATTAGCTCAGAAGATCTACAAGTCTCACGCAAAGCCGCCAAGACGCAGAGAAAGAAGAAGATTCACCTTCTCCGGAATCATTGTTCATCGTTCAGCTTCCATTGCCCTAAAAAATCTTGGCGTCTTTGCGTCTCTGCGTGAGAGGTTTTTGCCATATTTATGCTGACTCCATTGGTTAATTTGCATCACATTGCAAAGCAAAATATTTTCGACTCATTTTCTGAGCTAATCAAGTGAATATCACCTTTTTCAAACTATATTTTCGGCCGATCAAATGAATTCAGCTTTTCCATATCCTTGCCATACAAGTTGAAAATCGGTTTGCCGACTTCGATGAGCAATCGTTCCAGATAAATTTCATGATTGACCAAATCAATGGTGTTGGAGACGAGTCCGCGATTCATGGAAAAGACGCCATCCATGGCGCCGTCGGAGAAAATCGATCCGGTGATGCACTGTTTGCGGTCGGAGGCCAGAACAAACTGTCGACCCAGCTCCGGCACAGCCTGTAATTTACTACGACTGTGTAAGATAGCGCCGGCGCCGGCGCGCTGGAGGGGTGCAAGTCCGTCGTGATGACTATAAAGCATGATCGCCATCTTGACTTTACGTCGCGCCGCTCGCAGCAAGAACGGCAGAACCGAATCAAATTCTTCCGCCCACAGCGCCACGTGCAGGGTTTGGCTTGCGGTCTCGACAAGGTTGTGCGCCCGCGTCACCAGGTCGTCGCGAGACGTCACGCGCCAGAAATACTCCAACACATCCGGCGCGTGCTGCAATTGTTCAAGCTCATGCCTGGCGCGTTCACAAGCGGCCATTTGGTCTTTTTGAATATTTTCAATCAGCATCTCCGGATCAACAGCGACGTAGACTTTGGCATCTTTTTTCGCCGTCTCGACACGTACAGCTGCGCCGCGGAGAACGAGGCGATCCAGCACTTCGTAAACCTTAGCTCTGGGAACGCCACTTTTCGCGGATATCTGATAGCCGTTAGCCGGTGACTGTGCCAGCAGCGCACAATAGGCTCGCGCTTCATAGTCGCTGAAACCAATAGCTTTGATAGAGTCGTAGGCATGTTCGAGTGTCATCTCATCCTCATCGACGATTACGTAACTACTATAGTAACTACTAAATTAATTTGCAAGTACTTTTTTACGACGGGTGGAATCTCGTGTGTCATCTGTATTGAAAGATTGGTGAGACCGAGATATCCCATGGTTTGCCTGTCATCAAAAACAGGCTCCGACGCATCTCCATTTGTGAGGTCGTCAGGTGTTTTCACACAGTCGTGGGATCTGGGAGCGATGGTGGCGCTGATTGGAAAGACCTCAAAGGTCTGGGAGACCTTTGAGGTTTGCGGAATCACCGCACCAATACCATCTTGACCACTGCGCTATATTCCCCCGCTTGCATCCGGCAGAAATAGAGACCTCCAGCCACGGACAAACCGTTTTCATCTCTGCCATCCCAAGTGACGCGAAAACGGCCGGTTGGCTTGTGACTGTCCACCAATGTTCTGATCTGGCGACCGAGTAGGTCGTAAATAATGAGGCGAACGTAACCGGCTGTCGGCAGATCGTAGGCGATAGTTGTGCTTGGATTGAAAGGATTGGGGCTGTTTTGCGCCAGCGAATAGAAGAGAGGAACGACATCACTCTCGAATTGTTTTACGTGCGTATCAAGCGGAAAATATCGCCGCGATTCAAACGCGCCCATATCCGGCGCTGAGCCGCTTGGATTGGGGCGCTTTTTGCAGTCACAATCCATGCTCGGGCAGGTATAGGTCACACCATTTATAGGAATAGAAGCGATGCCAGTGCCGATGCAGGGGCTGTAATCCGAGAGATAAAAAGTGTCATCCTCAAAGCATGGGTCTACGTCGAGATTGTTCTCACCATCCCAGCCGCCCTGGATGTCGGAATAGGCGACGGTCACAGCATCACCATAAATCCCGGCGTCACTATCGGCTTGATTATCCCATACGATGCTGTTCAGGATGATTGGATGGGAATTAAAGTCGCAATAGATACCGCCGCCGCAAAAGGCATCATTATTAACAATTGTGTTGTTGATGAATGTCGCATAGCTGGCATCGGCGCAATGAACGCCACCGCCATCGCTGTAATTTTCTTTATTGGCGGCATTAAATGAAATAATATTATTCGTCGCCAGAGGATTCGCAGCAGCATCCATATAGAGTCCTCCTCCTTTCCCATAGCTTTCTTTTATTTCATTATGGGTTATGGTGTTTGCATCGACAACGGTTTCCTCTGAAGGCGACCACAAAGTGATGCCTGCTCCTTCGGCGCTCGTTGCATTGAGCGCGGTGAGCTCATTATAACTGATCTCGTTGTTTAGAATATCTGCATGCGTTAAGAAAATAAAGATACCACCACCGGAAGCAAAGTTGGTATTCGAAATACCTGAATTGTGGCTGATCGTATTATTGGCAAAAGTGACGTGATATGGCTCTGCAGCAGAAGGATCGGAAAGGCAAAGTATGCCAATGCCATTCGCATAGCCGGCCTGAGCCTCACAAGAATTATAAGAAATATCATTTTCCAGCACCTTTGCATTGCATCGAAGGCGGACACCTGCTCCCTGAGCATTATTACCAATGACTTTATTATTTGTTATTTGATTTCCCTTGATAATAATATCAAAAGCGCCCGTAGAATCAAAATGGAATGCGTTTATTCCGCCTCCACACGCCACAAATCCTGCCAGGTCAATGACAGTGTTGTGAGTAATCTTGTTGTATAATATAGATGCTCCTGCACTGTCACACGCAACACCGCCACCACCCCTGCCCGTATGTTCTTCACCTCTCCACATCCCGGTTCCTATTGTACCGGTACCATTTGTAATGGTGAATCCATACAGAACCGACGTTGTATCCTCACCTGAGATAAAAAACACCACCGATCCGCTATCCGGATGCGACGGTTGACTGCCATCAATGATGGTGTTAGCCATATGGCTGGTATCGCCATCGGCCAAATAGCGGCTGGCCACGGTGATGGCCTTGCCCTTGAAATTGATGTTCTCATAATAGGTGCCATCATCAACAAGCACAATATCGCCATCACTCGCAGCATTTATGCCGGCCTGAATGGTGGGTTGGTCTGCCGGGACATCGATGAATGTGGGCTCCTTTCCCAACTTGACCAGATACGCATCAACTTGTCCGGCGCCATAAGAATGAGTTGAGCCGCCGGCGATGTATTCTCCAGCGGCTGTTTGTAATAGAATTCGCCCCGCCTCATTGCTCGATCCGCCAATCGTCTTTGTCCATCGGATGTCGCCATTTTCGTCCGTTTTGATGAGATAAATATCCGAGCCTCCGGCGCCATAAGAATAGGAATAGCATGATATTATATAACCGTTATCGGCAGTTTGTTGCACAGCAAACGCCTCATCCTGTTCAAGGCCGCCGTAGGTTTTTGTCCACAGAATGTCACCATTGGCATCCGTCTTGACAAGATAGGCATTGTTTTCGGCGGGCGTCCCCTGACCGTATGAATAGGTGCATCCCGCTAAAATATAGCCGCCATCCGCCGTCACTTGAACATCCATAAAAAAGCCCAGCTCATCTTCAGGTCCACCATAAAACTTTGTCCACAGAGTATCGCCATTCGCATCGGTCTTGAGGAGCCATAAATCATAATCGCCATCACCAAACGAGTTGGTGTATGATGCTACAATATAACCACCATCATTTGGGGTGCAGTGACCTTTGACAATCGTCCATC
>JAFGJB010000239.1 GCA_016929295.1 Candidatus Zhuqueibacterota bacterium | reverse complement strand
TGGCAATCTGGCAAAAACAGGATGACGGCGCCTATCGCATAAAGTATAGTATTTGGAATCTTGATTTCAATCCGTGGGAAAACTGAAACCGCAGACAGCAGGAGAGTTATACAATCTATAGTCAAATTGATTCACACAAAATAAAAGCGTGACGGCGCAGCAGGGCCGATGGCGACAGATTTTGCTGGTGTTTCTGCAAATAATAATGTATTTTTAAGGTAACGATTTGACTATTGCAGCGTCATAATATATATTGCTCATGAAAAAAAGGCGAGATCTATTGAATAAAGCAGAGCGTTCGTGTGTAGCAGTTCTAGCTTTACAATCAGACCTTTTTAGTGTAAGCCGAAAGAGAAACTCATGAACATTTCCCGTGAAGAAGCTGAAAAGCTCATAGATGCATCACAGGTTCTCTCCACCAGCGTCCAGCAGAAGCAGGAAAAAATCCAGGTTCTCATGAAATTATCCAATGCGCAAACATGCATCGTCACCTATGACAGACAAACGCATAAAAAGAGCTACAAAATTGATGAACGCAGATGAACACGCATGCGCAGATGGCATGCATATCATGAAAGCCGAGTAGAGCATGATCCCGGCTGAAGAGAACGTCAATGTCCTGCCAAAATGTCCACATTGTGAAAAGGACATTACTCGGGTATGGTACCAAGCGTTATCCACATTTCTCGGCAAGCGCTACATCTACTTTTGTCCACAGTGCCGCGCCGTCCTGGGTGTCTCGCATCGCAAGGGCTTCTGGATGGGCTAAAGCGGAGCTGTCGACGGCCGTCTGACGCCGGGCGTCGCCCGTCGAGGGGAAAAGATCATCTCAACAAGGTCATTTTTGCGCACGCCGCGAATCTGGCCGTTTGAATGCGATAAAAATAGAGACCACTGGCCACATCATTTTCCATCTCATCGTCACCATGCCACTGAATCGCATAGGATCCCGCCGGCGTTGCATCATTCAGCAAAGTCTTCACCAGGCGACCCCGCACATCGGTTATCACCAGTTGCACATGCGTTTTTTCAGGGAGGTCAAATCGAATCGTCGTTGAAGGATTGAACGGATTGGGATAATTTTGCAATAAAAGAAAAGCGCGCGGAGCAGTGCGATGGGGCCCTGCATCGACAGCCGCCGAGGCGGTTTCGACAACAGTGATTTTTTGATTGGCGCTCTTTTCAGCTAGCACCTGGCGTTTGTTGGCGGATGGCCAGCCGATGATGATCGAATCCACTTTCGCAGCACTGCCAAGACCAAAGTGGGCAATGAGACTGTTTTGCGCCGCATGCCCTGTCTGCGAAGAGATGTGGCGCGTCTGCATCACTCTTTGATTGTTGCTGGTTGTCACCACTTTTATGGTCGCACCGATTGCCGACCGGTTTGCTGCATTATTGCCGACGCATTTGATTTTCAACCAGTTGCCCATGCCCAGTATGTTCTCATATATCAGCGTCTGTTGATCATAGCTGGCGATCGCCAGATCGAGGTCACCGTCATTTTCCGCGTCACCCCACGCCAGGCTGAGCGAATTGCCGGCATGGAAGAAGAATTGCCCCGCCGTTTGAGTGAAATTGCCATATCCGTCGTTAACATAAAAAAGAAAAGAATTCCGATTACAGACGAACAGATCGAGATCACCGTCGTTATCATAATCAGCCCAGCCGCTGCCTTTTGAAATTTTTGCATCCGTGCTGATTCCGGGAGCAGTGATTTTGGTGAAGGAACGACCACGATTATTATGATACAGACAATTGGCGGCATTATAGTTCGCCACAAAAAGATCCACGTAACCATCATTATCATAATCACCCCAACTGCAGCTGACAGCCGCGCCGCTGTTGGTCGCAATCCGCTCCGAGTTGAGCTGGACAAATTGGCCGGGACGCACCTGTTCAAAGAGCCTGTCATCGCCCTCGTTCGCCAGATAGACATCAAGGTCGCCGTCATTGTCGAAATCTGCCCAACCACAATTATAGGTCTTGTCGCTCAGTTCGCCGATCACCGCATCCTGTGATTTGGTAAAGTGATTCGTACCATCATTCAGATAGAGAATGTTTCTGTAGCTATCGCTGATGCCGGTGACATAGAGATCGAGATCGCCGTCATTATCCACATCCACCCAGGCGCACCCGCGATAATCGCCGTAATCTTCAACAATATTTCCGGAGGTGATTTTTTTGAATGTCCCGTCGCCATTATTGCGATAGAGGCTATTAAAGTGCGTTTTGTTGCTGTTCGCCACAAAGCAATCGGGATATCCATCATCGTTATAATCGCCCCAGGTCGCCGAGCGAGAATCTTCGTCATCGGTGACAATGCTCCCCGCGGTGATGCGTTTGAAGGTGCCGTCGCGATTATTTCTATATAAAATATTGGGACCTTCATTGACAAGGAACAAATCATCGAATCCATCCGCGTCGTAATCCACCCAGTTGACGCCATAGGTGCGGGCAACAGCGGGCATTTCGAGCCGCTCCACCATGCGGGGTTTAAAACTCACCACCGGCTGCTCTGTCTTGAGGATGCCTGCGGACATACTGCCGATGTACACATCGACGCTATTCGTCGAATGCACGCAGTGAATGGCGGCTGTCGCTGATGAATAGATATCATTCCACGAGTTGCCATTATCACGAGTTATGCTGATGGCGTGGGATGCACGCACATAGAGTGCGCCATTTGCGTCGCTAAACATGGTGAACATGGTTGTCGACGGCTCAAGAAGCACTCCAGCTGACGGCGTCACGTCGCTGTAATTCAGCGCGTAATCTCCAGATTTCCAAATCGAGGACAGATGAAATGTGCCATCTCGCTCGACGGCCGTCAGTTTGTAAACATGACCAAAGCGATCGACATGCAGATTGGCGATTCCACCATCGTCGATGGGCGTCGACGTATCGTCCCATTTATCGCCCTTGTTGAAGGAGCGATACAGGCGACTCACTGTCCGTGCATCTGCCGCGGAGTAGCCGAAAACGAGGCCATCCGAGGCGGCGTGCAGGGCGCCGATCTCAAACGGCAACATTGCCGGAATCCACGATGCGCCAAAATCATCCGTTCGATAAGAATATTTTTCGCCCTGACCCCAGAAGTAGATTGTGCCCGATTGGCGATCGACGTCGAAACCGGCTGCTCCGGCATTCAATGTGCGTTTGGCGCTCCAGGTGCGGCCGCCATCTCTGGATTCATAGAGCTTGCACATGGATACCGCATCCGCCCCATATCCCAACAGCAGCCACAATCGATCGTCAGCGACGAATCGCGCATCGAAAAATGTCAATGGTTGGCCTAACGTATTTTTTTTATCGATTTCGGTCCACGAGGTCGCCCCGGCATCGGCATACCAAAATCGACTGTACCGTTTGTCAATGCCGGTGATGCAGAAAAGACGATCTTTTGCATCGCTGATCACTCGAAATACGGCTGCGGAACTGGGTGATATATTTGTAAAAGAGCCGCCGCTGTTATTTGAAACGAACAGGCCATCTGAAGCGGCGTAAATTTTTCCGTTCGTGCTGACGACAAAGGAGTAAATCGGCATATTTATATTCACGGCATTCCAGGAGGCGCCGCCGTTCGTAGATATGAAGGAATTCCCTGGTCGTGCAGCGCTGGCGCCCAGCAGCCATCCCTGTGGCGACTCGTGAAGCGACTGTGCAAACGGCAAAGAGGTTCGCGTCCACGTCCCTCCGCCATCGGTCGATTTTAAAATCGATCCTAGCGTGTTGCCGGCCACAGAAACAAAGATGTCGCCCCTGGAATTTTCCAGCACTGTTTGAATCGTGTCATCCGCCTGCAGAACAAGTTTTAAAGAGTCTGGATTATTATCGGCAAAAAACAGCTTTTCATTGCCAAAGACGTAGAGATGATCGAGCTCACTGACGCAGACAAAAGAGGCATTCCCTTTAATCGAGCTTGCAGCGGGCGTCCATCGCAGTGCTCGATCAAATGATACATAGAGCTGATCGCCATCGGCAAAGAAGAGGGTGCCGTCCCGCGCCACCGCCATTTTATCGAGTGTCAGATGATCGATCGTCGCCGGCAAAAGAGTCCATGTTGCGCCGCGATCTTGCGAGAAATAGAGACCGCTGTCGAGGCTTTCAGCATATAGATATGAGTCAAGTCCCAGCCTGAATGTCGCCGTATTCGCAAAAATCTCCCGCCACGTTCGTCCCTGATCTGTGGATGTCGACAGTGTGTTGTTAAAGACCGCATAGAGCTGATCATTTTCATCAATCGCCAGCGGATGCACGAGTCCACCGTAGGGACCATCAACTTTATGCCATGAATTTTGGCCAAAAACCTCCGCAAAGAACAAAATCCCCAGAATAACTAGCGAACGTAGCTTTAGATCCATCATCAACCTCTATAAATGCACTGTTAACATAATGCTGCGACGGCGCCCTGCTCGGGTGCGTAGATAAATACATGCAGAGAGTTTGCCTGCGGAATTTCTTTTTTTTACTCGTACTCTCTTGGGCTTGTCACAAGGCAGCCTGTGAAGGGAAGGCACGTCACTTTGAGGCAAGAAAAGCCGATGTTGCGCAACCATTGCACGAGAGGACACAGCATCGGCGTGAAAAAAATAGAGTTCTATTTTACACTTATTTCTATCTGTGTGAGTCCGACTTTTTTTGAATACGAATCCTCGATTTTGAGGCCAAAAGTATAATCACCGGACGCCAGATTCACCATGATGTCCTGTTCGATCGATTTTTGTTTTTTTATTTCTCGTTTATTCGCCTTGGTCATGCGGCGAGTCGTCTCATGCTGAACGACCTGGCGCATTTTCTCGTCGAGGATGACATAGCTTTCTTTATAGGATAGATGATAGAGTCCGTCTTTTTCAAAGAACTTGAATTCGCCGAGCGGCATTTCGTAGTGCAACGCCAATCCGCTGCCGCTCTGGCGCGCCTCCAGCGTCATGTCCCTGACAAGGCTGTTGCCGTCGGTCAAGGTATATTCATAGAAAAAGCCGGGATTAAAGATATACTTTGTGTGCAAATATCGCCAGCGCGACCAGTCGCTGCTGTGCGGGACGGAACGCATGGAGCGGCCGTCGAGTGACGAGATAAATATCGCTCGCCCAAAAATATTGGTGATGTTGGGGCGAATGAGGAATGTAATTTTATCAAATTGCGGATAGTGCCACAGCTCGCCGTCTTCAGCCTGATTTCTGCTCTGTGGTTGGCCAAATTTAATATAGATTTCGCCGCGCGCATCCCATGGCGCATAGGTAAAACCTTCCAGGCCGTCGTAGTAGGAGTAGAATTGGCGGGCAATGCTGACGCGCGATTCGAATTCTTCGCGACACTCATTGCGTTCGGTGGTGAGGGTCGGATCTTGCTTTTTCCAAAAGTAATCGAGCCAGGCAGTTCGAGCCGCCGCATCCATTTTCATCAGCGCATCAAAATCGTCCGACGGCAGTACGTGCCACAAGCCGAAAGTAATCAAATCCTCCCGGCTCCAGTCATCGTCTTTGCGGGTCATTTTTTTATACTGCTCGAAACGATGCTCGGCAAAATAATGTACTTTATCATCCTTGGTGGGATTAATGCGCTCTCTTTTTTGATTCTCATCCGCAAAGCTGCCGATTGTACCCTCGGCATAAATCGCTTCATCGGTAAGTTCGGCGCTTTGCTCCAGTTGATGGATGAGGCGGTCGGTTTCGCTGTCAAAATCAACATGTCCTCGGAGTGATTCAAGGATGCCGAGGGCTCGTTTATCTCCCAGCCGTCCGAGCGCCATAGCGGCGACATATTGAATGTCTTTATTCTTGTGGTATAATTGAGCGCGCAAAAACATATAGTACTGATCACCGCGCTGGGCTGCCAGTTTTTCCGCCAATGAAATCTTGTGCTGCACAGCGTCATCCAGCCAGGAACTGTTGGGGAATTTACGCTCCAGGCTGTCAAATGCCAAAAAGGCGCTGCGATAGTCGCGCGTCTTTTCAAGGCAATAGCCGACCCAGAACTGCGCTTCTTCCCGATAGTGACTTTCGGGATAATCATCCACCAATTGCGCGTAGAGCTGGGCTGCCACATCCCATTCTTGATGAAAAGACCGTCTTTTTGCCTCAAGATAGAGTCGCTGCGCGCCGTCCGTCTGCAGAGCTGGAGAGATATCATTTATAAGAAGGAACAGTGTTACAGAAAGAAGAATCTTGCTGCATGTTTTCATACCCATAACCTTTGCAAAATCAGGCACTTTCTGCTAACGTAGTCTCCAAACGATGCTGCAGCCGCCTGGATTTTTGAACCATATCCGATTCTTTGATCATGTTCTTGATATCGCGGAATGTGGTGCGAATCTCTTCATCATCGCGATTTGAAATTTCCAGCAAGACAAGCTCCAAACGATTTAGAAAGATGATGATCACGTCATCTTCGAGGGCGATCGCTTTGCGCTGAACTTTAGCTGTTTTGTAGAGCAGAGTCTGGGCGATATCTTTGTTCAAATAGATGAGGTCATCTGTCGGCTCATCCGCCGAGCTGTTTGCGATCGTCAGCAAAAGAAGCTCGGACTGCACCACATAGTCAGCAATGAACTGAATATCATCTTTGGTCAGCGTCGTCGCGGTCTGTTGCGAATCGAATGCGTTGATTTTTGATGTGGTAGAGGGATAAAAAAGCTGTCGGCCGAGCAAAACACCGACGAGTAGAATGGCGAATGCGCGGGCAAGGCGAAACGACGGCGAAGACGACAGGAACAGTTTTCCCGCCAGCTCGGTCAGTTGACGCCATCTGATTTTCAAGAACGGCTCAGGTCTGAAACGAGTTTCAAGTCCTTCTACGTAGGAAACATAGAGATCGTGCGGCGCTTTTTCTCGCTGGTGGCGTCGCAAGCTGCTATCAACGGTTTGCAGATCAGCGAGCGTCTGGTTGCAATCCTGACAGGTCGGCAAATGCGACAACAGGCGAAAACGATCACTTTTCGACAATTCACGCTGCACATAGGGAAGGAGAAGATTTTCAAATGGACAGCTCTTCATAACGATTCTTGTATACCTTTGAGGTGTTTGCGCAAGTTTTTCATGGCGCGGAACAGATGAATTCTGGCTGTGCTCTCGGAGCATCCCAGGACGTGGGCGATTTCTTTTGACGACTGTTGATGAAAATATTTCAAGACGGTTGCCGCTCTCTGATTCGGCGACAAATTCATCAGCGCCTTGTCTATTTGTTGCCGTTGTGCCGAGTTTTGCAATTCCATGTCCGAGCGCTGCCCCTCTGCCATCTGCTCCACGTTTTTCTGACGCTCAATTTCATGGATATTGTCGTCGAGCGATTCATGCGGCCGCCTCTTGCGACGGCGATATTGATCCATCGCCAGATTCACTGCGATTCGATATAGCCACGTCGAGAACTGCGCCCTCTCTTCAAATTGCTGCAATTTTTCAAAAGATTTTATGAAAGCTTCCTGCGCAATATCTTTGGCATCATCATAATCGTGCACCAGATCAAACGCCAAATAAAAAACCTTTTGCTGATATTTCTTCACCAAAGTCCCAAAAGCCGTTTTATTACCCGCTTTCGCAGACTGCACAAGTTTCAGGTCTGATTCTGCTGTCCGGCTCATCGAGGCTTTTGGCAACAAGTTTTTAAATTCGTATTTAAGACGCCTGGTGCAAAACCAGCGTTTACAGGATTATTGTCTTCTGTATACATCAATGACGACTATTCAGCTCCATCTTTTTGCACAACAGTGTGCGGTTTGGCACGAGAACCGTCATAGAGCTCATACTCGAGCAGCCGGGCTTCGATGCTGCCATTGTAAAAGATCAATCGGCGCGATGTTTTTAATCCGACACGTTTCGCCAGCATCAGGTTACCGGTGAAAATATAGCCGGTATATCCGAGGCACTTGCGCTTGAAAAAATCACCCAGACCGCTGTACACTCCCTCCAGGGACCGTTCATCCTCCAGTCGTACGCCATAGCCGGGATTGACGAAAACCATGCCACGCCCCTGCGGCACCGGCGTTTCTCTGAAATCACATCGATGGAACTTGAGCAGATGATCCACGCCGGCGGTGCGGGCATTTTGCCGGGCGGCGGCGACCGCTTGCCCGTCAATATCGGAGAGGACAAAGTCAAAGTCGCTCTTTTTGCGAATGTCAGCGCGCAGCGATTTTCTGATGTCCAGGTAGGCGGCCTTGTCATATCCCTTGACATGCATAAAGCCAAAATTATGCCGCAGCAGACCTGGCGCTTTGTTCAGAGCGATCAGCGCCGCCTCAATGCCCAGCGTGCCGCTGCCGCACATGGGATTGACAAAATGGCCATCGCCGCGCCAGTCAGCGGCCAACAACACAGCAGCCGCCAGCGTCTCCTGCATGGGCGCCTGCAACGGAATTTTCCGATAACCGCGTCGAGAAAGCGACTCGCCGGTTGTGTCCACATAAATGGCGCAGTCATTTTCTTTCCAATACAAATAGACCGCGCTCCTGGAGTGATCGGGACCGGAATCGGGGCGCTCTCCCTTTTTGGCAGCGATTCGATCGACGATCGCATCTTTGCACTTTAAATTGGCAAAACGACTGTCAGAGACCGCATCGTTCATCACCGACGAGGTGACGCTCACGTAACCGCGCGAATCAATGATCCCTTCCCATGGCAGCTTGACCAGTTGCTGATAAAGATGGTCGGGATTTTCCGCCCGGAACTCGTGCAAGAGAAAATGCACCCGGTTCGCCGTTCGCAGTGACAAATTCAGCGCGATCGCGTCATTGAGTGTCCCCCGGGTGAACAGGCCCAATTGCAAAGACTGCTGCACCGGAAATCCCAGACGTTCGACCTCTTTTTGCAGAAAAGGGACAACGCCCCTGGCGCAGGTGAGAAGAATTTTATTCGCTACTGAAAAATCCATCATAATCCCTGAAATCCTGGGGAATATAAAGCTATTCTCCAGCAATCACAATGAAAAAGCAAATGAAGAGGTAAAACCTCAGTTTCTGGCAAAGTCGATTAAAAAGCAGCAAAAGATAATATGTTAAGAAAAAATATAATTTCACTTTGCATGATGCCTCGATTGTGCAATTTTCTGAACTCACGCAAAGACGCGGAGACGCAAAGATACGTCAAGTTCTTGAAAGAAATGAAAATAATTTTCGTTGGCAAAATTTGCAGCACATGGTAAGTTGCTAATTAACATATACTATTCGAGCACGACTGGACAATCTGACATGTGTCATTGTCAGTTCGCTTACCACTAGAAAAATAATATTTTTGTTCTTTGCGTATCCTTTGCCGCTCGAGTTTGCGTGAGTGAAGAAGATAATATTTTAATGCAACATTCTTATCATCGCAGCTACCAGAAACTGACCTTTTACATGAAGAGGTCTGAACTGTGATTTCTGTGATCGATTCTAACCGCTAGTATCCCGCCACATGTCCATCATTGCGAATCTCGGTGGCGCCGATATAGACGCCGTGTTCCGCGTCATATCTGATCGCCTGGTAGCCGCCATAAAACATGGCGCCGTTGCTCACCTGCACGCGATGGCCGCGGCCGCGCAGCTGCTCGACCACAGCCGCGTCAAAATAATCTTCCAGGCCAACCTCTCCCCCATCGACTGCTCTCTTCTCATCCCGTGGTGTACTGGATCCTTCGTGCGCAACGCGCGGCGCGTCGCCGGCCTCCTGCAGGTCCATGTCGAAATCGATCATATTGATCAACACCTGCACCTGCCCCTGCGGCTGGAAATCGCCGCCCATGACGCCGAATGCCATATAAGGCGCACCCTCGCGGGTGACGAATGCCGGAATGATGGTGTGAAACGGCCGTTTGCCCGGCTCGTAGACATTGGCGTGTCCCTCCTGCAGCGTGAACAGCGCGCCGCGATTTTGCAGCACAAAGCCGAGACCATCGGGCGCCAGGGCTGAGCCGAATCCGTAATAGTTGCTCTGGATGAGCGACACCATGTTGCCATTTTTATCGGCAGTGCAGAGATAGATCGTCTCGCCCGCGCTGATCTCGCCAGCCTGATAATCTGTCCCGGCGCGACGCATATCAATAAGCTTGAATCGTTCCGCCGCATACTCCTTTGATATGAGTTTTTCAATCGGCACGTGAGAAAAATCTGTGTCGGCGTAAAACAGGGCGCGATCTTCAAAGACGAGCTTTTTCGCCTCCAGGAAAGCGTGGATATGATCGACGCTGCCAAAGCCAAAGGCCCTGAGATCAAATCGTTCCAAAATGTTCAGCATCTGCAGCACCGCAATCCCCTGGCCGTTCGGCGGCAGTTCCCACACATCATAGCCACGGTACGAGGTGTTGACCGGCGTCACCCACTCGGAGCGGTGCGCGGCGAGGTCGTCGTATGATAAAAAGCCGCCCATCTCCCTGACAAAGGCGTCTATTGTCCTGGCGATGTCACCCCGATAAAAAGCATCGCGGCCCTTTGTTGCGATGGTCGCATAGCTCCTCGCCAGTGCGGGATTGCGAAACAGCTCTCCCTTTGCCGGCGCTGCGCCGTTCACGCCATAAGTCGCGACGAAATTCGGTTGATCACCATAGTTCTTGATGCCATTCGCCCAATGGCCGGCGATGATCTCCGGCACCGGCGCGCCCTCCTCGGCATAGGCGATCACCGACTGCAAAATGGCCGCCATTGGCAGGACGCCAAACTTATCGTGCAGTTCGAACCAGCCATCCACGCAACCGGGCACGGACAAGGAGAGCGGGCCGCGCAGCGGAATTTGTTCGTAGCCATTGTCGCGAAAATAATCCAGGGTCAACGATTTCGGCGACCGGCCGCTGGCATTGAGGCCGTAGAGCTTTTCTGTGCGGGCGTCCCACACCATGGCGAACAGATCACCGCCGATGCCGCAGCTCATGGGCTCCATAAAGCCGAGCGCCGCATTCGCCGCGATGGCCGCATCGACGGCGGTGCCGCCCTGTTTCAGGATATCGATGGCGATCTGCGTCGCCAACGGATGGCTTGTGGCGGCCATGCCGTTTTTGGCGATCACTTCCGAGCGATACCGTTGTATTGCTTGAGCCCCTAGGCATGTGAGGCAGATGAATAGAATCACCGTTCTTATGAGTATCCGCATAGCATATATCCTTTTTTAATTTGCGACTAACTGCAGCGTATCAACTGGAGGCCAGTTCCAGCATACGCTTCACAGCCGGATTAGGATCGATGATATCCGCTGCGGAACGAATCGTCACCGTTGGGATGGCGCCGTGCTCCAGCTGCATTCTCATCCTCAGCTCCTCATTCGGAGTACGGCCGCCCAGTCCGGAATAACCGATGGTGTGGCAGAGTCTGCCGAAAAGCCGTTCGTTCAAATTGCAGCCGCCCGTTCGTTCGAGGCCCTCAATCGACGCTTGCCAGCTCTTGAACAGATGCGCTTGCGCAAATGATTGGCCTTGCATGGTGATCTCGTTCAAGCCCTCGCCACCGACAACCAGGCCTTCGCCAAGTTCCGCCACATGATTGATCAATTTCCGCATACCTTCTGTCGATGTCATACCCTCCACCAGACAGGTGTGCAAGTTGTGCGACACCAGCGTCACATCGATGAAAACCGTATCAAAATGATCCGTCCGCACCGCATTCAAGATCGCCCGCCCGAGAATGGATCGCCACATCGCAAGACCGGGATGCACCTTGATCATCACCTTTTTATCGCGATTTTTCAATCGACTGGCATTTGATTCCGGCACACCGAGACCGCGACCCTGGTACCAGCTCCAGCCGCCCAGTGTCTTGTCTTCAATGTCGCGGTACTGGAAATCATGTAACAAGGCATAGCTCGGATGCGATGGATCCATATCAACGGCATTGAAATGCGGCATCACATGAAATCCCATATCCTGGCCTTGTTGAATGAACGCTCTGGCCGCATCGCTGGCAATGTATTGCGGATAATTCTCATCGTATGGATCCGTACGCCAGTTGGGAAGATGCAGCAGAACCTTGCGGGGATCAAGCTTTTTTGCGATGGCCTGCAGAATGGCGACGTCAGTAGGACACCAACTCACAGCAAACGAGACATCATGAATCCACGGCCGACGACGGTGCTCCTCGTCTCCCAGGCGATAGGCGTGCCACAGCCACTGGCGATACTGCTTCGCCGGATGGATCCAGTCGCCTTCAAATACATTCAAACGCCATACCAGTCCGCCGGCACTTTTGTTTTCATCGATCGGGCCATAGGCTTCGGAGTCGAATCCGAGACAGGTCGCTGCCGTCGCCGAACCGACTTGCAGCGCCTTGTAGCGATAGCGATTATCCTGCGTGTGCACCCAGAAGCCGCCGTTCTTCGATTGCAATATGACCAAGCCCGCCTCCCAAAACATGGGCCAATGCCATCGTGTATTTTTAATGAGGGGATCGCTCAGCGCGAGTTTGATACCCTGGAAGAATGGCGCCACCAGTTCGAGGTCAGAGCGAAAGTCTCGCAAGTTCCAACGACAGGCGCGCACGCCCGGGCGCGAAGAAAAAGCAGAAGGCTCGATCAACAGATCGCCTGATTCCACATCGACAGAAATAATCATGATGCCATCGCCATCCCAGCCGTGAAAAGCAATTTCCGCGCGCGTGGTTGAGAGCGATGTCGTCACAATATTGCCGAATTTGCTCTCATCAATTGGCACCACCTCTTCTTTACTATAGATCAGCTGCAATGCAGCACTTTTGGTGATATCAACATGCTGTAAAAAAGACTCGCCGCTTCGTTTGCTTCTCAGCGTTGTGATGAAGCCTTTGTCGATGACAGCCGACAACGTATGAGTCTCTGCATAAATCTTGTCATCGCGCACTTGTAGAGTTGCATATTTTTCCTCAGCTACTTTTGCGGGTGCTGCTTCGGCGCCGGGATTCGCATGCAGCAAAACATCCGCAACAGCGACTGCTCCGGCAGTCTTGAAAAAATCACGTCGCTTCATGGCACCTCCTCAATGGGCTGGTTCATTTTACGTGGTGGCGGCAAAAGATAGAGTGCAACGCGCCAGTCCTCTTACTCGACCTTCGCTGTTTTCGCGTCCCAGCGCTAAGTTATCAGCAGATCAGCGATCCAGGCAATGAGCACCGCGCTCGCCGCACAAAGCCCATTCACGACATCGTTGTTGATCCAGATAAAGCCCCTGAAGAATGTAGTCCGGTTATTGCAGTGCTGTTTTTTTTCCGTCACCTTGCCGCATAATGTGCACTGGAATTGCGCTTGAATGGTGGCGCCGAGATAGCTGTCCACCAATCCGGCCAGGACGCCGGCGAACAGCACCAGACCGGCCTCGCGATAGCCGAAGAGTCGCGGCGACGAATGCGGGCTGAACAAAAAGCCAAAGAGAACGATGATAAAGGCGCCCAGGGCGGAACCGAGCGTTCCCAGCAAAGAAATGCCGCCGGACGTTCCCATGGGAACGCGCTTGAAAGTGAGCACCGAGCGCGGCTGCACTCTGGCCATGACGCCGATCTCCGTCGCCCAGGTGTCGGCCGTGACCGCGGCGAGCGAGGCGACATAGAGGATATAAAAATAATCACTCTGCAGAAAATACCACAAAATCAGCAAAACTCCGGCGACGCCGCCGTTCGCCAACACCTGTGCAGCGTCGCGGCGACCACTCTTCTCAAAGACGCTCTGTAATGTGGTCTTGCGCTTTTTTCCCATCTTGGACAGCAGGCTGGAGAGGATGAAAAACGCCAAAATCGGCACCGAGAAAGTCCAGCGGCCGACGCCAAAGACGAGCGTACCTAATAAAAACAGCGCGACCGCGCCGCCGCCATCCAAAAAATGCAATCGGTAGGAGATGAGGGCGATGACCAGCGCCAGCCACATGCCGAACGAAAAGATCAGGCCATCATGCGTCGATTCGGTGAGCAGATAGAACATGGCAAAAGCGGAGCCCAGCGGCACCGTGAGATTGTCCGAACCCTGCTTTGAGATCACCTCGGATGCCATGGCCATGATGCCGACGACGGCCGCGATCCAGACGATGCGAGCCGGCGACAAATTATAGTAGCCCAGAGACATCGCCATCTGACACGAGATGATAACTATCAAAAAGGTCGTCAGCAGCATGGCGGCAGAACCCTGCACGGATTTCGTCTCCGGACCGAGGCGCAGCAGGATCGGCTTTTTCGCCCGTTCGCCGACGATCGCTGCCACAGCGTCTGAAATTGCCATGATGAGCATGGCAGTGACCAGGATGAGCTTGTGATTATCCCACAAAGTGACGGTGAGAATGACAAAGGAGACGGGGTAAAAGACGGTGCCATAGGTGTGACGTCGAGTGCCGTGCATGCCGTTCAAAAAGCCGCGGCGCACGGCGAAAAAATCGATGATTGCAAAGAGCACGCCGAGAATGACCATCGGCCACATGGACTGCAACAGGAAAGGGGTGGTCGCCACCATGATGCCCACCGCCATATGGACGATTTTGCGCGTCGTCTCCGGATGCCAATGCAGATAGCGTCGTACCAGCTCTGCGATCACCACGATGAGAAAGAGCAAAGCCGTGAAAAGCGCCAAAAAGAGCCAATCAGATAGTGACATAGATCATGCGAATCCCGAAATCAGTTCACTTTCATGCCGTATTGTTCGCTAATGTAAACAATTTTTGCTGAAAAAATCAACGCATTCTTCAAAAAAGCCCCTATCGACAGTGGTCGGCCATTGCTGACTAGATGTCGGCGTGTCGTTTATCACTCCTCTATATATAGCGTTTGACAGCATGGACATATCAATACTTTGCATATCCCCAAGTTATCCACATTTTCGACGAGAATTTCATTCTTTACAAAAAGTCAAGTAAAATTTAAAATTTTACATTCGCTCTTTGAAAAACATAGACTTGCGATTTACGGTCTTTTATGCCAAAATATCACGCTTTTGCCCGATTAATCGACATTGTTTTTTATAGACTTGCATCATATTAAGAGTCGCAAAAATCCCCTTCAATGATTCGCGCTTTAGCGACTGCACTGCTCGTCTTGCAGCGCCAGGACGAAGAAAAGTGGAAAACAGCTATATGCCACTATTGAACAACTTATCCACATCGACGCGATCTCTCTGTGGGGTCACTCCGTACACCCTCATCGCATGATGATCACTTTACTGCTCTCGGTGACAGATTCACGTTCGTTCTCGGCAATGATATGATAGAGGTAGACGCCGTTTGCGAGCTCATCGCCCTCCTGATCTCGGCCATCCCAATAGATGCGATTGTATCCCACATCGACCACTCCTGGCGCAATCGTGCGGATGAGTCGACCGGCGACCGTATAGATTTTGATGCGCACCAGGGCCTGGCGAGTCAGACTAAAATAGAACTCGGTGTCTTTATACAGGGGATTCGGATAGTTCAATAAATTCCGCAGTGCCAGGTCGCTCTCCACGGTAAAGCTCACCTTTTTTTCGATCATGTTGCGACTCATGTCGCTGAGCTGCAGGTCGAGGATGTGTTCGCCATCACTCAGTAGGGGACGAATGACGAGCTCCCCCTGAACGTCCGGTTCGCTCGATTCCTGCAGCGACAGCACCTGCTGATTTTTGAAAGACAATATCTGGCCATCCAGATGGACCCTGATGCGCGTCGTGTCGGCCAGTAACTCGGGATCGTTGTCGATCAGTCTGGCGACGATGAGTGGCTCGGAGGCGACAAGGTCGCCATCGAAAATCTCGCGGTCATCAAAGGTGATGCGAATGTCAGGTTTCACCGTATCCGCATGCACATAGACCGAGGTGATCACCGAGTTGTTGGCTTTTGACAGTTCGGCTAATTGATTGTCCGGATCGGCAATAATTGCCAACCGCTTTTCTCCGGGCACACTCCCCGCCTGCCAGTTGAAGTCGATCGGCGCATAGCGATCAACGGCAATGGAATCGATCGCAATTTCACCCAGACGAATGCCGCCCGACTGATTGACCTGTTGCAAGACAATTGAGACATTTTTCGCTGTTGCAAGGCCAATATTATAGACATCGAGATAAAAAGTGACAGCGCCGCCGACCAGCACGGTGTCCGCGCTTTGCGTGACCAGCTGGCGTCCGATGGTGATATCCGATGCGGGCGTAAACTGCGCCCGCCAGCTCTTCAAGAGCGGGCTTTGCGAAGCACTGGAGGTGGAAAAGTGAGCATCCAGCACTATGTAAGGATAGTCGTCGGCGTTCAGAAATGCAAGATCAAAATTGCTCCCCCGAATATGTTCGGAGAGCAGAACCGTATCCCGCGACGATTTCTGATAGCCCAAAACATTGAGATAGAAATCGCACGAATCGCCGGCCGTCACATCCCAGCTCAGCGATGACCAGGCTGTGGCCGGTCCGATGCGCTCGGACAGCATGCGTCCGCGGCTGTGTCGCATGGAGAGCGTATCCCTTAAAACGACGGCGCCGTTCGGCCGGGCGGACTCCCAGCCCTCGGCCACGCTGCCGCGCGGTGCGCCCTTTTTGCCAATGATCGCCCACATATCTCTATAACCAAGATCGCGAATTTTAGCGCTGCCAATGGTCTCCAGAGCTTGAATTGCCGCTTCCGTCAGGTTGATGCTGCCCTCGTCGCTCACCGCCGCGAGGACAGTGCGACCCGTCGCTATCGTCTCGATGAAGCGGGCCAGCTCGGCCGAGGCATTGACATCGCCGTAGGTGTCAAAATGGCCGGCCTTTTCGATGGCGCCGCTATTTTGATTGAGGACGGCCACGTTGAGTCCCCGTCCCGTCGGCATGGCCGTCTGGTTATCGATCTCTATGAGCGCATAGCCGACAGAGTTGGTCCAGGCGGACTGCAGGAGAATGGTTATTTTTTTCCTCGCCAGCTCGGCGCCCTTCCCCCACTCCGTATTGATAGTGACGTTATGGGCGGCGTCGCTTTGATGCGCCTGTTGCCAGCCAAAAAAGGGCTCTCGACTGGTATAGAACGATGGCAGAAAAGCATGATCAAATTCACGATCCTGGCGGCGAGCGCGCCAGAAATACTTGTGCTCGGCGACTAGGTCGTCGACGCGCCATTTGATCAGCAGCGGATGCACCGGAATGGCCGGCGACTGTCGCGCAGCCGGGCTGTCGAAGGCAGCGGTGGTGTCGATCTCAAAAAGATATCGCGCCTCCTGTTCAAAATATTGCTGCGGCGTCTGGATTTTCAATACCACCGCATCGAGCGGGATGCGAGCGTTGTTGGGCGGCGCCACCTGCGCAAAGGTGCTCGTCAGCACCGTGACCTGGGTCGTCTGGGCGTTATTGCCTTCGTCACTCTCCTTTATTTTATCGTCCGGATCAAGTGTGACGCGGATTTCCACTGGTCCGGCCATATCCCTGAGCGGCCAGGTGCAGATCAACGAATCGACGACAGGCGGTGCGGTCAGGCGCTGCGTCAGCTGCTTTTTTGTCACCTGTTGCTCGATTTCGAGCAACAGATCGATGCTATCCTGCACCGCCAGACCCCAGTTTTGCATATGCACTATTATTTCTGCCGTCGAGTCGGCTTCGCTCGGAACCGACGGATTCACCTTGATATCTTGCGATTCAAGGGCGAGATCCGGCTCGAGCGGCAAGCCGAGCCTGAGAGCGGGATCGCCTAGCAAATTGTACTGCAGGATGAGGTTTTGAATGTGGTCGCCGCCGCCGTATCGCCCCCAGAGATCAAATTTTGTCAGCGTGATGATGTCGCCCATGCAGCGCAGCGAATCGGTCAGCACTTTCGGGTAGAGCTGCCGCAGATAGAGATAGTCTTCATAGGAATAACCCCAGCCGGAGGTGCCGAGAAAGCCGATGGCGCCCTTTTGCGGCGCCAGCAGAAACGCTTCGCCAAAACTGTCCTGCGTCGGCTCGCCAAAACGACCGGTATGACAAGTCATGCTGGAAATGAACGGATAGCGGCCTTTGTTGGCGAGCTCCTCGATATCAGGATTATTGAACATCAATTCCCACGTCCGGCTGGCCGCATGGCCGATGAAATTCGTCCACAGCGTGCCGGTATTGATGGCGTCTAGGATGAGAGAGCGCTCATCGGCTGCCGCCTCATTCGTACCTTTGCTGATAAAGATGGCGTCGCCAAAAGTCGGGGTTGTCCTGATAAAATCGTCGGCCAGTTTCATCGATTGCTGACGAAACAGCCTCTGCTCGGTCTCGTCCAGGCCGCCGCTGATGAAGAGAAATCTTTTTTTCCAGCGAGCGGACGGCATATTCTCGTATTCGATGATCTTGTCAACTGCGGCCTGCGCTTCGGCGCGAGTTTTCACCGGGATTCTGCCGATGCTGAGATCGGGGAGAAAATCATCGTCGCCATCAAAACAGACGAGCAGGGCGTCACTGACCGGATTTCCCAGCGACGGCACATAGTTTGAAAACTCGCTCGACAGTTTTCCCTTCTCATCCCAGCTGGCGTCGCCAAAGAGCAGCACATAGGATGGCGCGGGACGCCAGTTCAGATAGGCATTTTTCAGGAATTGCTGCACAGCAGCGGGATCGGCGATGCCGTGGTTCGCATAGTCATAGATGTCCTCAACAGTGATGACGGCCGTGGTGTAATTATTAAAGCTGCGGCGATAATCAGCCAGACGCTGCGCCTGCTCGAGGAACTTTTCATGCGACAAGATGACATAGTCCGCCGCCGTGATCGCCGCGAGCGGATTGTGCTGTCGCCATTGCATTTTCGCCGGTGATTTTAAAGCCGCTGACTCGTACAGGACGAATTCGCCGTCCGTCGACGGCGCGAATTGCACATTAATCGTCGAATCGCCGCTCGCAAATGTCAGCAGCGTCTCTGCCTCGGCGCTCCCTTCGACGGCTGATTTATGCTCCTCCGCCAGCGGTTCGACAGCGCCCTTGCGGCCGATGAACGCCCATGAATCGCGATACTGCAACGCCGCAACGGTCTTGCTGCCAAAACGACCCAACGCCGCGCGCGCTGCCGGCGTCAGATTGTTGGCGCCATCATCGCGAATGCCGGCCATGATGATAGTGTCATCCGCCAGGCCTTCGAGCACTGTCACCAGGCTGTCAGAGTGTGCGGGCGAGCCGTAGGTGTCAAAGCTCTTTCTCAACAACACCCGGCCATCCGCAGGGTGCAGGACGACGACGGACAGGCCGCGCGTCCCCTCATAGACAGATCTATTGTTGACATAAAATCGCGAAAAATTACCGGCCGTCAATCCGGCTGACTGCACGATGCAATCAGCAACCCAGCTGGTGCCGCTGCTGTGCGGCTGTATGGACAGGGAATTGCGGATATCCCATATCGACACATCCGGTGACGAAAAGCCGTTCACCCACAGACCACCGTCAACAGCGCCGGCAGAGCCGGCAAAGGCGTATCCCGAGGCAGCCGTCAGGTTCTTCTCATAATTCACCCTGAACCAGTCAAAATAAAACCGCGACAGGCGATCGCCCTGCGAAACGGATTCAATCTCGAGGACGTTCGCTGATTCTCGTAAAATGGCGCCGTCAATATTCAGCGTCGGCTTTAGCTCTTGTCGATCATCAAAAAACGTCTCGAGCTGCAAGCTGCCATTGATGAAGAGGCGCAGATGATGCGCATCGGGTTGCGCATCGAGGGTCTGGCCGCGAAGACGCATGGTGAATGTCGCCGTCTCCTGCGACACCACATAGCCGGGCAGATCAAAGGTGGTGCGAAATTTTTCACCCGGATCGATGGCTTTATCCCACACCCAGCCTTCACCGGGCACGACGTGGCTGTTCTGAATATCGCTGTTCGAATCGCCCTGATAATATTCGCGGTCCTGCTCAAAATGGCGCACAGCCGGCAAGGAATAGCGAAATTCGCCGGGCTCGTCGCTCTCGACCGACCGATAGCGCAGACCAGCGCCGGCATCCCATTGCAGCCAGTATACGTTGGTGTCGGTGTGGGCAAAGTAATAGTCGTTTTCGCCGGCCAGCCGCCAGGCAAAAAAGCGAACCTCGTCGCCGCTGTTAAAGACGCCATCCTCGGCGCCGGTGACCTGGCAGGCGATCTGCTGATCTTGTTGAAAAACCTTGATGTGCTGCGGCACGATTTCCCCGAGGCTGACGCCCAGCGCATCGAGCGCTGCGGCTGTCACTTTATAGACGCCCTCATCGACCAGAGAGATTTTAACGCGCGGCGGCGACTCGCTGCTGATCGGCTTACGCAGATCCGTCATGACCTCGCTGCGTCCCAACCGCAGGATCTGTTTGTCGAGCTCTCTGTCAAGAGGCGAGCTGAAAAAGGACTTGAACGATCGTCCGGCGGTCGTCACCTCGATTTTGAGATAGCGCAGCAGGCGAATCTCGCCGCTCACCGGATTGTATTTGATTGGATTGACCTGCAGTCTGACGAACGGCCGCCCGCGAAACAGCGCCTGGTCGGAAACAAGAAAACGTGAAGGATAGAATCGGTCCTGTTCGAAGAGCGCGTCTTCACGGTAATGCGTGGCAGTTTTTTCAGCATCGATGAGCATTGTCGCCGCCGGGCAGATGCGTCCGGCTGACAAATGCTCATACACCGAATCGAGGACCGTCACCGCAAGAGTCTGGCCGCCATTCTCGAAGGTGATGGCATCGAGCGGCAGCTGCGGAAAGCCGGGAGTGCTCGTCAGGGGCAGGGAACCGAGCTGTGGCAGTTCACAGGTTCGCGCACCGACTTGAACCGTACGCCACCCCAGCTCGGGTCCGCTCCATTCCACAACCAGCCGATTTTCCGATTTTTCGAGGATCTGAAAATAAGGGCTTGCGGCGGAGAGGATGGTTGAGAAATAAAAAACTGCCCACAGGCAGAAGAGCTTTTTCATAGAGGATAAACCAGATTCTCCCGATCAGGTGACTCGCCATATCGCCCAGCAGATTGAAACCGCAGAGCTCACCGAGAACCGCCGAGAAAAAAATGAGCATGCGGTTTTTCTTTGCGGATTCTCTGTATTACAAATCTACAACATTGTGTTTTTTTGGCAAAGTCTAGAGTCAAAAAAATACTAAACAGGAATTTCCACAAATTTTCGACGAATTTTCACGAATTCAAAATGATTGATTTTGAAATTCGTGGTCATTCGTGTATCATTCGTGAGAATTCGTGTTCTCTTTTTTTGGTTGCGGCCAAAGGCCGCGCCAAGCGCTCGGCGGTCATATTATTTATCCAATGCGAATGGTCGAAAAACGTTCTACATGCAAGTTAAAATAGCAACCTGGCGCACAAGTTCCAAACTAATTTAGCAATTTCATATCCATTTGGATGCCGTGGGCGACGAGGTAGGCCATGATGCCGAGGATGGCGGTGAGGCCGACGAGCGCCAGCGCGGCGCCGGACTGCGACAGGCCGAGCGCCACCAGTCGGTGATGCACATGTTCGCGGTCAGCGTGGAAGGGATGAATGCCTTTGCGCACGCGGCGCAGGATAGCGAGTGAGGTGTCGGTCAGCGGCAGACCCAGCAGCAGCAGCGGGATGAGGAACACGGCTTTGCCGGCGTCATAGGTGGCGGCGTTCAGGGTCAGGCAGGCCAGGACAAATCCCAGCGGCAGACTGCCCGAATCTCCCATAAAGATGGAGGCCGGATTGACGTTGTAGCGCAAAAAGCCGAGGACTGCGCCCGCCAGGATGATCGACAGGATGGGCAAGAGCACGTTGCCGAACAGCGCGGAGATCGCCAGCGAAGAGAGCAGAACGGTTGTGGCCACGCCGGCGGCCAGGCCATCGAGGCCGTCGATCATGTTGAACGAATTGGCGACGCCGACTATCCACAGGACCGAGACCGGATAGGACAGCAGGCCGAGAGACAGCTCCTGCGCTGCCGGCAGCAGCAGGGCGTCGATGCGCCAGCCGGCCAGAGCGGCCAGGGAAGCGACGATGATCTCGGTGACCAGCTTGAGATTACAGTTGAGGTCCGCCTTGTCGTCCAGGGCGCCGAGGACGAACAGGATGGTCGCGCCAAGGACGAGGGCGCCGACCATTTTGCCGTGCGCTAAAGCGAGCTCCGGTTTGGTGAAAAGAAAAAGCAGCACGCCGGCGATGAACGCCAGAAAGATAGCGCCACCGCCCAGTTTCGGGATTTGCCCCGCGTGCACGGTGCGATGGTTCTGCCGCGCGACGACGTGATGGTTGATGGCAAAGCGTTTGAACAGCGGCGTCGCCAGTAGGGATATCAATAGAGGGATGAAAAAGTATAGGAAATAGTTGATCATTCGCCGTTTTACCTGTTGAGCGTTATGGTGCTATTCCTCTTGCCAGTTCCGTTTAATTTTGGATAGATGTACAAATATTATACCAACTCTCAAATCGCCCTGTCGCGCGCGCGCTGCGCCGTGAAAATATGTACGACGCGGATATAAAGTCTCACAAAGGAACAGATTGCATGAGATGATACGAGACTCAACCTATTGGAAAACAATCAGATGCCACTGGATCGTCCCCGTGTGGGCGTTTTCTTGAGAGGAAATATAGTTATATTTTTTCATATTATACAGCTTTTTATGAGTTTGCTGGAAAGGCAAAATTTTCTTGGCATAGGGAACAAAGATTGCTATTTTAAAATGAACAAAGAGGGCAAATAGCAGTCCGGAGTTCATTTGACCGCAAATCTAAAAGCAATCCCGAGACTTTTTTCATATTTTCGTAAGAGTCAATTCGCAAAAAGTGTGCGTGTTTTAGCAAGCGGCACATTGATATCCCAACTGATAAATAGTCTCATTGCACCTCTTCTGACCCGGCTGTATGCACCCGCTGATATTGGATTATTAAGTTTATTAAATTCCTTGATTATAATTTTAACCCTGGTTTCGGCGTTCAGATATGAATTGGCAATCCCCATGGCCGATACAGAAAATCGTGCTTTAAATCTGCTTATAATCTCCATCCTGATGGTCTTTGTCTCAGTTTTTGTAGTTGGAATGGTATTATGGTCCGCACCGAAAGGGCTTGACAAAATAGGCCTTTCTTCCATATCCAGTTACGCACTATTTGTTGTTGTGGGTTTGCTATTTTCAGGTGTATTCAATGCTCTCTTATATTGGTGTATACGTAAAAAGCGGTTCGGCATCGTATCCAATAGCCGAATTCTGCAAAGTGCGAGTGGCGGCGTTATCCAAGTCATGCTCGGCATACTTCATTTTCAATCAATTGGATTGCTCGTCGGGGCATTGGCAAAGCAGATAGCAGGTGCGTTTATTTTGATATTCAGCTTTTTCAAGAATGACGGTATAACTCAAAAAATCGAAGCAAAAAGCCTCATTTGCACAATGAAGAAATATCGAAAATTCCCTCTCTTTTCGAGTTGGGCTGCATTAGCAAATAATTTGGGCAATTATTTGCCATTTTTCATCATCGCAAAATTTTTCGGAGCAGAAAAACTTGGCTACTATTCTCTGGCCATCATGGTTGTCGGTATGCCGGTTACAATATTAGGGCAAGCTGTCTCACAAGTATATCTGAGTACGGCGAAAATATACGCGGAAAATCCCGCGCAAGTGAAAATCCTGTTCACGAAAGCTGCAAGATATTTGTTGGTCACAAGTCTTGCAATTTTCGCAGCCCTTTTTCTCACCGCCGAGATGATTTTTCCCCTACTTTTTGGCCATTCCTGGTATTCCTCTGGTCTCGTGGTGAAAAATTTAACTGCTTTATTTTTCTTCCAATTTATTGCTGTTCCGCTCTCAACCAATTTAACCTTACTGAATAGACAAGAAATTCAGCTCGCATGGGATGTCTTGCGGCTTTTAATAATGCTCGGTTCGTTAATAATTCCAGCGTCATTAGGTATCTCTTTTTTTGCGACAATAAAAATTTTCGCTGTTTCGTTGTCCTTGATGTACATATTGCTATATTTAACAAATATTTACTTTCTCAATAAGAGCTAAGCTTCACTGTGTCATGGAACGAATAAAAAATATTGCCTACATATTGTATTGGAACGACTCTGTTGAAAGCGGTGTCATTAAAAAAGTGATCAGCATAATTCTCACCTGGAAATCACAGCAAATCGACGTGCATATATTTCTTCTCACAAAAAATCCAGGCCTTGCAAGGGATCTATCACAAAAATTAGGAACTGACATCAAGGTACACAGATTTTCATTTGCAAACTTTGGCGAAAAGTTGGCGAGTTTTCGTAACATGATAAAAAGGATCATTGATCTCAATCCGTCGTTTGTATATTTTAGATACCAACATTTTTTGCCTGGTTTCCTAAAGCTATCTAGGAGAATAAAGATTTTTGTCGAGATAAACGGAAATGATCTTATTGAGATAAGAAAACGGTCGTGGTTCAAATATGTCATCCTGAAGCAGACGCGGAAGTTGATTTTTAATCATGCAGCAGGATTAATTTTTGTCACGCATGAGCTATCTGGCCACCCCAATTTTGTTCAATTGAAGGCCCCCAGACTCGTTCTAGCAAATGGAATATCTTTGAAGAGTTATCCCATGGTTACGCATGAATTCGTTCATAAAGAACCAATTTTGCTATTCATCGGATCCGAAGGACAAAACTGGCATGGAGTGGATAAAATATTGCAGATGGCAGAAATATTTAAAGATTGGCTATTTTACATCATTGGCACAGAAAAATCACATGAAAAAATCCTGCCAAATGTTAGCTTTACAGGATTCCTAAAGAAAGATGATTATTCGCATATCATGTGCAAAGCAGATATCGGCATCGGCTCACTCGCACTACATCGTAAAGAAATGAATGAGGCGTGCACATTGAAAGTGAGGGAATACCTGGCTTATGGGCTCCCAATTATCATTGGCTACCGTGATACCGATTTCATGGATGGCGCACCATTTATACTCGAGCTGGAAAATTCGGAAAACAATGTAGTCAATAGCATCAGCTTGATAGAACAATTTGTTCAGAAATGGAAAGGCAAAAAAGTCCCAAGGAGCAAGGTTGATAAAATTGATATTTATGCAAAAGAACAGCAAAGATTAAATTTTATGGTAAAAAATATAGTATAAAAACCACTTTTTGTCGGATGATATAATGCATCGACAATCGCAGAGCATTGTGCCAAGATCACCTCATCCTTTTATGCTCCCTGATTCGAAAACAGATTTTCATTGATATGAGCCAGTAGAACGGCACTTGATTGACAAGCTAGTCACTACTTTTTCCAATCGCTAAAGAAATGTAGGGCGCGACAGGCACGCCACATAAAGTGATACATGACATCAACGTGAGAACAACTTGCTTTTGCAGACCAGTATAGCGTTCGCACATCCGTTTTCGAGCAGAACTATACCATATGTCACTTTGCCGCCTGATGCCTTGTGAGGCAGGTGTGAGAAGGATGGGCGGATAAGGTGAGGCAGAAAGTAATCGCATTATCTCAGTCGGTGTAGCCCCACGAATACCCTTCCGCAACAGAGATTCCCAAGAAGCGCCGCGCAAACCTCTTTTTGAAAAGATGCGGGCAAATGGACCGGCGACAAAGTTGGGCAGATAATTAATGAATGGCAGGCCTGTCGTGTGTGTCTCTATTGGGAAGCGACGGTCCGGCGTCTGATTGATGAACAGTATACCTTCTGGAGCCAAATGCTGCCACATCTGCAGAAGTAGGCTCTGCCTTTCATCAGGAAGCAAGTGTTCATAGACTGCTGAAAGTAGAATATAATCAACTTGCTGGATTTGCTCCGGCAGCCGGTCGGGCGCCGGTGAGCGAAGCATCAT
The DNA here is from genome assembly GCA_016929295.1 of Candidatus Zhuqueibacterota bacterium. GTDB lineage: Bacteria > Zhuqueibacterota > Zhuqueibacteria > Residuimicrobiales > Krinioviventaceae > Kriniovivens. The sequence continues at coordinate 15,443 of JAFGJB010000239.1, read as the reverse complement.
GAGGTTTTCGAAATGGTAGTATGCCGCGCGAAGCTGCGCCAGAGCAAGTGATTTTTCTTCCAATTCGACAGCATAGATGCGGCAGTTCGGCAACTCACGACTGATTATCATGGTTGATGCACCGGAGCCGCAGCCAAAATCGAGGAGTCGTTTACCATCCATATCATTCTTCGAAACATATCCGAAGAGAGAGGCAAATATATCGCTCTCCACATAGCTTGGATCTTCATCACGCGCAATCTCGTCGCAGAGGTAGGCCGGACCCTTGACCTTCAGCACCGCCTCAATGAGCTCTATTGGATATCGCGTTATCCATCGTTTTCGCGGTGAGAAAACTGACGGCTCATTGATCTCAACCTCAATACGCCTTGATACAGAATTGATCTCTGTAATCCTGATGACAGCGTCTTCATGTGCCAATATAGTGTTCATTCAATTTACTGCCGGAATGATATCCTGCATGTCCTTTTTTGGTCTTGCAATGAAATCAATTGCAGTCAATTTTTTGCCTTACTGCAATTGACACGTTACGGGTGATGGAGATTATTGTAAATTGATTCGTAGAGCGCTTCATAGTATTTTACCATTTTCTCCGTCGAAAACCTGCTACGTACTATTTGTTGCGCGTTCAGTGCCATCGCTTCACATTGTTGCTGGTTGCCTATTAACTGTAAAATTGTCTGATGTATGGATTCTGCTGAGCCAGGTGGAATCAACACGCCGGAATCGTTATGCCGAACTGCAAACGGTATTCCACCCACGCGTGAAGCAACGACGGGCAATCGCGCGGCCATCGCTTCCAACAATGATAGGGGCAGACCTTCAGATTCAGAGGCAAGGAGAAAAATGTTCGCGGCAGCGAGATAGGGTTTTACATCATCGACAAAGCCAACAAAAATCACCTGCTCGGCGACGCCCAAGTCGCGTGCCATTTTTTGATAGATTCCATGGGATTGATCGACACCGACAAACATAAATTTTACTTTACGTCGGATCTCCACATCAAACAGCGTTATCGCGCGTAAAATATGCTGGTGCCCCTTGACCGGCCGTAGATTTGCGACAGATAAGATGATAGTGACATCTTGTGGAATCTGATATTTTTTCCTGATATCCTCAACATCTGCGAGCTCGCTGTCATTAAATGAAATGCCACTTTCAATGAGTTCTATACTTTTCGCAGGTACATGAAATTTTTTGATCGCCATTTCTTTGATCATCGGCGTCACTGCCACCCAGCGATCTATTCTGCGAGTTGTCACTCGAGTCAGCACGACTTTTAAGCGATGTTCCATCCCATAGACATCGTGAATCGTGGATATCACATGACGGATGCCGGCCAATTTTCCAAGCCAGGCGCCCAAGAACTCGGCGCGAGCCCCATGCGTCTGAATGAAATCAAATCTATTCTCGCGCAAAAACAGAGGCGCTTTTCGTAGAAACCGAAATGGATGTCGAACTTGCAGGTCAATATGAAATAGACCTTGAGAACGAACTTTATGCGCCAGGTTGCCACGTCCATCCAGACTGGCCACTGAAACATCAAATTTGTCGCGATTGATGTGTGTGACCAGATTCAAAACCATTTTTTCGGCGCCACCGATGTCACTTACGTTCGTGAGCTGCAAAATCTTCATTCGCGGCATGGCTTATGACCATCAAATTGAGACACCGCTTTCACCCATGTATTCAGGTTGCCTTCCGTGGAGTAGCACTGTTCGACAATGTATCGACCCTGTTTCGCGAACCGCTGCCGCAGGCTACTGTCGGTTAAAAGAAGCTCCAGCTTGCTCAGCCATTCCTGATCGGTGGATGCGAGAAAACCGCTGACGCCGTCCTGTATGATTTCAACATTCACACCAACAGCGGATGCTATGGCCGGAACACCAACTGCCATATACTGGATCAATTTATAACCGGCTTTGCCACGCGTCCATTTATTGTCAGGTAACGGCATGATGCCGATATCAAAACTCAAGAGATCCTCTACTTCTGATTCTTTCTGCCATTTTTTACATGACACGTCGATGCCGTCAAACTTGATATCGCCGGCGCCAATGATGATGAACTGAAAATCATATTTGAGTGCCAGTTTCCGCAACACGCTCGCAACAAGAGAGAGATATCCGCGAGTGGAGTAGCTGCCAATCCAGCCAATGACAAGTTTTCCATCATTTTTCGCCTTCTTCATTTCCCTAAACTCGCTTAACGTGACGCAGGTGGGTATGACTCGGACATCATTGTTGTAACTCACACAAAAATCCCGAAGATAATTTGTACTCACGATGACGCGGTCACAGCGCCGTAAAATTCGAATAACATTTTTCTCATCCATCACTAATTTTTTTAAAAACGTCTTTCTTTTCGGATATACAAAGATCGCATCGTCAAAATCAAACACAAGTTTGCGCGCAAATTTGCTCAACAAAATCTCTGTAAAAGGAAAAAAGTAAGGGAGAGTCTCGCGCTGCAGGACAACGCAATCATAGGAACGAATGCGAGTGAGGCATAATAATCGATGCATGACCTTGCTCAAAAACCAGCCGATTTTGATCCACAACGTCGGTGACTGCAAAAAAGCGCTATCTTGTGACTCGGTCGTCCCTGGGACGAGATCGTAGGTGATGCTGTCGTTTTTTAACTGAGAGAGATAAGCATAAATGCGCATACGACTCGCAGCGCCGACAGCGGTCGTTTGGGACAAGAAAAGAATCCTCATCTTTTTACGTCAACCTTTTCGCAGAACAATCTATAATAAAGGTTATCAATCTCGGAGATAAAATTTTCCTTCGAATACTCCTGGATCACAAATTGCCGAGCTGTCTCACAGATATCGCGTGCCATATTGCGATTACTGATGATCGAGTTGATATGATTGGACATAGAGATCACATCATTGCTGGCGCAGCAATAACCAGTTACATTGTTCTTGATCACATCCGGCACACCGCCGACGGATGTTGTAACTATTGGACAGCGCGACGCCATAGCTTCGAGAATGGACACAGGTGTGCCCTCGTTGAGCGATGTGAGCGCAAAAATATCGATGCCGGCGTAGAAGGATGGCATATCAAAAATCCAACCGAGCATATGAACAGCCTGATGCAGATCAAGTTCCTTGGCAAGCTCCTCCAATCGATGGCGTTCGGGACCATCGCCGGCGATACAGAGATGTACTCTTGGATCCCGCCTCCTTAGGGTCGCCAGCACACGCAGCACCATGGCAAAATTTTTAATCGGAACAAGGCGTCCGACCGTCCCGACAAGTATCGCATCATTGGCAAGTCGCAGACTGCGTTTCAGATCGCCTGTCTTGTCGCTCATCAAGTAGGGCTCCAGCTCAAGGCCAATTTTAATGACAGCAACATGGTCAGCATGGGCAATTTTATATATCTCGGTCAAATCCCTCTTTTGCAACTGGCTGATAGCGATGATCCTCGTACTGATTTTAGCGAGGATTCTTTCAATGAGTATAAAAAATGTCGTGATAGGGCGAGAAAAATAGTTTGCAAAGGAGTGGCCGTGAAATGTGTGCAGGATAACCGGTGTACCGGCGATGAAAGCTGCCAACCGCCCGACAGCTCCGGCCTTCGCCGTGTGGGTATGAACGATATCAGGTTTTTCCTTGCGGATGTACCGGTAGATCCGCCAGACCGAGAGTATATCGTTGAGTAGATGAGTGCTTCGCTGCATGATGTCGATCAACTCAATTTTCACGCCTGTCTTTTGAATATCATGAAAACGACTGGTTTCTCCTTTCTCGATGGATCCGCCGAGAAAACACATATCAAAGCGAGACCTGTCCAGATATTTAGCGACCAGTTCTATTTGAATCGCCGGCCCGCCAATGCAAATGCGCGATTGGATATTTAGTACTTTAATCTTTCTCATATTGATTGAAGGCAATGTTCATACAATTTCACTGTCGTGGAGACACATGCATCCCACGTCCATTTTTGAATGTTCGCCAATCCTCGCTGCACCAAATCATGTCCTAGTTTTGCATCTGCCAGGAGCTGATGAATTTTTTCGGCCATATCCTCCGGACTATAAGGATCAAAGTAAAGAGCCGCATCGCCGCAAATTTCCGGATAAGACGAGGTATTCGCAGCAGCCACCGGCACACCGGCGGCCATGCTCTCCAACGGTGTGAAGCCAAATCCCTCAAAAACAGAGGGTGCAATGAATGCGACGGCATTTTGGTACAGAAAAGGCAGACTAGGTGAGTCGACAAAATCGAGCATCAGCACCTCTTTCTGCAGTCGATATCGGCGAATCGCTTTGTTCACCTGTTCAGCCCGCCAGTTTTTTTTCCCGACAATCACCATCGCCGGCAGAGCAGTGACTTTATGCTTCAAAATAGAAAATGCCTTCAGCAAACGAACATAGTTCTTTCGCGGTTCCAGATGACCAACGGATAAGATATACTGCGGTGGCAGTTGATACCTTGTGCGAATCTGCTCAGCCTCTGCATCATCATAATGGCGCGAAAAAAGCTTTGCATCAATTCCCTCGTGAATCACTACGATCTTTTCAGGACTGATCCCCAGAGAAGAGATCACGTCATTTTTGGTAAAATTGGAGACAGCAATTATTTTCTCGGCTCGTTCGAGCGAGTGAGGAATTGCGTATTGCAGGAATTGCCAACGAATTTTCTTGTAGCTGTCCGGAAAATGGGCATAACGCAAATCATGAACGGTGAGAAGGTATGGAATTTTCACTCCAGGCGAGATGTAAGAAATTGGCGAATGAAAAAGATCAATAGCATTCTTTCTGATAATCTCCTGCCACCTGCACGTTTCTTTGCAAAGCCGCAGAAATGGCCGAGACGAATATATAGACAGAGGTACAAACTTTTTCGCTTGATACGTGAGGGGCGACCGCTTATATTCCTCTGCGGATACGAATATTTTGAGCTGCCAGTCGGGGTGCTTTTCCAGTCCGATGCGATCGATGAGGTTTTGCATGTATACGCCAATACCTCCGGCCTGCGGTGATAGCAGCAGCGCATTCAGGCCGATTGTCTTCATAGGGCGCCTCGCAACAACGAATACAACTTGCGCCGCATGAACAGACAGCGGCAAAAAGCGCGATAATAGTCGCGCGCCAAAGGCGATCGTCGCAACAACGAGAGGGGAATCCGCATCAGCGTACCCAGCAAGTATACATCATAGCTCAGCTTTGCGTGTTGCTCACCCTGGAATTTTTGCATGAAACGGCAGTTGTTGATTATATTGCTAAATAATACTTCAGCAAATCTGAGACGAGTGCTGCCGCCGCGGAGATGCGTTACCGCGATGGACGGCTGCACCATCACCTGATAGCCACACTGCCAGGCGCGAAGGCACCAGTCCATATCTTCGGCGTACAGGTCATATTCTTCATTCAGCAGGCCAATTTTGTCAATGGCCGATCGCTTGATGGCGAGAAAAGCCCCATCAATATAGTCAGTCACGAATGGTCGCTCAGGAACAGTTATTGAGGCAAATCTGCTGCGAAATAAAAGTTGTTGTTTGATCAACCGTTTGAAAGTCAAGAACGATCTGCCGCACGCCTGAACTTTCCCATCCGGGAAGAAAAGGACGCCGCCGATGATGCCGGCTTTCGGATATTGGAGAAATGTCCGATCGAGCTGCTGCAACGGATTTTCGCTTTTCATGAATGCGTCACTATTCATCAACAAGATGAACTCGCCGCGCGCTTTGCGGATACCATCATTATTTGCCGCAGCATAGCCACGACCATCCTCGTTTCGTATGAGAACAATATGGGGAAAATATTCGTGCAGGTGAAAACCACTGCCATCGGTCGAGCCATTGTCCGCAAGAATAATTTCAAAATTGTACGATTTGTTTTTGTCGTAAATTGATTCAAGACATCTTTTTGTCAATGCAAATGTATTCCAATGCACGATTATAATTGAAAACAGCACGTCGCTTTTCATAAAATCCTGAATCTTTTATTATGTAAATACGCGGCGGCAAAAATGAAAAAAAAGATGACGTAATTCATGCGATGTCGTACAGATGTGCCAAAATTTGAATCGACAATAGAATTGGCAACCAGACCGACCAGACAAAAGGTAATTAAAAATAGCTGCAAATTCTGATTTTCACGGTCGGAAACATGATGAAAATATAATAGCGTGGCCATAGTTGCAGCGAGCACCAATATACCTTCCAGCGCTGACAGCAGCAAAAACGCCCCTCTGGCATCCCACAGAAACGGTCCAAAAGTGAAATAGATGAATCTAACTGGCAGATATTTGATGATATCAAATACGCTATTGTACGTCATGGAGGTCAAATAAGCTGATCCGCCCTCAGCGCGCAGAGGCTGGGCGCGAAAAGGATAAGTCAGTACAGTAAAAATGGCGTCAAAATTCACGGCGAGAATGATGCTGCAGATGAACAAGATGGATGCGGCAATGCTCATTTTGATACTCTTTTTCATGCCTGAACGAAAGAGCAGCAGAAGAGAGAAAAATATAAAAAATGCCGAATAGAGATAGAGATTCTGAATTCTGAAAATGCTGATGAGCATGAAAAGAACGATGAAACTGACAGCGTGCAGCGTTCGACGTTTGCCTTTATAAAACAAGATGAAATGATAGATCAACAGATAGGTGAGATACAATATAATCGCGTCACGAATGACAAAAGACGTGAAAGCGATGAGAGAAGGCAGATAGAAAGCGAATGCAGCGGAAATCAGAGCAATTTTACGCTCCGGGAAGATTTCGAGCACAATTTTATAGATGACAATTCCAGAGAGCAGACCGAGAAAGCTGTTCACCAATTTTGCCAGCATGTGTATTTCACCAAACACACCATAGATGAGACTTAAAAATGTCGCATAGCTCCTAATGCCATAGGAATGCACATTGCCATAGAGCAGTGGCAACTTCCGCGACGCATTATCAACGATCTCCATGGCTACTCTGTTGTACATCAAATCATCACTCTGTTCGGGGATGAGAGAAAATGATTCGTTCAAGAACAGAATGGCCATTCTCAGCAAGAAAGCGCCCCAAAGCAACTTTTCAAATATGCCGGCGTCAGGTGGATATTTTAGGATGAGGAGGAGAGAAAATGCCAAAATGAACAGGAGACTGGCTGAGCAGGACAGCGGCAAGAAGAGCAGCACCGCCACGATGATCAACGGCACATGCGAATATCTGTTCAAATTTATCAATTTGTCATCAGCCATGAGACTTGTCCGGTTGCAGAATAGCAAAAATCTCTGAGCAAGGTAGAATATAGCAAAAATTTTCCTCATAAAATTCCTGCCACCACGAATTGAGATTGAAAATTAACTGCGCTGCCTTGCGTGGAAATTTTCGGCCAAGCCATTGAGAATAAAACACGAGTTTCAGTTCGCGCGTTATGAAATGGAAATCGGAATAAAAGTTTGGAATTCTTCTGTTAAATCGTTTCTGTTCACCGGCGAAATATTCGAAAGAATAGAGGCCAAAAAATCGTCTGTGCGTATAGTCAGAATAAAAATACGGATTGGAAAAGTGCGGCACCCGCAACAAAACGCGACCGTTTGGTTTGCACACCCTGTGTATGTCGCGCAAAAGTAGCTGCAGATTTTCAACATGCTCCAAAAAGTGATAAGCATGGACGCTATCCACCGATTCATCCGGGAAAAAAGCTAGACCGTGCTCGAGATCGGTCACGATATCGACAGATGACAAATCAACGCGGTCGATGCCAATTCGACCATTAGTTTTCGCCTGACCACAACCGAGCTCGATAGCTATCTCGCCCGCTTGTTGCAAGCGTTGCTGTAGATCAATTTTAAAAATAGTATCCAATTCTGCCGCACCTTACCGTTTCTGAACACCCATTAGCACACTATTCTTTCAATTCGTCCCCGCTCATATCACGCGCGGAATCCGCAAACCTGTTTTACTGTGCAAATATCTTTTTTCCTCACGACTCAACATGAATTTATGACTCGCTGCTGCCCATAATAGCAATATGCAGGTATAATAAATATATAGAGTGCTGCCCTTTAGCCAAAATGCGACTGAAAAGGCCACTATGGCCGCTCCAAGCCACTGTAATAGAGATCGGAAAACCGCATACTTTTTCTTCAAAGTAAAGTGCACCAGACACAACAATACGATCGTGTCAGCTGAGATCCTGAACGTCCATGCCATGGCGACGCCAGGAATGCCAAAATATTTTGTCAATAGCCACAATATCAAAAGATAGAAAGGGGCTTCAATGAGGTGCAACTTGGCGGTGATATCCGGACGACCGGCGGCTTGGATGTACGAGAGCGCTATTTGCCCTGCAGCATTCATAAAGACACCAATGGCGAGCCATTGCAGCACCAAACTGCTGTTTTTTGCGAATTCATCGCCGAGCCATAGTCTGAGCCCGGGATAGGCAAAGCAAATGACGGTGAAAACAATCGGGAAAAATAAAACGGCCAATAAACGCAAACCGCGACTGTAAATTATTTCTGTGCGCTTTTTGTCGATTTCATATCCTGAAGACAATGCCGGAAAAACAACAGCAGCGACAGCCGTTGGAAAAACCTGCAGTTTTGTGATGATTTCATAAGGCGTAACATAAAAACTCACTGCTGTCATTGATAACCAGGCGCCAATTAAAAATCGATCAAAATAGACCATTATTGGCCCGATGATATTGCTAATGGAAATCCAGCTTCCCAGTTTGAACATGGATGGAACCAGTGCCAGTTTTAGACCAAATTCGCCGTCCACAGGGGTATTCATCCGATTCATATAAAAATAGACGCCGCAGACGATCACGCGTCCCATTGCGAGGACCAGAACGATGTGACGCAAGTTAGTCGTGAACTGCAGCACAGCCAACGGTGCTAAAAAAGTATAGATGCCATTTACAGTGCGGATGAAATTGATGATGCCAAATTTTTGCCACGCTTCCAGAGCACCTCTAAGACCTGCAGTGAGCGTGACGAATGGCAATGCCAGAGCGAGAATTCGAAAGGCATGGACTGATTCCCCCTGCAACGACATGGGGATTTTCAAAACCTTGAAAACAAGAACCGGTGCGATGAAGAGGACGATCGCTGTGGAGACGAAGCCGATGAGAAACATGAACAACAGGCCTGTGTTCAAGATAGGGCGAATGCCAGTATATTCCTCCTGCCCCAGCTTGCTGCTGATGAGCAAAGTAATGACGCGACCCAGTCCCAGATCGAAAAGGCCAAAATAACCGAGCACAGCCCATGTGATGGCAAGGACGCCAAAACGCTCCGTGCCAAGTCCATTCACCAGCATAGGAATTGCAAATAGCGCCACCAGCAGAGGCAACGATTGTCCGAGGACATTGAGTAGCGCATTGCGGGCTAAAAGTCGCGAGTTCGTCAATTTATCAAGGGTATTTTCATGGATCGGCATGACACGTTCATTCTAAAAGTTAAAACTCAAATTCAATACAATTTCCTCGCGTTTGCCCGAGATGGGAATGCCAGACAGAGCCTGTTCCGATGCACGAGATTCAGAGCTGTAAGCCATTTCAATGAAACCGTTGCGAATGAATTCATAGCTCATCTCGGCGCGAACAGTAGTGCAAGATCGCTGTATGCCGGCGAGAAAATCGACATATTCAGCATCCGTGCCAGGATCATGCGGACGCCATAGATCGCCGCCCACATTCTCATCCGGTGTATTTGCACCACTCTTTTGCAGCTGTGTGGTCAGATGGGTCACTATTCTTCTGGAAAAACGATAAGAAAGTCGCCCCGTCCACAGAGCCGCGTTCGGCCCACTCCAATGCCCCAGTGACGTCGAAAAATGTGCATACGCCGTCACCGTATCCTTGTGCGAATAGGTGAACGGTCGCACGGCGGTGTATTCGGCGCGCAGATCGAGATTGGGCAGTCCGAACAGATCGACGCAGAGGGCGCCGGCGGTATAACCGACCTTGTTGCCGTAAAACCCGGTGCCAATCTTGCCGGTGGTCAGATCATCGATGAACAGTTCGCCGTATAATTTCGTCCGCGGGATCAGCTTCAGCTCGGCATCCAGGCCCATGGCCGCATTGTCCAGATCGCCCAAATAGTGCTCGGCAGAGCGATAGAACATCACCGGATTCATATAGCTCGGCTCAAAGGAGCGACCGCCATAGATGACCGCTGACTGCAGGCCGATATCAATCAGCCGATGCGGCGAAAATTCGAACCGATGGGCGGCCATCATCTTGGTGATCGGGTCGCCGCTGAAATAGCCGGGCGTGTAGTGCTTCAGCCAGGCGAGCAGATAGGTGAATTTGATGCGCTTGAAAACCAGCTGCAGCTTGAGCTGATCATAGCTGGTCGCATGCTCGGACAGGAAGAGCTGGCCGCCGTAGGCCGGCCCCCAGATATTCGTATCCTTGCCAAACTGCAGATGCAGATAGTTGCGCGAGAACAGCACATAGGCGACTGTCTCATCGTGGTAAATTTGCCGGCCATTGCCCTGCACAAATCCCAGCCCCTCCTCCGTCGTGTTGCCCGCGGGATAGGAGCGCGTGCCCCACTCTCGTGAGTCGCGTACGTCGGTGTAATAGCCGACGTATGGTCCGACCGTGCCCCAGAGCAAAAAGCCATTGGTATCAATATTGACGCGCTCCTGTGCCTGCAACGTATCGTCATTCGCATAAAGACGGCTGCGATAGAAAATCGGATCGAAATTGATCTCTAGAGAACCCGCATCGATCTCCAGCAGATGGCGTCCCAGTGGATACAAAAATTCCGGCCACCAGGCGTTCATCCATGACAGCTCGGTGAATTTTTTGATGCGAGTCTTCTGGGATGATTTTTTTGTCGCATGCTCCTGGAATTCGAACAGTAAAAAGTCTAGCTGGTCGCGCTCGGTTTTCGACAATTTGCCGCGCGCCTCATCGGCCCGGTCGAGATGGCGGGCGATCTCGGCGCGCGTCATCGGCCGGGTGCCGGCAAGGACGATGGGCGTGATGCGCTTGGCTTCCAGGCGATCGAGGAAATCGTAGACCCAGTGCGTTGAGGGCACAAAGACTGTCTGACAGAGAATAGTCGGCGCAAGCAGACAAAAGATGACACAGTATGTGAGAAAATTCGTTCTTATCATATCCTTGTAAGATTTACTCGCTCACGATCAAATACATGAAGCAGAGCCTCGCAACGAGATCAACAGCCGCCTATCGAGCGCGCGATCCTATTCTCCCCCCTACCACTCTTTCGGCACAACGCCGATGCACACGTCCGGATTGCCCAGTTTATTGGAGGTGAACTCGACCATCTCACCTTGCAGATCCCAGCCGACGTGCGGATGGGCGCCGCCGCCGTAAATCCGATGACCGGTCGTCAGGATCTTCTTCTCCGTCGTTTTAGCATTGAAGAGCGCGATGATGCCGTGCCAGTTATCAGCGGCGACCCATTTGCCGTCCGGACTGCCCGAGGCGTGCCACCAGTTCACCTGGGCGAGCTGGGAGGCCGTCCCCTCCTCCCACCAGGCGCCGGCGCCGATGATGCGGATGTCGCCAGTGCGGATGTCGAGCACTTTGACATGTCCCTCTTCCCGATCACCCACTCTGTGATGGCCGCCGATGAATGTGATCTGGTCATTCACCCACCAGCACTCGTGCGTCGCCAGCTCTCCGGGCACCTGATAAAACGCTGGTACCGGCAGACGACTGTTCAGGCTCAAAAACCAGAATCGGGCATGCCGGGGTTCGTTCGCATCCAGCGGCGCCCAATCGCTGCCATAACTGCGCGAAAACGACAGGACATCGGGCCGCTGGCGATGGAATTGCAGATGATCGATGCGAAAGTCCAGCCTGGCGATGGTGCGCACGTGGGCGCTCTTGATATCATATAGATCGATATAATCATCATCATCGATGCTGTAGGCGAAGGCCAGCAGCGTCGCGTCGCTGTTTTCGGCCAAACCGGATTTTTGCTCGCCGGGAATGTCCGCCAGCTTCTCTTCAGTGATTTTCACTACCGTCTTCGATTTGGTCGATATCTCCAGTTGCCACTGGTAAATACGCTTCTCCCGCGTGACGTACAGCCTGTCTCCTTTCAGGGAGGCCAACGGATGCGCTGCCGGCTCATCCTGCGGATTCAGGCGCACTAATTCGCCGGTTTCGAGCAGACAGGCCATTATCTCCGGGCGGCCGAATCGATCCGATAGGAACAGCAGCATTTTGTTGTCCCATAAAAAGCAGCGATCGTGGAAATAGAGATTCGTATCCGCTGCCTTGCGGGTGGTGACAAAAATGATCTTGGCGCCGCTTTGTGCATCGTATTCGATGCGCTGTTCCGGCGGCAGGATCTCGCATTCCCAACTGGTGGCGAATGCTGTGCATGCGGCAAGAGAGCAAAGTTGTATACCGTATTTTATGAGCTTGTACTTCATTTCACTATCCGGTGTTTCCCTCGCACCCAGGCTCGGCCAGGGTGCGAAGACTATCTGATTTATTAAAAGGCTAACACGGAACGCAGAGCGTTCCACGCATATCTTTCTCCTGCGCACTCGCTAGCAGCGTTGCGAGGCAGAGCCTCGCAACGAGGGGTACGACGGAACGCAGAGCGTTCCACGCATATCTTTCTCCTGCTCACTCGCTAGCAACGTTGCGAGGCAGAGCCTCGCAACGAGGGGTACGACGGAACGCAGAGCGTTCCACGCATATCTTTCTCCTGCTCGCTCGCTAGCAGCGTTGCGAGGCAGAACCTCGCAACGAGGGGATAATGCAAAGCGTTCGACGCATATCTTTCTGCGCCCTCACACGCTGCGTGGCGAGGCAGAGTCTCGCGACGAGATTGAAAGCGCAGGGCGTATCGACTCTGCTCATCGCACTTCCTCACGACCGTCCGCATAGCGGGCGAATCGTCCCTTGTCAGACGCATGCACGTTGTCATAGCGTGGCCATGGCCAGCCGCCGAATTGGGTGTGACGATAGTCGCTGAACGCCTGGCGTATTTCCTCGGCGCTGTTCATCACAAAGGGACCGTGTTGCACTACGGGTTCATCGATCGGTCGGCCCTGCATCAACAGGAGCGACGCCTCCGCACCGCCATTTTCCAGCATGACAGGGAGTTCGGCGAGCAGCTCGATGGAGTGGTACGGCTTGATGCTCATGCCGGCCACAGTGATGGGATCGCCGCGGTAAAAGTAGAGAGTGCGGTTGACTTCCGGCGATGCTGCCGGAATCGCCCAGTGCGCATTGGCCTGCAGACGGATCAGCCAGATGCCGACCTGATTGTCGGCGTCCGCCGCCCAGGAATCGGGCGCCGGCGCCGGTGCGCGGACTTCGCCCATTGCACCGGCGATGAGGGTGACGTCCGTTGATCTGCCGCGCTGATCTTTTTCGCTGTATGTCGGGATATCTTCCGCCCACAGCATGGCATAATGCGGTTTGGCAAATTTCCGTTCACGCGGCAGGTTGAGCCAGATCTGAAAGAGCTCCAATGGATTCGCCTTGTTTTTGTCGAGCAAGGGGAACATTTCCGCGTGCTGCAACCCGGCGCCGGCGGTCATCCATTGCACGTCGCCCTGACCGTAGCGTCCGGCTGCGCCGTGTGAATCGGAGTGATCAACATAGCCCTTCAGCACCACGGTCACGGTTTCAAAGCCGCGATGCGGATGCGCCGGAAAGCCGGGTATGGTCTCGCCGTGGTACATGCGCCAGCCGTCTTTGGTGGTAAAGTCCTGGCCCAGATTCCTCCCCTGCAGCGAGGCGGCGGGGCCCAGTTGCTCGTTGCCGGCCGGATAGTGATCAAGGTGATGCACGCAAAAGAGAAAGGGATCGCTGGTCTCCCAGGTGAATCCCAACGGTTTGATATTGGTGATGAGCCTGTTATACATTTCTCTTCCTCATCTCATGTGGATTATTTATAATCGCCTCGTACAAAGACTCTGAGACACAAAGATGCAATACGTCCGGGTACGATTGTCCCACGTCATCTTATGCCCAGGATGGATGTCCTGGGCGATCAGCCGTTTTATCTCACCCTCACCCTGGCCCTCTCCCCGTCGGAAGAGGGGACAAGCTTGGCTGGATCGGCGGAGATGAGCGGCTGATTTTGTCGAGGTTCTTTTCATCATTGGCGTTCATTTTATTCTCGTCGGCTCTTGCAAGACCTCAAAGCACCACTGCCTCTTTATAATATCGATCGCGTCCTGACAGTAATGTCCCCTCTCCCCCTCGGGGGAGAGGGCCAGGGTGAGGGGGCGTCGATTGGCGGTTCATCCCACGTCATTTCACAGTCATGCTGGCGCGTCAGGGCGAACAGAGAGGCAGAGCCTCGCAACGAGAGGAAGGCCGGCCTCGCTCACTCCCATCCCTGATGCTCCAGCAACTGTTCGATCGGCACGTCGCGGACGATGCGCGCGGGATTGCCGATGACGATCTTGCGCGCCGGCACGTCTCTGCTGACCACGGCGCCGGCGGCGACGACGGCGTCCTCGCCGATCACTCTGCCGGGCAATATGGTGGCATTGGCGCCGATGCGGCCGCCCCGCTTGATGGTGACGCCTTTGAAATGCTTGAAACGCTCCTCGGTGCGGCCGAGATAGTTGTCATTCGTCGTATGAACGCCGGGCGCGATGAAACAGTAATCGCCGACATCGGAATAGGCGGTGATATAGCAGTTGCTCTCCAGCTTGCACTTTACGCCGATGCGAGTGAAATTTTCAATGGTGACGTTACGACCGATGATCGTATCGGCGCCCACCGTGACATTTTCGCGCACCGATGCGCCATCGGCGATCAGCACCTGCTCGGCGATGTCGCAGCCGCAATAGATGACGACGGTCGCGCCGATCAGACAATCATTGCCGATCCTGGAGGGCGGCAGAGTCTTTTCTTCCTTGAAAATGCTGCGCCTGGCGCGCATCGGCCGCTTGCCGACCACGCTGCAGCCATCGATGCGAACATTGTCGCCGATGATCGTGCCGGCGCAGATGACGACATTGTGGCCGATCGCGCAGTTGGCGCCGATGCGAACGTCGTCTTCAATGACGGTGAAATGGCCGATTTGGGGATTCGCACCGATGTGGGCTGATTTCGAGATAGAGTTCACAGTTGATGACCGTATTTGTTCGTTTGAGTTCATTTTCACGCAAAGGCGCAGAGATCGCAAAGGCCCGCAAAGAGAAATAATAGTAAATTTTGATCAATATTCTGAATATCCATTGTTCGTCGGCGCTCAATATCGAAGAATGGCATCACACGCAGAAAGCCTGAACGATTTTCACTATCCTTTAGCCTCGTATCTCTTGATTTTTACTCAATTGCCGATCACCGTCTCCTGCGAAACTTGTCCATGATCGATTTTTCTTTGCGCAGCTCTCTTTTGACCCTGTCCAATCTGGATTGCTTTTCCGGATTGCCGGCGAGACGACCCCAGTATTCCATGAACAGCACCCACAGGAGGCTCAGGACAAAACTGAGCGCGGCAAAGACGACGACCATGGCCTT
>JAFGJB010000018.1 GCA_016929295.1 Candidatus Zhuqueibacterota bacterium | reverse complement strand
GTGGAGACATGGGACGATGCAAAAAAATGTGCCGCGCTGTTTGACGAAAATCGGCGGACCATAGACGGCATCCTCATCCTGTTGCCCAACTTTGGTGAGGAAAAGGGCATCGCCGACGCGGTCAAGCTGTCAGGACTCTCTGTGCCGATTCTCATCCAGGCCTATCCGGATGATATGAACAGACTGACCGTCGATCGCCGTCGCGATTCCTTTTGTGGCAAAATATCCCTCTGCAATAATCTGCGACAATATGATCGCCCGTTCACTCTGACCAGGCTGCACACGGTGCATCCCCAGAGTGAGAGTTTCAAAGAGGATCTGCAGGTCTTTCTCGGCGTCTGCCGGGTCGTGAAGGGCCTTCGCCGGGCGCGCCTCGGCGCCATCGGCGCGCGGCCGAACGCTTTCCAGACCGTTCGCTACAGCGAAAAGATATTGCAGGACGCCGGCATTTCGGTGCAAACCATAGATTTCTCCGAAATCTTTGCCGGCGCCAACAAGCTGCACGACAACGACGCCCGAGTGAAAGCTCGCATGGCGCAGATCAGCGCCTATGCCAATGCCGCAAGTGTGCCGCCAAAATCCATGCTGCTCATGGCCAAGCTCGCGCTGGTCATCGATGACTGGATGCAGGAACTCGATTTGGACGCCACTGCACTGCAGTGCTGGATATCGCTGCAGCAGAATTATGGCGTCAATGCGTGCACCATTATGAGCATGATGAGCCAGAACATGCGGCCGAGCGCCTGCGAGGTCGATATCACTGGCGTGATGTCGATGTACGCACTGCAGCTGGCCTCCGGCATGCCCAGCGCGCTGGTCGACTGGAACAATAATTATGCGGATGATCCCGATAAATGCGTCTTTTTCCATTGCGGCAACTGGGCGAAAGATTTTTTGCCCGACATTCAGATCAGAACCGCTGAAATTCTGGGCACCACCGTCGGGGAGGAGAATACCTATGGCGCCCTCGCTGGACGCACTCCGAGCGGCCCGTTGTCCTTTGCTCGCATCACCACGGATGATGCCTATGGAGAGATTCGCGCCTATGTAGGCGAAGGTGAATTCACCGATGATCCGCTGCAGACCTTTGGTGCTCGCGCCGTCGTGCGCGTGGAGAATCTGCAATCGCTGCTGAAATATATCTGCAAGAACGGATTTGAGCATCATGCGGCCATGAGCATGTCGCGCGTCGCGGATATTCTGGAAGAGGCGTTTGCCAATTACCTGGAGTGGGATGTTTATAGACACCTTTGAAGGCAAGAGGATGAGCTGATGGCTCTTCTGCCATCATGAGACGAGGGCAAATTGTCGCTGATCGGACCGGACATAGGCACAACCGGATGCGGAGCAGGTTTTCAAGCTGGCAGTCGAGTCTCTGCTGGAGGCCGGCGTCGGCTGTACAAGCATCTCTATCCGGCGTTGAAGGGCATACATAACCGCATGTAGTGCATGTAAAGGAGTTCATCATGATCGAGATCAGCAGAAGAGATTTCATCAAACGAACATCAGCCGGCCTCGTCGCAGTATCATCGACGGCCTGCTCGGCAGAAAATCAAGTGCTTCCGAGCCGACGACTCGGCAAAGCCGGAGTTGAGATTCCGCTGCTCACCTTTGGCGGCGGCTCACAGTTTTTAAAAAATGCGGATGGCGATTGGGAACCGCTTTTACAACGAGCCCTCGATGTGGGGATCAAAGTCTTTGACACCGCCTCTTCTTACCAGCAGGGGGCATCACTGAGCAGCGAGGAACGCTTTGGCGAGATTCTGTCGTCGCATCGCCGCCGGGTGATCATTTCGACCAAGTTTGATTCGCGTGATCCTGATGCGGCCATGGGTGAAATCGAGCGCAGTCTTTCCCGTCTGAAAACCGATTATATTGATATCCTGATGATTCACAGCGTCGAAAAATCAGAAGACCTGGACGCCTTCGGCGCAAGGATTTATCCGATGATGATGAAACTGAAAGAGGAAGGTGTCGCCAGGATGATCGGTTTTTCCAGCATGGATTCTGCGGAAAAATCGAAGGAGCTCATGGGACGATTTGAGGTGGATGTATGCCTTTTAGCCATCAACGCGACAAAATATGGCGGCTTTGTGCCGATCGCGCTGCCGATGGCAAAGGAGAAGAATGTCGGCGTCCTGGCCATGAAGGTGATGCGCGATGTCGTCGGGCACGGGGCGACGCCGGCTGAATTGATCGACTATGCGCTGGGTCAGGATGGAGTGGCTTCTGCCTGCATCGGCCATTTTGGCATTGCAACGCTGGAAGAGAATATTCGCATCATCAAAAGCTTGTCCCAAGCCGGCAAGGCGTATCTCGATTTTCATGAGATCGAGACGCGTCTGGCGCACCTGGCCACTCCGCATCACCTGCGCTGGGCGCGCGATGATTATTATGATGGCAAGACGTGCTAGCTGCCAATGCTATTTTACATAGTAATCGATGACGCGGTGTATCGCCTGTTGGCACACGGGACAAAACTCCACCAGACTCTTGGAAAACATGCGGCAATTAAGTGAGGGGCGATAGATGCCGTTTGATGCATAACCGCCGCCCTCAAAGCAGCCGACAACATTCGCAAGTCTCCCCACATTCAGCATCGCCTCGAGTTGTTCATCGATCGCTTGTTTTTTATTTGCATAATCCAGGGTATCCTCTTTCAGACTGCTGCGGAGGTGTGATAGCGAATCATAGGCGGCTTTGTTCCACTCTGTTGGAATATCGATCTCATCCGTGAGCAGAGCATGCCACTTTGGCTGGCCATTCATGCGCAGGGTTGTGATATTGGGCTCCCAGGGTTCAACGTCCAGGGGATACATGTCATTGTACGCAACGTCCGAGCTGTAATACTCATCCGCAAGGCCGCTGAAAGAATGACCAAATTCATGCACGAACACATAGTCCGACCACCAATCGGGGGAATTTTCCGCCCGGCCCGCATAACAGGTGGCAAAACTGTTATAGATGCCACCTCCGCCGTAGCGCGCTGCATTGAAGAGAATGACGATCGTGTCATACGGGAGCACTGACGCGATATCTCTCATCCGTCTGTTCTCGCCGGTGAGGACATAACGCTCAATATCGAAAAAATTAAATGTCGCGCCAAGCGCATTGTCTTTCCAAATATTTTTACGCGGCTGATCGATGCCCGAGTCTTCGGATACCACCTCAATGGTCCAGACATTAAAGTCTCTTTTCCTGTCAGAAAAGGGCGGCGATGCAAAGAGGACGTCCGTGTAACGTTTCACATCCTGGCGAAATTTCTTTTGTTCCTTCCGGGTATAGCCATCACCGATGATGAGCAGATCAACTTTTTCAAATGCGAGGCCATTGTCGATGACTTTATTCACCTTGAAAGGCGACCCTTTTTTTTCCCGATTGACAAAACGGGACTGCGGATCAATGGTTATAGACCATAATTCGACGAAATCGTTTTTCTTGTCCCTCTTGGTCAGGGAAAAAACAACGGACTTTATCGGAAATGGGATGCGGACTGTTTCGTGCATGGTGCGATG
>JAFGJB010000238.1 GCA_016929295.1 Candidatus Zhuqueibacterota bacterium | reverse complement strand
CGTAATAGTCGACGTACCACTCCTTGCCATGTTCTTTGCTGAGCAGCGCGACGATATAGGCGCGCATGGCTTCGAGGAATTCGCCCAAGGCGGTGAACAGGTTATCACGGTTCATAGGATCCTCTCGATTATTGACCCGCTCCCTTTCTCATTGACCCGATCCCTCCCAAGGTATTGGATCAGAGTGATATAACACATCCAAGGGATCGGGTCAATTTAAATCAATTTATAGCCCCAGTCCAAGCTGTTCGCTGGACTGTGCTTTCATATTTTTCGCCTCGCGGATGAGGCTGTCTTTATTGGCCAGCAGGCCGCTCACCAGCTTTTCATCGTCGATGCCGGCCGGCAGAATTTCCTTGAGCGAATTGAGCACACGCCAAAAGACGCTCAACGGCGACTCGGCGTAGGCGGCGATGTAGCGGACAAGCAGCTGCCGGTTGCCGCTGTACAGGGACATGGCTTTATGCACCCGGTCGATGGTGTAGCTCTCCGGTTTGTCGCCCAGCCTGGGCAAAGCCTGCGTACGTTCTTTGAACGTGGCCAGGCTCTCCTTGTTGCCGTTGCGGATGAGGATGTGGTTGGCCAGCAGATCAGCGACGTTGATGTTGAGGCCGATCTGGGTGATGCGGCGCACATCATCGTGTCCGGCCTCGGTGAAGCCGAACAGGTTGAGCCAGCCGATGTAAAAGCGGGTGACATCGTCAGTATCGATATCGCTGATGATGGCGTTGAAGGCCGAGTCGCGCGCCATGTCCAGCAGCTCGGCGACGGTCACCTCGGAGCCGTCGGCTTTTTCGACGCGCTCGTATTTGCCGAATTCGCTGACCGCCTGGCCGAAACAGGCGGTGAGCAGGTCGGCGCCGCGGAAGCCGAGATTATATAATTTCTTTATTTCCTTTTTTATGGTTAAACCAACATCAGTTTTTATATTTTTGTAGCTTCCAAAACCGCTGCGAATATTGGGAATGCAAGATACTGTTATTGAGGAACTCAGAAACGCTTTATTTGCTTTTAAGCCAGTATTGGTATATTCGCTGTCGAGCGCCCAACTTCCAGTAATATTCATATTAGAGTTGAGAATTGAATTACACAATGTCGACCATGCAATTGTAGTCTGGTGAGCAAACATAATGCTGACAATACTTCTGGTCTGTTTTTCAATATTCGAAAAAATTTGGAGAAGCTTATTCTCAAAGTGATTCTTTGCCTTATCATCATCTTCTTCATGGTGATGCTTTAATGCGGTACATTCCTCAGATTTTGGTGTCAAAGGAAACGCAAAATTGTTTGGCATTTCTTGACCAAGATTTTTCTTTAGCCATATATAGAAAAAATCAGAAAGATCTGAATATGCTATTGCATCATAGTATGGGGGATCTGTGACTACTGCATCTATTGATTTTAAATTAAACTGTACTATATCAGCACTTGAATTGTTATTGCAATTTCCTGGAAAAGCTATCGGACTTTCACTTACAATATATCGTATAATCCAGTCTAACTGATTCAATGCACTACCTGAACTCATGCAAAATGGATTTGATTCTATATAGTCAAATACCATTTGAATAGCTTGTTTACCAAAAGGATTTGTGATAGTTTCACGTGAGACATCCCAAAACGTAAATGTGATTTGCCTCGATGCAATTCTATCAAAAAAAATTGACAAATAAATGCTTAAAGAATTTACATAATTATTTGAAAAAAATATTTTATAGAGTTCTTTTAATCCTTTCATTTTTTCAGAAAACACATTAAGAAATTTCAGTTGTCTTAATGAATAAATATCACCCCAAGTTGAATATCCCCAAAGGCAAAATGCCATCGCTTTTGTATAGCTAGTGGGCAATTTTTCTGGTGGCCTATAGATATTCGAATTGATTTTTGAATTTGCGTCAAATTCGTAGAAATTCGGAGTTTGATATTCTTTACCATTATCAGATTCAATGATTGTTACGAGTAATATCTCCCTATTAAGCTTATTGTTGAACTGTCTTTTCAACTCATTTGAATCAGTAATATTCCCACAACACGGACAGATAAGATTTCCTCTTTTAATCCAGCTTTCCCTTTTCGTGCTACCCTCAGATATTTTGAACGATATTTTAGTGCCTTCAATAATAGGAGCAAGATATATTTTTTTATAAGACTTATTGACTAGATAAAACTGTTTTAATAATGGCACTTCTGCACCGCAACTTGGATTTGAACAGGTTGCAGTACGCGCCCAATAATATGCAATAGGTTTATCACCCTTTTCATCTGCCGGATACAAATGCCCGATTTCCACCTCGGTCATGCGCAGCAGTTTTTTGGCGTAATACTCCACATCAAAGGCCAGGCGGTTGCGGACGCGGATGTATTCCGATGCCTCGATTTGCTCGAGCCTGACGAGGGCATCCTCCACACCATTGATCTCCGGAACATCCGCGCCATAATGCGTCTGGCCGTCGCGAACGCCGAACTCACCATTGAATAAATCAGGATAGAGTCTGATGAATTCATGGCGAGAATAGAGGATGGACTTGCCATACTTTTGCGGGAATTCTAGGCTGCCCTTTTCGATGATGTGGGCCACCGGGTTGAGGTCGTTGGCATAGGTGCGACAACCGAGGCGCGCCGCTTCCAGCGGGATGGCGCCGCCGCCGGCAAAGGGATCGAACACCTTGGGCATACGATCGAGAAAGGCATCGATTGCATTCTGCAGAGCGGCTTCTTTGGCTGTGACCTCGTCGGTTTGCACATGGCGATCAGGGTGCGCATAGAGATCAGCTTCGGCAGTTTTGATAGCGGCGAGGGCGACGTCAAAGTCTTGAGAAAGCTGCTGATAGTCGGGGGATTGCTTCATCCCGCTGGTCGCGGGATTCGCAATGACTGCAGAGTCGGGAGATGGCTTCGTTTCGCTCGTACTGACTTTGGAATTAAACGCCACCCAGATGAGTTTGCGCGCTTTATTGATGATGGTTTCGTTGTTTTTGTTATCCCATTTGATCAGGCTAAAATCCGAGAGCAAGTCCTTGGCCGGCGTCGTCTTGCCGGCCTTTTCGTTTTGGATGTAGGCATCGGAAAACTTGCCGATGAACATGAGCAGGCGATTGCGGCGATTGTCCTCCATGGGATCGTTACCGGCGGTATAGGGAATGTCGCGATAAGGTTTGTAGGGATCGCCGTGCATCCCGGGACCGAGGAGATCGTCGACTGCTTCACGAAAGGCGGCAGGACAGTTATCATCTAGCGGATCCGGCACGAGGCTGGCGAACACCACCGCGCGGCAGACCGGCAATGGCCGGCGCGCCCACCACAGGTGCAGCGTGGAAATGTGGCCGTGGCGAATGGATTTGTCGCGCACCGACTCGGCCGAGATTTCCTTCACCGGCATGGCGACTTCAATGAGTTTTTTGGGTTGGCTCACGTTAAATTTTCTCTATTACTCTTGTTTTTACTGCATCATAGGCGTCTTGCCAGG
>JAFGJB010000237.1 GCA_016929295.1 Candidatus Zhuqueibacterota bacterium | reverse complement strand
TAAGGGACATGGATATGCCGAACGATCGAGTTCTTTATCCTTCGAAAAACTTTGCTAAAAAAACACAATGTTGCAGATTTGTAGTACAGAGAGACATTGCCACAAATATCGGACTGGTAAATTCTTTTCGGATATTGACTATAAACTGAGAGACAGCCGCGAATTCTGAAATCACTCTGGTTGCCTTTCTCATTCACCGACAACCCGATTTCGCAACACGCCCATGCCCTCGATGGACGCCTGCACCAGATCGCCCGGCTGGATGGGGCCGACGCCCTCTGGCGTGCCGGTGCAGATGATGTCGCCGGGCACGAGCGTGATGTGCCTGGACATGTACGAGATCATCTCCGTTATAGAAAAGATCATGTTCTTTGTATTGGAACGCTGCTTCGTCTCATCATTCACGGTCAATTCGATATCGAGATCGTGAGGATCCGCTACAGCATCCGCCGGAATCAGATAGGGGCCGATGGGCAAAAAGGTGTCCATGCCCTTGCACAACGTCCATGGCTCGCCTTTGGCGGCAGCCTCTTTTTGCATCGCCCGCGCGCTGATGTCATTGGCAATCGTATAGGCGGCAATGACGCCCATCACCTCGCCGGCCGGGATGTTAAAGGCCGTCTTGCCGATGACGACGGCGAGCTCGACTTCATGATCAACGCGGCCGATATCCGCCGGCAGACGAATGCTGCCCTCGTGCGGCAGCAGTGAAGATGGCAATTTGGCAAAGAAAACAGGTTTGCTCGGTATGTCGTGATGCAGCTCTTCGGCATGCTTTTTATAATTCCGCGCCATGCATAATATTTTGCCAGGACGCTGGATGGGCACATCGTACATAATCTCATGCTGGATGAGCAGATCGTCCAGACCGCGAAAATCTTTGACATCTTGAATGACTTGCGTCAAAATCGCCTGGGAGAAATTTTCCATCTCGATCATGATCTGCAGGAAATGATAGTCAGGCGTGCGCGGCGAGCTGCGGATCTCCTTGAAAATCTGCCAGATGCGGGTGAAATCGTAAGGTCGCTGATCATAAATCACCCCAACGCGCGGTTCTCCCCGGGCAGTGGTATAGGCAAAAGTTCGCATCCGTCTTCCTCTTAAGGCAAGAGTTTTTCCGTCAAATTGTTCTAGCGATCATCAATGATCTTGAGCTCCGGATTCGCGTCATGCCTGGCGATCATCCGTCTCTTTGCGCTTGCAAGATGACAGTATTAAGCCGATGCCGATCAGCACAAGGACCAGCGGCCAATAGGTCCATATGGCGTCGAAGACTATGCTAAAGAGATCTTGAATCAAGTCGAGGGAGTCCAGGATGAACAAGAGGCCCAGCCCCCCCAGTATGACGCCGGGTATCAAAACGCCCCAATCCCGCGGATTGAAAATGAACAAGGTGATGAATCCAACACCCGGGGCAAGCAGAAAAAGTGGCCAGAATTCATTGAACCAATAGAACGGAATGAGCTCGAAATTGCGCAAAAAGAAGAAAACGCCCAGGGCGCCGAAGGCGCCACCCCAGAAGGCCGAGTTTCGCTGCCCTGAAAAGGCATTTATGAAAGAGAACACCGCAATGAGGAGAAAGATAACCGGGTAAATTTCTTTCCAGCCAAAATCAAAAAGTCGCATTCTATCCAGCAAAAGACCGGCGCCTGCGAGGATGAAGATGAGCCCGATCGTCAATGAGGAATAGTTTTTATTCATCAGCGTTTCCCTCTTTTGTCTGCGGATTTTTTCCCGCGCTCGATTCACGCGCGCCTTGTTCTTTCGTCGACGTCCGTTTCGTTGCAGCCCGCTTGCGCGTCTCGACCTTTTTTTCCGGCTCCACGGCGGCGACATCCGCGGCGGATGGCGCGGGCTGCCGTTCTTTCACAATGATGAGCATGACGATATAAGCGATGACGCCCAACCATACCGCCGTCAGCACGGTGGCCAGAGCATAGGCGACGCGAACGAGCGTGACATCGATATTCCAATATTCGGCCAGGCCGCCGCACACGCCGCCGATCATCCTTTGGTTCGAGCTCTTATACAGTTTTTTCATCGGCGCATCTGCCGATCCTTCGTTCTTGCGCGATGACCGATAAATATACCACACGCCAAAAATAATCAGAAGAATTGGCCACACAATATGCCAGTGGAACCTGACAAAGAACCAGTCCAGATCCCACCAGGGGAAATGAAACCAATTATTGAACGCCGCCGTGAGGCCGATGACGACGAGCGCTACTCCGATATAAAGACCGGTGTTTTCCGCTTTTTTCTGTTCGCTCGCCGGCAGCTTTTCATGTTCCGGATTTTTCGGGATGAGCACGAGGCAGACGATGTAGGCAATGGCGCCAACGCCCTGAATCAGCGTCAATACCAGCCACAGAATGCGCAGAATGACGACATCAACGGAGAGATAGTCGGCAAATCCGGCGCACACGCCGCCAAGAACGTGCCCTTTTCCAGCACGATAGAGCTTTTTCGAATAATCCATGACTCACCTCTTCTTTGGATATTGTTACAGGCTTTCAAACAGGTACGCAGAATTGCCGGTCAAGTTTCGCGCGATCCGCATCGTCAATCGCCTCGCGTCATGGGGACAAAACGCACGGCGATCAGCTTTTCCTCGGCAATGCGGCCACTCTCATCTTTGGTGATGAGCATGAGATTCTGCACAAATCGGCCCACCGGAACGATCATCCGCCCGTTATTGGCAAGCTGTTCGATCAGCTTTTGCGGCACGCTGACCGGCGCTGCGGTGACGATGATGGCGTCAAAAGGCGCTTCCTCGGGCCAGCCGTCGTAACCATCGCCACAGCGGACATGGACATTCTCATAGCCGAGATCTGCCAGCAATTCGCGCGATTCGTTGCATAAAGGCGTCACGATCTCGATCGAGTAGACGGCCGCGGCGCATTCGCCCAATACGGCCGCCTGATAGCCGGATCCGGTGCCTATTTCGAGCACTTTTTCTGCGCCATCGAGCTGCAAGAGTTCTGTCATGTAGGCGACGATATAGGGTTGGGAAATGGTCTGGTTGTGCCCTATGGGAAGCGGGTAATCTTCATATGCTCTGTCGGAATAGGCGGACGGCACGAACCTCTCGCGCGGCAGCGATCGCATCGCCGCGATGACGCATTCATCGCTCACTCCCCTGGCCACAATCTGCTGCTCCACCATTTTCTGTCGTCTCTCGAAATAGCCATCACTTTGTGGCGCTTGTCTCTGAGACATTTTGCCTTCGCAGTTTAGAATACAGACCAGAGAGAGGAAAAGAACCTTTTTCATAGTTCATGATCCTCTGGCAAATTAAACTAAAAATATTCAAATTCCTTCATCGAGGAACTCTCAACCGTTCGAATCCATTGATCGTTCATACGGCGAAGCCTTCGGCTCAACAATTCGGCAATCGTGCGAAACAATCTCAAACCAAACATTTCGTGTCTTTCAATCAAGCGCTGCAAATCTTCAATATCAAATTGAATGAGCCGCACATGGCCTTTGGCCACAGCGGTCGCCGATCGCGAACGCCTCTCGATAAATCCCATTTCGCCGAACAGCTGCCCCCGGCGCACGTTTTGAATGTGCACGTGAAATGCTTGTTGATTCGGCAGAATTCGCCGTTCAATGGCGACCTTGCCCTGCAAAAGCACATAAATGCTGTCTTCCGTATCATTCTCTCTAAAGATGATGCCGTTCTTGTAATAGTCTTTCACCTTTGCTATTTCGGCGAGCAGTTGGAGATCATGGTCAACGAGTCCGTTCGCCAGCATTGTCCTCTTCAGATCATCAAATATGGCCATTTTATCACTTCCATAAAATGAATTTCAGCAATCACTCTTGCCCAGGGTGAAGCCGCCCTTTTGCAGGCGCTCCTTTTTTAATGAATAACACAGAATACCGGATCAATAATTTCTTCATCCTGCAATCTATTCCCGATTTTGCAGGAGGAATTCGACCAATCCAGCCACAATGGCATCTGCGCAGGAGTTGCGAAACTCTGACGAGCGAATGAGCATCTCCTCCTCGGGATGCATCATGAAAGCCGGCTCGATGAGCACCGCCGGCATGCGAGTGGGACGACAGATCGCCAGATTATCCCAGTAGAGGCCAAAATCCGGTAGTTTGAGCGCTCTGAGCATATGCCGCTGTATGCTGCGCGCGAGCTCGCGACTCTGCGGATGATAATAGTAGGTGCTGCTGCCACGATTCTTGAACGGATTGACGCCTGCCGGCAGCGCATTGTGATGCAGACTGAGCAGTATATCCGCGTTCGCCATCATGGCCAAATCGAAACGATCCGCCAATGACATTCCTGCATCCGTGCGAGTGAACATGACCACGGCGCCTCTTTTACTCAATTTTTCCGCCAGCACTCGACACAACAGCAAATTTGCATCTTTTTCACTGTAACCCGTGGGGCCCACGGCGCCGGTGTCAGGCGCATGACCGGGGTCCAGCAAAATCGTCAGACGTCGCAGGGCTGATCTTTTTCTCTTGCCGATAGTCGGTGTTTTTTTTATGTCGATGCAGAGACGGTTATCTTGATCAAAACTCGCGACATATCCCCACGGGTGCTTTTGCTGCAGATTGATGGTGAGTTCGTAAACGTTGCTGCCGACCTGCTGCCAGCGGATCTCGCGAACGAGTGGATCATGGAAGTCATAGCGAATCCAATCAGTATCGGCGGTGACGCCATAGAGCCGCACCGTGAGTGAATTCGGCACGGTCGATTGCACGATCCGATAGGGGATTCTTTCGTTGAGGTAGATCATCACCCGGGTGAATGATCCTTCATCCACCGTGCGGATGAGCTCGACATATTGGTGCGGCACTGCTTCACCCATGGGAAGAAGGTGAATTTTATGGTCTTCAATCCATGCCTCCTCACTGTCGGACAGCCGGATGCGATAATCGCGCCCCTGTTTTCCGGATAGCCGCAATTTGACGCCTCGGGGGAGAAAATAGTAATAGCTCTTTCGCGGACCGGTGCGAAGCACCGTCACATCATCCGCCGTCGCAGCGATGCGCGGCACGCCGAGGCGAAGAATCGACAGGGCGCCCGGCATGATGGCTCTGGCGGTATCGCCCCGCTGATCGATGAGCTGACAGCGGATCGGAGCGTTGACGGCGCTGTCAGCCTGTTGAATGATGTAGCTGGCATGGTAATAGCCGGCGACATCGGCCCGCTGGACACCACCCTGGCCAAAAACGGCCTCTGCCCAGTGGGACGCTCCCGCCGCCTCTTTCGGCGCCATGGGAGCATCGTCCACCAGCCCCGCAATACTGAATGTCGCCCGGCAGTCCGGTGTGCCCCGAAAACTCACATCGACGACATCGCCGGGCAACAGTACCAGGCTGGAATGCGGAAAAAGAGAATTTTCATCGATGAAAGCCGAGTCAATCGGAATCGACACGGACGGCGTGTAATAGACAGTTCGCTCCGCAAAGACTGAATCATCCGCAAAAGCTGCGCGACAGGTGTAGGTGAAATCGCCTCGCCCGATGGGCAGATAGGCCAGGAAGCCGCCGCTCTCGTACACCCTGACCGGCTGGTCGTTGATGTAAAGTCGAGCCCGGGCTGGACTCACATAGCCAAAAATAAAATTGCTGTCGATTGCGGCGGCGTTGATGGTGTCATTTTCAACCGGGTAAATAATATGAATGCGCGTCTCGGCAGCAAACGTCAGCGACGCGATGAAGAGGAGAAGAAAATAACGTCCAGGCAGTCTGATCATCGTTTTCGTTTCTTCACCATTGTCCTGGCTGCTGCATGAGCCTGATATAGAGCTGTTTCCGAGGCGTAAAAGGTCAACCGCACGGCAATTTTGGCGGCGATGAACAGCTGCTGGACGATAAAGCTGCCGACCAGCAGGAGAAGGTTCGAGGGTGTGATGATCGACATGAGCAATCCGCCGCCCAGCACGAGCGCTATGGCGAGAAATGCGAGCAGCACGTTCAGACCGACGGTTTTGCCAAAGCTCCTGAAAATGAACGCAGCTGCCAGCCCGATGCTAGCCCATGACGAGTTTTTCTTCTCGCTGATGACAATCACCTTGGCATAATCCAGAATGAGGGTGATGAGAAAGACAATGGTCAGAATGAACAGATAGCCGATGAAATGAACGATCCACGCAAAAGACTGTGACA
The DNA here is from genome assembly GCA_016929295.1 of Candidatus Zhuqueibacterota bacterium. GTDB lineage: Bacteria > Zhuqueibacterota > Zhuqueibacteria > Residuimicrobiales > Krinioviventaceae > Kriniovivens. Next base: position 22,292 of record JAFGJB010000237.1, on the reverse strand, counting down.
GGCTGTCGCCGACGATCCGATCCAGCAAAGAAAAAATAGCCGGATTGATCACCTTGTAGAGCAGAGCAAAAAGAGCGACGGTTGTCACCGCCAGCGCTGCCATGTGATGAAAGTAGGTGCCGGCATAGGAAAAAAATCGCCCCGCTGAAAAAGAGCGTCGCTCATCGGCAAAAAGGGCGATGGCGCCGCCATTGAAAAAAGCGGCGATGAACAGATAGCCCACGATGAGGGAAAAGACAAACCATCCGTACAATTGAAACTGACCGGTCAACAAAAGCTCCAGATTATCGATCAGTGGCCCGAATCCGCCGCTCAGACTGGGACGAATGGTATTTTCCAGCCCCCTGGCGTCGATCTGCAAAGCGCTCCACCACGAGTAAGGCAGACCGGTGAGCAGCTCATCGCGCCCGACCAGGGAACCGACCCGACTGTGAAAGAGAGTGAACAGCGGCGCCGCAACGATCAATGCAAAACAGAGATTGACGAGATATATGATACCGATCATTTTGCGATGGTGATTCACTAATGACAAACCATGCCTGAAAGCATCTCGTATTTTCATCGACTATTCTCCCGCAGTCATTTCATGAAAAAACAGCGATCAACTCGAAAAGGTCTTGCAGCCAAAAAAGCCACGTCGTCCCCCATCGAAATGAGGCGAACCCATCTGCCCTGCGATATTTGCCATTATTGAGCGGATTTGCATCCAGCCATACTTTATGATACGGATCAATCTCGGCTTTTTCAATTTGCGCGCCGCGAAAATAAAATATCTTGACCGGTTCTTCTCCGCTCCACACATTTGCAGCGGTTTCGCCATTCTCAAAGGTGACCAGCAGCTCGACCGGCAACTGGATATCTCCCAGGCGCTCGACGTGAACCTGCGATTCGAAGGTCGCATCCTCTCCATCGTCATCTTTCAGCTCCCTCCCGTCGCCGACGCCAAAATAGCCTTTTCTTTTCACCGCGGCATTCGACTCTATATGGGTCACAGCATAGTCGACGACGCCCGCTTCGTTCAGCATCTTGTCGAAAAACCAATCCATATTTTCCGGGGCGAATTCGTTGACAATGTCGATGAAATCCTGTGGTCGCGGATGTTTGAATGACCAGCGCGACGTATAGGCGTGCATGATCTCCGTCCACACAGCTTCGCCGAGGCTGTTCTCCAGCGTCCACAACATGAGGGCGGGCTTTTCATAGGCATTATTGCGATAGGCGAGCCGATCGACATAGTCCCAGGAGCATTTATTCATGACATCACGCGATCCGCGAGCGCGGTGGTTTTCAACGATCCAGTCTCGCTGATCTTTTTCGCTCTTTGATACAGTCCACGGGATGCCCAGGCCATCGCGGTTGAGATAAATTTTGTGATAGGCGCCGGGTCCATAGGCCGTATTCATGCATCGACTCGTCGCATAGGTGGTGAATCCTTCATCCAGCCAGGCGTTTTCGAACTCGTTGGAGGCGATGAGCCCGTAAAAAAATTGATGCGCGCACTCGTGCACGGTCAATCCCGCCGGCTCCTGACTGCCGCGAGCCGTCAGCCAATCGACAGACGTAGTGAAAAGGGTCGGATATTCCATGCCGGCGGCGCCGGACTTACAGGCGGCATCGACGATGGTGATGTGCGAGTAGGGATACGGTACATACCACAGGCCCAGGTATTTGAGCGTATTCTCGGTCGCGCCAAAGAAATCATCGACGTATCTTTTGTGATCCGGTTGATAGAGAAGCTTCATCGTCACCGCGGGCAGTTCCGGGTGTTCAAAAGTGCGAATGGCGATCTTGTAGTGAGGATAGGCTGTCCAGGCGAAATCATGGATGCATTCCTGTTGATAACGAACTGTCACGCTGTTGTCACTGTTGGCGGTCGAATCCGTCATCACGCCGCATGCGCCGACGATGAATTGGGATGGCACGGTCAATCGTACATCATAGTCGCCATAGTCGCTAAAGAACTCGCTGTGAGCATGATACTGATGGCAATTCCACTCGTTGTCAGTCCAAACGCCGATTTTCGGAAACCATTGGGCGACAAAGAAATAGTCGCCGCGGTAGCCGCTTCTTGGCGCCCGGTGGGGCAAGCGCGACAAAAAATCGATTTTGACTGTGACTGTTTTCCCCGGGGCGATGGCGGCTGGCAGATCGACTTTTAAAACCGTCTCGTCGTCCGCATTGCCGTCATCCGGGCGCATAAACCGGGGCTCGAGATCCGCTTCGAACAATTCGCCAGATGCTGACATGGAGAGGACATCGCAAAAGCCCCATCCATCGTCCGCGAATCGAGCTAAAAAATCCGCATAATGCCGCGCCGATTCTGTGAGAAAGGTTGATTTTGAATTTTTAAATGCGTTCAGGTAGAGATGAAACCACAGTTCGCTGGTGGGAGCTGTGCCGATATTCTTCCAGGTGAGAACCGCGACGCCCGCGACCGTTTTTTGCAGCGGATCGAGCGTCGCATCGATTTTATACGACGCCACTTTTTCACAGGGCAGTCCCTGTGCGCTCGCCAAACCGGAGAGAACGACAACCAAAAAAAGGATCGAGACTATCTTGTTCATGGGATCTCCGCTTCGTGGGTGTTTGATCAATATTCTAACGATAGTATTCGACGATTTTATATTCGCTCAGATGGGGTCGAATATAGAGCTGCGCATATTTCATCGCCTTTTCCCGTGATTCAAAACTGCCGATGAGCACATTGTAATATTTTGTATTTCCCAGGGTGCGCTCGCCAATTTCGACATGCGGGAAGACTCGCGAAAGCTTGAACAGGGCATTTTTGGCATCGGAAAAATCTTTATAGGAAGCGACCTGGATCGAATGAGCGACGGGGCTTTTTTCCGGCGGCGTCAATATCTCCGTAGGCAAGCCACCCAGGCTCTCCAGGTCCAGAATGGCCGCATCAACGTAGGGTGAACGCTGAACATTTTGGATAAAAGCCTTGAGGAACAGTTTCGCGGAATCGACCTTGCCTTGCGCCATGATGCATTGGCAATAGAGATATTGCGCATCGTCGCGCCATTCGGAATCGGCAAAATTTCGCAGCAATCGGGAGAAATGATGGCGGGCCGCTGCAAAGTCATTATTAAAATAGGCAAGCTGACCCAGGCGTAAGAGAGCATGGTCCGCATATTTCGAATTCGGGAAATTATAGACGACGCGTCGGTAGTAGGTGGCGGCCGAATCGGCATGTTGGTGAAAATAGCCGCGAAAAAAGAGCACGGACGGATCATTTGGAGCGCTCATCGCATAGGACGTCAGCGCATTTTTGAGCTCATCATAGCGCTGCTGCTCGAAATAATCTTCAAGCACCTTGATGTCGGTAGATAAGAGTGGCCCAAGGAGAGCCAGGAGAAGGGTGATGCGGGAGATCTTCACGTCAGGCTCTCGCGGCTGAATTCCAGGTTGCACAGCTTGGACATCGCCAGAAATAGTCATTCTGCTGATGACCACACTCTTTACATCTGAAGAAGAACTTGCCAATATTTTCACTGACTTGCACGGCCAGCTGAGCCGCAGACTCGAATCGTCTCAGTTTGTTCTCAAGTTGAATGAGAAAGAACAGCGCTCGCTGGTTTTGCGGCTCATATTGCAGCACTTTGCGCGCATACTCGGATGCCTTGACCAGCTCGCCCTTTTTCGCGTAAATCTCGGCCAATGCCATAAATGCCGCGGACAATTTCGGATTGGCGTTGATAATCTGTTTGTAAAAACTTTCTATTTCATCAAACATGCCCATATCATAGAAAAGCTCTTCGAACTCGTCAATGGCAATATCAGCATAGTCCGGCAGCGCCTGGATCAATTTTTTCAGCTCTTTCAAGGCATCTTTTTGCCGGCCGTCGCGAATATAGCTGTGCACGAGCTCCATATAGGCGCCAAAGCACGCGGCGTCAAGCCTGATGGCATTGCGAAAACAGAGTCGCGCATCGTGCTCCTGTTTGAGACGACTCAACTGCAATCCCTGCTCTATCCGGTACGCGGCGAGCCTGGCATTTTTACGCATCTTTTCGACGCTATTGTTCTTTTTCAGTATATCGTAAGCACCCTGCCAGTCAGCCATATCCTCATACAATCCCTGCTTGATATCTTTTGCCCATTGATTTTTTTTATCAATTTCGAGAATTTTATCGCAGGTCGACAACGCCCACTTGAATTGGCCATTCTTCTTATAGTCCAGCACCAGATTACTCAATATGGTCTTTTGATGTTCAACACTCAAGCTGGGGCGAACGAGCAGGTCGCGGTGCACTTTGATGGCATTCTCGACCATTGCCGTATCTCTGAATATATTGCCGATCAGAATATAGGCATCAATATAATCCGTATCGTGGCGAACGACATTCCGCAGTCGCGCCAGAGCTGTCTCCTGGTCGCCATTGACGAGGGCGTGCAGACCGTTAATATATTCTGCCTGGATGCTGTACTTTCGCTTTGGTTTGCGACGGAAGAGGATGATCACAATAGAAGCCAGTAAAATGATAAAGACGATAATATAGAGAACATAAACAGATTTCATTGAATAGCTCCTTACGCCTCGGATCCCTGGGAATCGGATCCAGTCGGCAGGACAGAATCTTCAACAGAGACATTGCGAAGACGATTCAATTCGCTCTCAAGTTGTCTCGTCTTTTTCTGCCATTTGCGGTTCTCGTTTTTCAGAGAGATAACCTGATAGATGGAGACCGCGAGCCAAAAAATCATGCCGCCAATGAATGAGAGGTACATGATGAGCCATAAGGGCATGTCATTGACGGTCTCCCATTTCATGAAACGAAGCGGGACATTCACCTGTGCATTCTGCATCGCAAAACCGATGAGAAATATCACAACCAAAACGATCAATATCCACTTGATGATCCACATGATGCCTCCGGAATTAAACGCCTGATTTTTACACTCACCTTTTCATCGCCGGTAACATATGAAAATAAGACAAGCGATGATAAAAAGAAAGCAAAGAATGTCTGCCGAAAAAAAAAGAGTTGAGTCAAATGGACCCAACTCTTCCTTTTCTAAAAGAGCGCCGTTTTACTCTTTCTTACTCTTTTGCCTTTCCTTTGCTTCGGCAGTTTCTGTCACGTCGCCTTCTTCGGCAGCAGATTCAGCGCTTTTATCGCTATCCGCTGCTGATGCCGATTTTTCCGCCTCGGCGTCCGGGGAATCAGCCACATCGCCCGCTTTTTGAACATTTTCGCCGGCGACCTCTGTTTTTCGCCCAGCTTGGTCTCGGTTCTCCTTGCTGTCCGGCGTTGCGGCCTTTTTCGCTTTCGCTTTTGCCTTTGTGCCGGCATCAAGAGAAATTTCCTCCTCAGATTCCGCCACTTCAGCCTCAACGCTCACCTTGGCCTCTTCAAGATTGGAAATCTGTCTCTCGGAGAGGACGATTTTCTTATTTTCTTTATTGAACTCGATGACCGTGAGTTTGAGAATATCATCAATCTGATAGTGTTCGGCCGGCTTGGACATGTTTTCTTTTGCCAGCTGCGACATGGGCACAAATCCATCGACGCCGTCCGGCAATTCAGCCAACAAGCCTTTTTCGATCAGGCGGACCACCTTGCCTTCGACCTGGGTGCCGTTTTTATAAATGTGCTCAAAGACATCCCATGGATTTTCCTGGGTCTGCTTGTAGCCGAGCGAAATACGTCGATTGGCGCGATCCACGTTCAGCACAATGACCTCGATCTCATCGCCCTTTCTCACCACCTCGCCGGGATGGCGAATCTTTTTGGTCCAGGAGAGATCGGAAATATGTATGAGACCATCGATGCCTTCTTCCAATTCGACAAAAGCGCCAAAGTTGGTCAAATTACGAACGACGCCGTTATGGCGTGAGCCAATCGGATAGCGCTCTGCCAGGGTATCCCACGGATCAGGATCAAGCTGCTTGAGACCGAGCGAAATCTTGCGTTCATCTTTCTGGATATTCAACACTTTGGCGTCGACCATTTCGCCCACAGCCAATATCTTCGATGGATGCTTGATGTGCTGCGTCCACGACATTTCGGAAATATGAATCAAGCCCTCAACGCCCTTTTCCAGTTCGACGAAGGCACCATAGTCCGAGAGACTGACAACCTTGCCACGAATGACCGAATCAACCGGATATTTCGTTTCGACGCCTTCCCACGGGTGCGGCTGCAGCTGCTTGAGACCGAGGGATATGCGATCTTTATCTTCATTATAGTCCAGCACAACGATATTGATCTTTTCATCCAGCGCCACCACCTCTGAGGGGTGTGACACCCGACCCCATGACAAATCGTTGATGTGCAAAAGCCCATCCACGCCGCCCAGATCGATGAAAACGCCAAAATCGGTGATGTTCTTCACAATGCCTTCCAGCACCTGGCCGCGTTCGAGATCCGCCAGGATCTTTTCTCGCTGACCTTTCATTTCCTGCTCAACCAGGACACGATGGGATACGACGATGTTTTTGCGTAAATGGTTGACCTTGACGATTTTGAAATCCATGTCGTGCCCTATGAGCGCGTCAAAATCGCGAATCGGTCGGACATCGATCTGCGAGCCCGGAAGAAATGCATCGACGCCGCCCAGATCGACGACAATGCCGCCCTTGATTCGCCGTATACATTGCCCTGTCAGGATTTCGCCACTTTCGTAGGATTCGATCACCTTGTCCCAGGTGCGCATAAAGTCCGCTTTTTTCTTTGACAGGACGAGAAAACCGTCCGCGTCTTCGATTTCATCAATCAGGACTTCGACATTATCGCCGACTTTGACGTCCGCGATACGATCAAATTCCTCCACCGGCACATTCCCTTCGGATTTAAAGCCAATATCGACGGAGACCTCTTTTTCGCCAATCGCGAGAATTTTACCCAGTACAACCTGGCCCGATTTGAAATCAACCAGGGTGTCTTCGTAAAATTTTGACATTGCTTCAAATTCATCATCGTTGTATTCTTTTTCCATGCTGTCGAGCTCATCGACGCTCGCATAAATCTTTCCCTGCTCGATTTCCGTTTCTCTTGGCGCCATGTGCGGGACAATATCCGGATCAGCAGCTGTTGCAGGGGTTGTGGCTTGTGCACTTGAAACGGCTTCCGCCTGACCAGTTACAACTGGCGGATTTTCCTCAGCGGCGGTTTGTTCGTCAGCTTTTTCTTCAAGTGGTTTGGGGTTCACTGTTTCATCCATGATTTAGCTCGTCCTCCTTTATTTCGCTCCACTCAAACAGTGCAAGAGCAAAATAAAAGTTTAGTTAAAGGTTATGCTCTCCACATACTCTTTGATTTTCTGCAGCTGCCACAGCGGCGTCGAAGCGCTTCCGGTGATGCCGATGCAATCTGCGACCAGCCAGCTGCGCTCAATATCGTCTGCAGTTTCGATCCAAAAGGTGCGTGGATTGCTCTGTTTAGCAATGTCGAACAGCGTGCGCGTATTCGAACTATTTTTTCCGCCGACCAGCAGCAAGACATCAACGCCGGCGGCAAAATTTCGCATATTTTCATGCCGATTGGAGACCTGCCGGCATGTTGTATCTTTCACGATGGCGTGAGGGACAATTTGCAATATTTTTTCCTCGATCGCAAGAAATTTATTGCGCGCCACGGTGGTCTGCGCCACCAACAACAGCTTTTCAGCGAGCTCGAACGAAGAGAGCTCCTCTGGCGAACGAACGACGATCGCTTGATCATCGCAATAGCCATTCAGGCCGACGACTTCAGGATGCCCCGGCGTGCCGACGATGACAATCTGATAGCCAAGCTGGTGAAAGCGCGCGATTGTTTTTTGAATCGCCCGGACGGTCGGGCAGGTGCCATCGCACAGTACCAAAGCCTCCTGGCTCAGACGCTGATGCAGTTTTCGGCTGATGCCATGCGAGCGCACAAAGACCTTCTTTTCTCGCAGGCGACGCAAGTCACCATTTTCGACAACTTTTTGATCGATCGTCTCTAGCCCCATGCCTTTGAGTCGCACCATCTCCACATCATTGTGTATGATCGCGCCAATGGCCACGACAGGCTCGCCTTTTGCCAGCTGCTCATCCACCAGGCAAAGTGCGCGTTGAACTCCACTGCACGGCCCGGCGTGCGCATCGATGATCACTTTCATCTAGCCTAAGCGCCCCGTTTTCTCGCCTGCTCGACGACAAAAGCGACCTGCTCATCGAGCGTCAATTCAGATGTGTCTATGTGTACAGCATCCGGCGCTATTTTCAGCGCGCCGTGCTCACGGGTGGAATCACTTTGGTCTCGCCGCTTCATATCGTGCAAAAGTCTGTCGAAATCGACCGGAATCCCGCGGGCGCGCAATTCCCGGGCTCGTCTTTTGGTGCGTTCATCGATGGATGCCATCAAAAAGACCTTGAGCTCGGCATCACAAAACACAACCGTGCCGATATCGCGTCCCTCAGCGACAATGCCGCCATTTTTACCGAGGGCGCGCTGTTTCTTGACCAGTATTTCGCGCACCGCCGGATTGGCTGCAACCGGGGCGATGTTATTGGTCACCAGCGGCGTACGGATGACATCGGTCACATCTTCGCCATTCAGAATAACTCGCTCTCCCCTGTCGTCTCTTTTAAAGCGGAAGCGGGCCTTTTGCGCCGCAGCGCGCGACGCATCGGGGTCATGCGGATCCGCACCGTCTCGCAGCACCAGAAAGGTCACCGAACGGTACATCGCTCCGGAGTCCAGAAACAGATATCCCAGTTCTTCGGCAACTCTTTTCGCCGTCGAGCTTTTGCCGGAGCCGGCCGGGCCATCAATGGCAATTTTTATTTTTTTCCTTGGCGCCACCGCATCACCCAGTCGTGAGGTTGCATCCTGTATCTTTGCAAAAATCGTCTCACCTTTTCTCGGTAAATCTATCCGTTCCGAGTCCTGCTGCCTGGCGCAATTGCGCTATCTCCACCGGCGATAACAGTCGCCACTGCCCGATCGCCAGATTTTTCACCGTCAAAGGACCAAACTGCGTTCGCTTGAGGGCTTTAACCTCATAGCCGAGAGCGGCGAACATGCGTCTCACAATATGCGTACGACCCTCGTGTATCTGCAGCTCGATTTTTGCCTGATCGCGCGTATAGCGACGCGCACGACAGGGTGCGGTTGCACCATCGTCCAGCTGCACGCCGGCAATGAGAATCGTCAAATCCTCTTCGGCAAACGGACGATCGAGTTTCACCCGGTAGGTCTTGTAAACCTTCGCGCTCGGATGCAAGAGGCGGTGAGATATCTCGCCGTCGTTTGTCAACAAGAGGGCGCCCGTACTATTCCGGTCCAGTCTGCCGACCGGAAAAACCCGTTCCTTGAACGTCACAATATCGAATACACTCTTTCTGCCCCGTTCATCCCTGGCAGTTGTGATGATGCCTTTCGGCTTGTTGAGGAGCAGATAAAACTTTTTTCGCACCGGTCGCATCTGCTTGCCGTCGACGCGCACAATATCCTGCATCTGGTCGATGACCGTGCCCAACTGGGTGATTCGCTTGCCATTCACGGTGACAAGACCGCGCCTGATGTACGCCTCTGCAGCGCGACGCGACGCCAAACCGCAACTCGCCAGATATTTATTGATTCGCATCATGGTGTCTGTTCGCGCCGGTCGATTGATTCCTCCGCCGATGGCTCCTCGCTTTGGACGAGCGACTTTCCGCCTTGATCCGCCTCCATATCGGCCGTCGCTTGCCGGGACAAAAGCGCTTCGTCGGGTAATTCTTTCAATATCTCGCCGCCTTCCCCCTCTGCCAGCAGATCTTCAACCTCTTTTGGACGCGGCAACTCGGAAATATCATTTATGCCAAAATAATTGAGAAATTCCGGCGTCGTCTTGAACAGCAGCGGACGTCCAGGTCCCGAATCCCGACCGGCAATGGTGATGAGACGGAAATCCAGCAACTTTTTCATCACGCCATCCGAGTTGACGCCGCGAATGGCCGAGACCTCGACGCGACTCACCGGTTGCCGGAATGCCACGATCGCCAGGGACTCCAGCGCGGCGCGGGACATGCGAGAGCGGTTCTTTTCTGCAAACATCTCACCGATCCACTCGGCATAGTCGGCCCGTGTGGCGAAGCGATAACCACCGCCGACTTTTTTGACATAGATCGCGCGGTCCTGCAAATCCTCGGTCAATTGCTCTACGGCGGCGTCGATATCTGTCAGCTCGACGACTTTGACAATGGCCTGCATCTGAGCCACGGTCAAAGGCGTGTCGGATGCAAAGATGAGCGCTTCGACGATACGTACGAGTTGTTGTTTATCCATTGACATATTCTATCATAATCTTACCAAAAACGTCCGCTTGTGATGCCTTGATGCTTTTCTGTTTCACCAGCTCGAGGATGGCGATGAAGGTGACGATGAGCACCAGCTTGTCGTCGTCCTCGTTGAATAGCGAGGTGAATTCGACCTGCCGTTTTTCTCTCAGCGTATCCATGACCAGCCGCATCTGTTCCTCCAGCGAGACATTTATTTCATGGATGCGATGGACAGGAACGGCAGATTTGGCGCCGACGATGCGGCGAAATGCGGCGACAAGATCAAAGAGCGTGACGTCAGAAATAGCGGAGAAATCCGGCTCAATCGTCCTGTGCTCGAAAATATAGCTGCCGCGCGGAAATGTCAGCCTGGCTTGTCTTTCCTTCTCGGCGAGATCGAGCGCCACATCCTTGAATCGTTTGTACTCCAGCAGTCGATAGACCAGCTCCTGCCGAGGATCTTCGATGTCCGCCATCTCCTCGAGTTCGGGTTTTGGCAGGAGCATTTGCGCCTTTATCCGCATGAGTGTGGCTGCCATGAGAATAAAATCGCTGGCCGCTTCCAGATCGAGGAGTTGAATGATTTCAATATAATCCAGATACTGTTGTGTTATCACAGCAATGGGGATGTCATATATATCGATCTCGCTCTTTTTTATCAGAAAAAGCAGCAGGTCCAGCGGACCCTCAAAGGCATCCAGTTTAACTTTATAGAACATAAAGAATTATCTTTACGAAAGCCGATCATCCAGTCAGCGGAGAAAGGCCTGCTTTGGGCCGCTCGCCCGAACAGGCTTTGACATCAAAACAGTTGTCGTTTTACAGCAAGCTTGAAACAACAGCAGCCCTTGTCATTTCTGCAGCCGGCCCTGTATCCGGTCGGATGACAGACGCGGCTCTCATTCCGCTTTACAAAATAAAAGCCGCATCAGAGCGGCCTTATAAATGTCATCCCTTTTTGGCGAAGCATCAGTTCATATACAAATAAGGTTTCCAGGACTGCTCGCTGATGCCGATAAAATACTGCATGAAAAACAGATAGTTCGGTCGTGTCGGATTTTTTAACAAGGTCATACCGGCCTCTTCCGGCGTGCGGCTGCCCTTTTTATTATTGCATTTGACACAGGCGCAGACAAGATTTTCCCAGCTGTCGACGCCGCCGCGCGTTTTGGGCTGGACGTGGTCCAGCGTCAATGGACCTTTGTGCGTGCCGCAATATTGACATTTATGATTGTCGCGTCTGAGCAAATTCCCTCGATTGAGCTCAACCCGCTTTCGCGGGACACGCACATAACAGGTCAAGCGAACGACACTCGGCAACGGCAAAGCCAAAAATTGCGACCGCACGAGCTGATCGCGTTTTTCGATGATTTCAACCTTTTGCAAATACAACAAAATTATAGCCTTTTTAGCGCTGACGACCGACATTGGCTCATAATTCTGATTGAGCAAAAGGACTTTTGCTCTCATCATTATGGATTGCAGCCTCGTATAAATTTAAATGTAAATTTATACTAAATTTCAAAAGAATGCAAGTTTTTTTCTCACTCCGCAGGGGCGAGCGGCAACTTTTCCGCTTCATAGATGATCATGATTGGAATATCATCTTCAACGCGATAGCGCAATGCGACAAACGAGGTGGATGGTTTCCCGCACGCGCTGTCCTGACACGTGCCCGATTCGTTCACCGGCATGCCGCAGAAGGGGCAGTGTCGATTCCAACAGGTCAAGGTATCCTTTTGATCGTCATATTGCAACTCCGCCCCCTTGCATGAAGGACAGGCTAAAATATCGAGCAATTCTTGACTGAGCATGGCGCCTCCGTTGCATCGCGGTTCAAATTATTAAATTTCTTTGCATACACCCATTGCACTGAATTTTTCTATTCTCCGGCTCACCAGTTGCGTTCGCGGCATTTCCAGCAGCTTGTCGAGCTCAAGATTGATCGCTTTCTTGAGGATGGCAGCGGCTTTGTCATAGTCAGCATGAGCGCCGCCGATCGGTTCCTCCAGAATCCGATCGATGAGCCCCATTTCCAGGAGATCCGCCGGCGTCACTTTCATCGACTCGGCGGCAGCCTCCGCCTTCGCGGCATCATGGAACAGTATGGAAGCACAGCCTTCCGGCGATATGACGGAATACCAGGTGTTTTCCATCATCATGATCGAATCCCCGACCCCGATCCCCAATGCGCCGCCGCTGCCGCCTTCGCCAATGACGATGACGACGATCGGTACCTGCAAATGGGACATTTCAAATAGATTTCTCGCAATGGCTTCGCCCTGTCCCCTTTCTTCGGCACCGATGCCGGGATAAGCGCCCGGTGTATCGACAAAACTGATAATCGGGCGACTGAACTTTTCAGCCAGCTTCATGACGCGCAAAGCCTTGCGGTAGCCCTCCGGATGCGGATAGCCAAAATTGCGGCGAATTTTTTCCTTCATATCCCGCCCCTTTTGGTGCCCGATGATGGCCACCGAACGGCTATCCAGCCTGGCAATACCGGCGACGATGGCCGGATCGTCGCGGAAATTTCGATCCCCGTGCAGCTCGATAAAATCGGTGAAAATGCGCTGGACGAGATCCAGCGTGTAGGGGCGCTGCGGGTGACGCGACAACAAGACGCGCTGCCAGCGACTCAATCTGGAATAGATCTCTTTGCGCAGCTTTTGCGATTTTGTCTCCAGTCGTTCGATCTCTCTTTGAATCTCCGGATCTTCATTGACGGACAATTCGCGCAATTGTGCTATGCGTCGCTCAATTTCGATGATGGGTTTTTCAAAATCGAGGACAAGTTTAGGTGATTCTGCCATGCTAAAATTTTCGCTTTAGTAGTGTTTTGATTATAATTTCAATATCCAAAAAGGGTGAATAATTTTTCAAATAGTACAGATGAAATCGCGTCCGATCCTCGTCGGTCAGTCCTGTGCGTTTGTTAATGTGCTCCAGCCCCGTCAGGCCGGGCTTTAAGGAATAGCCGACGTGCTTTCTGGCCAGGGCATAAAACATATCTCGTCCGACAAAGCTCAAATCGCCTCTGATAACCGACGGCAAAGCCGGCAGAAACCACCACATCTTTATCGTCGCCCGCGAAAATATTCTCGTTTGGACGTCGCCATTTGCTGACAACGGCAAAGGAATCGCTATTTTCTCCGCTCTCTTCCATAGCCGAATGTACAGTTGCACCGGCAGAGTGGCGCACAAAAGCAAAAGCGCCGACACAAGATCAAAAAGCCGCTTGAGCGATTGATAAAACGGCGCGTGCAAGCGATAGTCAAGGTCAACAAAAGGAATATCGTCAATATAATCAATTGTCGCTTTGCCAATGATGACGTCCAGATCGCTTGGCACCATTTTAAAGCTGGTCTGCGAGCCGAGCGAATTGGCGACGGCATTCAACATTTTATCATATGGCAGTTTATCGGTCGAAAAAATCACTTCCTGCACCCGCTCTCTCCGGATGATTTCCGGTAAAAAATCGATCACGCCAAGCACAGGCACATCGTCGACAAAATCGTCCGTTTCGTCAGCCGTCACCAGCACCACGCCCTCGATGAGGTAAGAGCCGTTGATGTGCGAACGCATCTTTTGAATGATTTTCGCGCTCGTGTCGCGATCGCCGACAACGAGCGATCGTCGCCGCAACAGCATGTTTTGCAGTTTCGACGAGAGCGCCCCAAATCCTTTACGCGCCAGCCACTTGAGTGTAAAGCGCCACGCCGGCACGAGCAGAAGGTTTATGGCGCCGGCCAGCAGGACAACGGCGCGCGAAAAAGCGAACTGCTTGAAAAAAAAAGTGAACGTGCTGTTGATTAAAAGCCCCATCAAAATGCCGGAGGTGGATTTGCTGCCGGAGAGTCGGTGTTGCTTGTAGACGCCAAAAGCCGCCAGGCACAGAAGCCATACCATCGTGTAGACGAGGTGAACCACAATAAAGGGCTGCCACGGAAATTCGGCTTTGAATCGCACGTAAATTGCGGCTGCCAAAGAACAGGACAAGACGAGCGCATCGACGAGTGGCCAGATGAGGCGTTTTGCTACATCAGAAGCATACGACAGACCGGCGCTGGCATAGATCGCCAGCACCAGAAACCACGACGGGATGAGGGCCGTGCCTTTTTTAAAATGCTTGCGCACGAACAGCCGCATGGCCTCATAGAAGAGACGTCGCTGCTGCAAAGGGCTCTTTTTTGAGCTCTCGCCTTTGAAATGAATGATTTTCGTATCCGGCACATAGTATATTGCAAAGCCGGCGCGCTGAATGCGATAGCACCAATCGAGATCTTCGCCATACATGAAAAAATCTTCGTCCAGTCCGCCGACGACTTGAATGACCGATCGCTTCACCAGCATGAAAGAGCCGGAGATCGCTTCCACCTGCTCGACCTTGTCGGGATCGAGATAGGTCAGGTTGTACTGGCCGAAGAGCCTGCTTTTGGGAAAGAGCGATGCAAGGCCAACGATCTTGGTGAAAGCGACCCATGGTGTCGGGATACTTCGTCGGCAGGCCAATTGCAGGGAGCCATCTGCATTCAAAATTTTGCAGCCGAGCATGCCCGCATCCGCATGATCCGCAAAAAACTGCAGCAGCACCGCGAAGGTATTTTCCTGCACAATCGTATCGGGATTGATCAAGCAGATGAACTCACCGCCTGCCCGCGCCAGCGCCTGATTATTAGCGCGCGCAAATCCGACATTTTCGCTATTTTCAATGAGCACCAGGTCACGAAATCGACGTTTTATCAAAGAGACCGTGCCATCGGATGATGCGTTATCAACGACCAGGATCTCGTGCGATACATTCTTTAAAGATTTTTGCAGAGAGAGCAACGCCTGTTCGAGGAACTCTCTGACATTATAACTGACAATGATAATGCTGATTTTCACTGCGTCGTCGAATGCCATATCATTTTAATCTACAAATTTCATTTTTGAGATACAAATGGATTCTGAATGGATTTCAGGCAGGCAGTGCAGTCACATCGCACATCACGACCAGCGGTCATCAACCGCCTATCAGTCGTCTTATCTCCGACTCGATCTGTTTTCTGGCATACAGATAGCGCAACAGACTGGTCTCGGATTCGAGAACCGACACCTGAGCATCGGTCAGATCGAGAATGGAACTGAAACCGCTGGCGTATTGCTCGGAGACCACCTCGAGGTCTTTGCGGGCAGAGGCCAGATTTATTTCGTGGATAGCGATCAACTGGTTCTGCGTCGTCAATGCCTCGTATTGATTCGACAGCGCTTCATCCAGATCACGGAGCAAGGCGTCATAGTCGAGCTGCGCCTCGTCCAGGCTGAGCAGGCTTTTTTGCACGTTCAAGGATCTGGAAAAACCATTGAACACATCGAGACTGAGTCGAAGAGCAAACTGATCGCTTCTATCTAGGCCCCCTCCAAGGACGTTGTTATATTGAGAAGCTGAATAAGATCCGGACACTGACGGCAAATAGGCCTCCCTGGCAATTTGCAGCGATAATTTCTGAATTTTAATCTGCGACTCGAATTGTCGGATAGTGGGATTGTTCTCCAGCATCATGGCCAGTGCCGCCTCATAATCAGGAACGACGATCTGCTCGACGTCGACCAATTGTACATCCAGGTCGGCGTTGGGCTGCTGTCCCATGAGGATATTCAGAGAACGCCTGGATGAAGCCAGTGTCTCCATCTCGCGGATGAGCTGGCTCTCGAAGGTGCCACGCTGAACCTGCGATTTCAACAGATCGGATTGCCTCCTGGAACCCAGATCGACCATCAGCTTCATCTTTCTGATCTGCTCATCCGAGAGGCTGATATTGGCCTCGTAAACGCCGATCAGCGTGTCCGACGCCAGAATTTGAAAGTACAATCTCTCGACCGAGGCGCGAATCTGGTTTTGCATAGAGACGTTCGAATACTCTGACGAGGTCTGCCGCGCGCGCGCCAGGTTGATGTTGGAATACATGCCGGCGCGGTAAAACTGCTGATTGACGCTGGCGCCGATATTTTGATCCCAGACGGCGCGCGCATCGGAGAAAAAGGGGCCTGAATTGCCGGTAGAGGCGCTGGCGCTGACGCTGGGGTAAAGCGTCGACAATGCCTGCTTTGTCGATAAGGCCGACTGCTGTAACGAATAGTCGCTCTTCAGCAGATCGGGATTGTGCGCCAGCGCCAGATCGATGCAGTCCTGCAGGCTTTTCGACTGACTGAATCCAGAGACTGCAAAGGAAAAGGCGATCAGCATTGTCATTGTCACTGTCATTGGTATAGGTATTTTCATGGGGGCCTCTAAAATTCGGTGCCAGTTAAGAGTAGGGAAGAGTGAAACGTCAAACGTGAAACGTGAAACGTGAGACATGAAACGTGAGACGGGACGATTCTTGACGTTTCACGTTTGACGTTTCACGTTTCACGTCTCACTTTTGCAATTCGTGTCTCATCCATCCCGTAGCTATTCATACCGCAGCGCATCGATCGGATTGAGTCCGGCGGCCTTGCGGGCGGGATAGAATCCGAAAAAGATGCCGATCGTGCCGGCGAACGTGAATGAGAGAAGGACGATGCCGGTGCCGATCGCCACATGGATGTCCGTCCAGGTGTTGAGGATGAAGGCGATGCCGATGGACAACAGGATGCCGATGAGGCCACCGGAAATGGACAGCACAACCGACTCGAGCAGAAACTGGGTCAGGATATCTCTGCCGCGCGCGCCGACCGACATGCGGATGCCGATCTCGCGCGTGCGCTCGGTCACCGACACCAGCATGATGTTCATGATGCCAATGCCGCCGACGACGAGCGACACCGCGGCCACGGCGCCGAGCAGCGTGGTCATGATGCGCGAGGTCTCCGAGGCCATTTCGGTGATGGCGGTCTGGTTCGCTACCATAAAGTCATTTTCCTGACCATAGTCGATCTTGTGCTGGCGCCGCAGAATGGCGGTCACTTCCTCCTGCGCTCTGCTGATGGATTCCAGGGAAACGGCGCTGACATTGATCATGTTGATGTAGCGTTCACCGGTGAGTCGGCTCTGCACCGTGGTCGACGGCGCCAGGATGATATCATCCTGATCCTGGCCGCGGGCATCCTGTCCTTTTTCTTCCAGCACGCCGATCACTCTGAAGGGCGTGTTGCGGATGCGAATTTTCTGCCCGATGGGATCCAGATCGCCAAAGATGTTTTCCACCACAGTCACCCCGAGCACGGCGACTTTTTTCCGCGAGCGGATATCTCTATCGCTGAAAAACTCGCCGGACGCGATGTTCCACATACGAATGTTCAGATAGTCCGGATCGACGCCCTGTATGGAGGTGTTCCAGTTATTGCCATTGCCGATCACCTGTCCGGCGGACATCACAATGGCCGAGACGTGCTCGACGAGTGTCGCCTCCTCGCGTATGGCGTCCGCGTCATCCATCGTCAGTCGATTGAAGCTGCCGGCGCCGCGGCTGACGCCGCCGCGCTGACTGAAGGATGGAAAGACGACGATCATATTGCTGCCCATGGAGCTGATCTCCTGGGCGATTCTTTTCTGCGAGCCCGAGCCGATGCCGACCATGACGATCACCGCGCCCACGCCGATGATGATGCCGAGCGACGTCAATAAACTGCGCATGCGGTTTTTCATGATGCTCTTGAAAGAGGCCTTGAGAAGATTAGAGAGCTGCAGCATCCGCTTCCTCCATTTTCTTTTCGAGATCCTGCCGGGCGGAAACCGGTTTTTCGATCTTTTGGTCCCGCAGGATGTGTCCATCGCGCATGTAGACGATCCGTTTGGTGTATTGCGAAATATCCTCCTCATGCGTGACGAGCAGAACGGTGATGCCCTGGCCATTCAGCTCTTGAAAAACCGACATGACCTCAATAGAGGTGCGGCTGTCGAGATTGCCGGTCGGTTCATCGGCCAGCAGAATGCTCGGCTGATTCACCAGCGCTCGCGCAATGGCGACGCGCTGCTGCTGTCCGCCGGAGAGCTGGCTCGGGACATGATGCATGCGGTCGGCCAGGCCGACTCGCTCGAGCGCTTCCCTGGCCGCATGCTGGGGATTCTTAATGCGATGGCGCCGATCGTAAAAGAGCGGCAGCTCCACATTCTCCAGCGCCGAGGTCCGCGGCAACAGATTGAATCCCTGAAAGACAAAGCCGATTTTTTCGTTGCGAATGTCGGCGTACGCATCTCTGGACAGCGAGCTGACATCGATGTCATCGAGGTGGTAGCTGCCGGATGTGGGCACATCCAGGCAACCGATGACGTTCATGAGCGTGGATTTGCCCGAGCCCGAGGCGCCCATGATGGACAAAAATTCGCCGCTCTGAACGGCGAGATCGACTCCGCGCAAGGCGTGCACCTGAATTTCGCCGACATGATATATCTTGGTAATCTCTTTTATGCTTATGACTGGCTTCATTCGACTGAACTCAACTTTTATGAACGTGACTTTTTCGATTATACAATTGTCTCAGCTAATGAGTGTTTGACCGATAACGCAACCTGTCACCCTGAGCGGAGTCGAAGGGTGTGACGATTGAGGCTTGAAAACATCCTTCGACTCCGCTCAGGATGACAAACCTGCTGGTTTTCGGTCAGACACTAATTAGGCTTTAACCGCATGGAATAAAACCGCATGGATCGCTTAGAATCGCCGAGGCATAAAAAATCCTGTTTTCTTTCTCGGCGCCCCTCGGCGCACGCTGGCTGCGGTTTGCTTTTTTCATTTTTAAAAAGGCCTGCCGAATCCCGGTGGTCGCGGCATGTTCGTCGTCGAGTTCTCAGACGATTCGGTGGATTCAACCTTGCTGATGACCTGCATGCCGGCTTTGATATCGACGCCGGGCAGCGGAATGATCTCGACATTCCGGCCATCGCCGGAGCCGGTGCGCACCGGCGCAGCCTGTAATTGCTTCTCTTCATCAAAATACCAGAGCATGGCGAAATTGCCGCCGTTCATCGTCGGCATGCCGCCAAATCCCATACCGGTTCCTCCGTCTCCTGTTCCAGCAAATCCCGCTGTCAAACCTTCAGGTCGGTTCGCCGCATTTTCGCCGAACTGTTCCTGCATGTTTTCGAACATCGTTTTCATCATCGAAGGTGTCGGCTGCAGCCTGGTAGCCGCCATGGGCACGAGCAACACATCTTTTTTCGACTCGATGATGAAATCAACGGTCGCCGTCATGCCTGGCAAAAGCAGGCCGTCGGGATTGGCGGCATCGATGACGACGGTGTAATTGACGACGTTCTGCACGGTTTCCGGCTGCAGCCACACCTGGCGCACCGTGCCGGCAAATTTTTTTTCATCATAGGCCTGCACCTCGAACTGCACGGCTTGTCCGACTTGAATCAATCCGATCTCGCTCTCATCGACCAGCGCGTGAATCTCCATCTTGGACAGGTCTTCGGCGATCAGGAACAGTCGCGGCGTCTGAAAGCTCGAGGCGACCGTCTGGCCCTCTTCGACCTCGCGGTAGATGACCGTGCCATTGATGGGCGAGCGGATGAACGCGTAGAGCATATTGCGCTCCGCCCTTTCGAGACTGTTCTGGGCGGACATTAACGATGACTTGGCGGATTGGTAGTTGCTCTTGGCGGTGACGTATTCGAGCTCGGAGAGCAGATTTTCCTGGAACAGCTTTTCCGTGCGCTCATAGTTATATTTCGCCTCATCGTACTGCGCCTGACTGCGCATGAGGCTTGCTTTCGCGTCGCTCACCTGCACGGAGAGAATGGTCGTATCGATCACCGCCATAAGCTGATTACGGACGACCCGATCATTGAAATCGACGTAGATTTTATCGATGATGCCGGAGACCTGGGTGCCGACCTCGACCGTCGTCACCGGTTCGATGGTGCCGGTGGCATCGACCGTGTTCTCGATATCGCCCCTTGTCACTTCGACAAAGGTGTACGTCGTCTTGTCGCCGTTTTTCTTCTGCAGCACCAGCCAGAGCGTGGCGGCCGAGACCAGCACCAGGACCAGAGAGATGAGAAATGTCTTCAGTTTCACCGAATACTCCTGTATTGAACGTAAAATCCGCGCGCTATCGAGCTTTGCGCTCCTTTCACTGCCTCATTTGCTACGAAATAGTGACGTTTTAACTTTTTAAATGTTCTCGCGCCACCCTCTAAAACAGAATAAATGTACAGAGGGTTACCAATTTTAAAAGAAAGCGCTCTCCTTGATCGCCAAGAGTCCTTTATAACGAATAAAGTGTCGATGACGCTATTCGTTCATCCGTTTTCTTCTTTGATGCAGAGAAATCCCTCGTTTGTAAATTCAACCTTAAGAATTGAATGCAGCGCGTTTACCGACACCCTCAACGCTAAATGACATAAATCATGCGGGCTCGATCATTTTTCAGAGAAAGAGTCTAAGGCGTGACTGCTGAATCCCCTGGCTCCATTTCAACAGATGTTTCCCGATCAATCAGAATTTTTGGATTCAAAAGAGCGTGTTTCAATTTGTCCCACGCTGATGATGCAAATTCACCAATAATGTCCCGTTGATCGGCAAATCTAATTTCTCGTGAATATAGATAGCGTTCCCCTAAAACAATCCCTGCAATCATAGTGAGCCAAATGAGGTAAGTAGCAAATTTTTGATGTGTTAGACGAAATTGTATTCTCCGGGCCAGATTTGGTGGCCACCTTCGATCGACAGGCGTAGGCGATATATTGTCCAAATAAACTTTCAGAATAGCATTATGATCGATTGAATATTTTTTTAAATACCTTTCAAGTTTCAGTTTGATTTTATCCACACTTTGATAGCGCCATCTCACATTTTTACGCATGCATTTTTTTATGACACGATTCAGCAATTTGGGCACAGCAGGATTGATCTTACGGGCGGAGCGAACTTTTTTATGCATGATTTGTTCGAGCACATCGCTGTCGTCATCCTTGACGAACGGTTTGAGTCCCGTCAACAGTTCATAAAACAGAATCCCCAAACTAAATATATCCGAGGCCGGTGTGACTGTTTTTCCCAGAGCTTGTTCGGGAGACATATATTGATAGGTACCGAGCAATGCACCTAATGTCGTCAGACTCTCTTCCTCTTGAAAATGGGCTACTCCAAAATCCAGAATTTTTATCTGCCCCTGATTCGAAATCATGATGTTGGCGGGTTTGAGGTCGCGATGGATCACACCGCTTTTGTGCGCGTGTTCGAGTCCCCGACAAATCTGATAAATAATCACGGCTGCAATATGCACCGGCAGGTGATGTACAGTGGAAAGAATTTTACGAAGATGGGGGCCTGGCACATATTCCATAGCGATGTAATAGGAATTGCCGCGCACCCAATAGTCATAGATGTGAATGATGGCGTCGTGTGAAAGTTGGGAAACGAGTTTGGCTTCTCGCTGAAAACGGATAACTATTTTTTTGTTGGAAGCATACAGGGGCAACAGCTCTTTGATGACTATCTTTCTTCCGAGTGAATCCTGTTCTGCGAGATAGATATTGGCAGCACTTCCTTTACCGATCTGCTTTTCGACAACATATTTGCCAAGTTTCTTTTTTGTCTCTTTAGAGTTCAAATCAGTTTAATACTCCATCGCCGCTGTCTGGGGATTGGCGAAAGAGTACGACTGTGATATTGTCTTTTCCGCCGCTCCTATTTGCGCTGTCAACAAGTTGCCCTCCCATTCGCTCGAGCGAATGATGCTGATGTAAAATTTCTTCAATGTGTTGATCATCCACCATATCATACAGACCATCGCTGCAAAGCAGATATACCGTATTCGGAAGAAGCTCAATCTTGATCAAATCGGGTTTGAACTGGTTTTTCCGTCCGATACAACGGGTTATTACGTGACGGTTTGGATGAGTTCGCGCCTCTCCGGCGGAGATGAGTTTCCTATCAACCATTTCCCGAACGCGTGTATGATCTTCTGTGACAAGACTCAGATTCCCATCCTGGTATTGATAAAAGCGAGAATCGCCCACGTGCGTTATATAAATATATCCTTCATGTATGACAGCGGCGGTCAAAGTCGATCCCATCCCACGACAGGCCTTGTTTTCGATGGCGGAACGCAGCACCACCTCATTGGCTTGTTCCGTGGCATGCTT
>JAFGJB010000236.1 GCA_016929295.1 Candidatus Zhuqueibacterota bacterium | reverse complement strand
GCATAGGTCGTCGTGACTGAAGCGGACCCGTCTTCGTTAAACCGCAGGGTTGATGTTGTAGCGCCCGTTCCAGACATCTCTAAAAACTGCGCGGCCGGCAGTGTTAAATCACCTATGGGAGTATCCTTCAATGTCACACTGACCATGCGCCAGGCGCCGATTATTGATTGGTTTTTTTCTGGCTCAACACCATTGTCTTTGTCACAGCCGCTTCCGACGAGGATGAGCATAAGGGCAAAAACAAATAACGACACTATTGTTCTGTTATAGATATGCATAAGTTCTCCCTTCTTGGTTTGAATGAGATAGCAAGTGCTAAAGCTCATCTGCATGTGTCTTTATTTTATCGATCGCTTCAACAATATCATCCATATCCTCCTGCGTGCCGAGCAGCACATTCTGGGTGAACCAGATCGCCTCTTCATAGCAGGCCTTTTCAGTTTGCGGGCAGAAGACAGCTGTATAGTCGATTGGAAGATCGATCGTTCGTCCGCGCGGACCAAATGCCTTTTTCTGAAAAACCGGCTGTTTATAGAGTGGTATGGAATAGCCCGGACTCGTGGGGATGCCCTCTTTGCGCATGGCATCGATGAACAGGCTCTTTTCCACACCGGCAAAGAACTCTTTTTTGTATCGGAAAATGAACAAATGCACGGACTGGCTGGTGATGCGCTCATCTTGCGCCATCAACGCAATTCCTGCGATCTCGGCCAGCTGCTCGTTGAGATAGTTCATGTTGTCCTGGCGAATTTTCATCTGCTCGGGATAGCGGCCAAACTGGGCCATGAGTACGGCGGACTGCAGTTCGGTGATTCGTGTGTTGCCGCCAAAATAGAAATGCTCGTACCACTGCCCGTCCTGGCTGCGTCCGCAATTGTTGTGCGCTCTGGCCATTTTGGCGATCAGCTCGTCATTGGTGATGATGATGCCGCCTTCGCCGGCATTGATGTTCTTTGAAGATTGAAAGCTGAACGTCCCGGCATCGCCCAGTGCGCCGACGCCGCTGCCTCGCCATTGCGAACCCCAGGCCTGCGCCGCATCTTCGATGACGACGAGCTGATGTTTTTCTGCCAGAGCTCGCACCGCATCCATATCCGCCGGACGTCCGGCAAAGTGAACCGGCATGATGGCGCGCGTCCTGTCGGTGATCAATTCGGCGGCGTTGTCGATGTCCATGTTATATGTATCAGGATTTATATCAGCAAACACGGGCACAGCGCCGGCTTCAATGATCGAAGAGGCGGAGGCGATGAAGGTGTAGGCGGGGACAATGACCTGATCTCCAGCACCAATGCCGGCCGCGGTGAGCGCGATTTTTAATGCCGTGGTGCCGCTGTTGACCAGGATGCCGTGTTTTGCATCCTGGTAGGCGGCAAATTTTTTTTCAAATTCATCGGACAGCGTGCCGTGCAGACATCCCCATTTGCCGCTTTTGATCACCGCGGTGAGGTTGTCGATTTCCTCGTCTCCCCATATCGGCCAAAATGGGAAGCGATCCGTGCGAACCGGCGATCCGCCTTTGCATGCCAGATGCGACATTTTCAATTCTCCGTCCCGTTTTCGTCTTTTTCACTGTCAGATTGCTGTTCATTTTGCGCCTTGATGACGAGCGGATAAGGCTCTGTGTCCATCTCCTTGAGTTTGGCGACGAGTCGTTTCTGCTCTTTGGGGCCTTTGGCGACGAGCTGGACACAGCCATCCCCTTGCGAGCCGACCCCTTTGCCGCCGTATGTCAGATCGGCGAGCTCCGGACTCGACAGCACGAAATGCAGCGTCGGTGACAGCAGCTCGGTCGGGCAAGCGGGCGCCATAAAATGGTCGAAAAAGCGCTGCGCCTCGGTCATGAGGGCGCCGATTTTTTTGTGATTGCCTTCCCGCAACGCCAGCCTGGCGCGCGACAGTATATCTTTATTGACCGGGCCTAAATAATAGCGCACATCCTCGCCAATTTTGCCGCCACTTTTGGGATAACAGGCGTTCAGATCGGCTAATATCTTTTGCGTATTCTTGCCCGCTTTTAAATCGGCCACGACGAGGTAGATATCTTCCTGCACCGCTATTTCCTCCACATCCATTCTCTCGCCATCAAAAGTGAGAAACACCGGCGTATTGCCATAGGCACAGGCCTGATCCATGCGGCCGCATCGCGAGGGCGTCAGGATTTCACCCTGATAGGCAATTTCCATTTCACCGCGTTTTGTTAGCTTTAAATCATAGAGGTGATTGAAGGCGCGCGCCACCATGACGTTGTTTGCCGCCGAGGATGACAGTCCCTTACGAATCGGCAGATCCATTTTATAGCTCTCGATTTCGAGCCCCTTGACATTATAGTGACTCAGGACGTGATAGGCAACGCCGGCGCTATAGCTGTAAAAGCCGCCTTCCTCTGCGACCTCGAGCAGTTGTTCGGGAACCATATCAATTTCGTGCGGTCCCAAATTCGTCCCGTCGGGCAACGTCGAAGTGATGATGAGTTTTGATGGATGTCGCGTCGCACGCGCGTAAATGCCCTGGTTGGTGCCAACCAGCAGGCAATAACCTTTAGCGATCGTCGAATCGATCCGGCGGTAGCCGCCGGCCCAGTCGGAATGTTCGCCAAAAAGACAGAGACGTCCGGGGACAAAAATATCGACACTGTTGGGAAGAGCGCTCATAGAATCTCCATTTGTAAATTTATTTTGCCATTCATCTGCATCGCGCAGCCTTTGGCCGCAACTAAAAAGCCAAAACCGCCGAGGGCGCAGAGCCACGCAGAGAAAAATTTCAAAATCTTATTTCATATTCTTTTGCTCAACAACGATCAATGTGCTAAATCCTGCAGGAAGATATAAAGTATCACAATAAAAAACAAAATTAGTCTATTGTGTTTTCACGTTTTGATTTTCTCGGCGCTTCTTTGCGATCTCGGTGGTTTTCTTTTCAATTGATCTAAAGCTTTGTTACTAAAACACGATGTTGTCACCTTGTACTACAGATCTCTTAGATCCAGCATGCATCAACTGAACTGCCGATTTTTCATAAAACGACCGCTTGCTGTCACTTTAGAGATAAAGCCTGTGCTGTTGAATGTACTCCGCCACTTTTTC
Organism: Candidatus Zhuqueibacterota bacterium; assembly: GCA_016929295.1. GTDB lineage: Bacteria > Zhuqueibacterota > Zhuqueibacteria > Residuimicrobiales > Krinioviventaceae > Kriniovivens. The sequence continues at coordinate 23,445 of JAFGJB010000236.1, read as the reverse complement.
CGGAACCAGATAGCGCACGCTTTTGTGTTGCTGAACTCTTTTTCGAATCATGGATGCGGAAATATCCAGCAATGGTGTACCGAGCATGATAAAGTCCGTGATTCGAGCTGTCGACACAGCAGTTGCCGGGCGATTTGCGACGGCTATCTGCGCTAATCGGACGATCTCGTCGGGGTTCTTCCACAAATGAAAATCGACAAGATTGTCGGCCCCCACAATCAAATAGAGATTTTTTTTCTCGATGCGAAAATGCTCGCTGTAATATTTGAGCGTATCCACGGTGAAGGACGTTCCCTGCTTCATGATCTCGTGTTCTGACAGAGTGAATTTATGGTTTTCTGCAATGGCCATCTTGACCATATTGAGCCGATGCAGTGGGTCCGTTATCGTCACGGATAATTTATGCGGTGGGCTGTAACCGGGAACAAAGAACAGCTTGTCCAGTGAGAGCTCTGTACAGGCATACTCCGCAATGATGAGATGGGCAAGATGAACGGGATCAAATGTTCCACCGTAGATGGCAATTCTCAACTTGACAGGCTCCCTTCCCAACCAGCGCGCTCAACTGTCATGACCCTGTGCCATGCGGCGATGCTTTTGGTATTCTCTCTGCGTCTGCTTTATTTTATTCCTGGCGCGCGGCACCCACTCGTGGTTCGGATGCTTTTGGATGAATTCAGCGAAAGCGTCCAGACTCTCCTGAAATTTTTCTTGCCGGCGATTGCAGTCACCCAGCCAAAAGAGCGCCTTTGGCGCAAATTCGGTGTCATAATACTCTTCCAGCACTTTGCTATAATAGATAATGGCGGCGCCGTAATAGGTCATTTTTCGATAGATATCAGCCGACGCATAAACCTTTTGGGCGAGTTTATTCCTCGCCTCCAGCAGATACTTTTCAACCTCAGGCACAAGGTCGCTTGTATGATAATCTTCGAGGAATTCCTGGAAATGGACAATGCTGGACCGGGTATATTCTTGGTCCAGACTGTATTTTGGTGAGAGCTTGTAGTAGCTCAATCCAAGCTTGTATTTTGCATCATCGACATATTCCGAGTTTGGATAGACCTTGATGAGCCTTTCATATTCGCTGGCGGAGAGTATGTATTCCTTCATGTTAAAATGACACTCGGCCGTGTAGAACTGCGCCTTATCCGCTATCAGACTGCCGCTATGACTGAGAGTGACAATCCGAAACTGGGTTTTGGCATCGAAATAGTCCCCTTTTTCAAACAATCGCATCCCCTCTTGCATTCGCTCTTCCAAAGTGGCATTGGGTTTCATGCGGCTCTTTGAACAGGATAATATACAAAGCGCCACAAGGCCCAAGATTATCAACTTGCTTTTAAAGCGTAAAGTATTCATTCGCCAAACCTGTCTATTATTGACTTCTGTAAGAGTAAAACAAATATATGACCAGTCCGGTTATCGATAGAATTATGACCGGCTCGGAGATAACTGCAAGCACAGACTTTTTTTGCCTGCCGCTGGTGAAGGGAAACCGCGCGTTCTCGAGATATTTTTTTGCCACGGCGACAGAATCCACCTGCGTCTGTTGCAGCAGGTCGGAATAGAGCAGCTCATTCTGTGAATTTGCAACCTGAAGGTGAATTTGAATGCTGATTTTTCGTTCAAGCTGCTTTTTGACGATTCTTTTGTACGAAATGGTCTGCGATACGGGCCGGTAGCTGACGCGCATCGCGTTGTCAACAGATTGATTCACATAGATGTGCCGGACAGCAGATTTATTCAGTCTTTGATAGAGCTGGTTGTCGATCATCCATGTATAGTCGTGCGGCTCCTGCGGTCTTTCGATGACGCACAACGTGTCAGCGTTGGGCAACGAGGAAAATACTTTATCAAAAAGATCGTAATAGAGCTGCTCTAGAACTATGAGATTTGTTTTGGCGGCCGCTGCGACGCCTCTTTCACAAAAGATCACGACAGCAATCGCTGTGACCGTCAGGATGAGTGCTATGTCGATAAACTTTCTCACCAATTTCACATTCTTAACGTGATCGATCTTTAAAAGTTCCTAAAAACGAAGCAGAAAAGTCAAATAGTGAACGAAATGCATTCCCTCGGCTTGCTTTGCAGCCTGCAGGCCATAATTTAGGATAATATTCGACAAAACAAAGCCATCTGTTTCGCCATAGGGGCGAAAATCGGACAATCCACAGCCAAGGGAAAAGGTGTCTATTTTCGCACCGCTCTGACGAAAGAAACCCCCGCGGAGAGCAAAAAAATAGCTCGGGAAAATTTCGACGCCGGCATGAACTTCATTGGTCGAGTTATTGTTCTCCTCGGAGACATTGCGGAAATCAAGCGCCAGATTGATACTTTTTCTCGGCCGATAAGCGAAGCCGAGGTTGATGGATTTATTGATGATGCGATGTTGCTGGACCATCAAAGAATCCGCCTCAGCCGGAAAATTGAAATATGATATTCCCGCTGCAAAATGATCGCTCGGTTTCATGAGAATTCCATAACTGGAGCCAAAGTGCCTGCCCAGCTCGCCTTTTGCATCCATGAGATTGAAACAATAGCCGGACAAGCCCAGCGACACCTGCCTGGCGAGAGTGAGACGAACCGCAGCGGTGTGATAATTCCAGTCAAGGATGCCCTGCGTGGAAATGACCTGTTGGTCATTTGACTTGTGGGGATTGAGCGGCAATTCTTCGGTCAATATGACGGATGCCTGCAGCACTGCCCTGGAATAGCTGAAAGCCCGCGCCAACAGGCCGATGAAGCTGAGCCAGTCGCGTCCATCCTGTGCTACACGGCTGGAGAGTTCATAGGGCTGCAAAATGGCGCCGCTCAGACCAACGGGATTCACATAAAGATTCAGACTTTTATCAAGCCGCGTCGCAGCTCCCATTGCAGCAGGATTGAACAGCGCATTTTCCGGCCCGGCTTCCATCGCGGTGAAGGCGCCGCCCATGGCGACGGATCGGGCATGGAGCGAGCTGGCCGTGATGAAGGTCATCGACCCAGACTGCCCGCCAACGAGGCGGCCTGTTGTCAGAATGATGATGAGAGCGCTGCGGGTAAATCGTTTCATCGATAGAGCAACCTTTTCACAACAGCCAGCGTGAGCGTCAAAAGCGATACGACAGAGACAAAGACGGCAAAAATATTGCCGTGAAGCGTATAGTATGTTTTTTCACCGCGCAATTTGAGGGTGTCTGTGACAATAGCCTCCGCATAGAGCGCGGTTTGCTGACGAACGCGTCCATAACGGTCAATGAAACAGGAAATGCCCGTATTGGCGCAGCGAGCAATTTCACGACGCGTTTCTATAGCGCGAAAAGCGGCTATTTGCGTATGCTGAAATGGCGCCGATGTTTTGCCGAACCAGGCGTCGTTTGTAATGATGATCAGAAAATCGGCGCCCAAGTCGACATATTTTCGCACATGGTCCGGAAAAACGGATTCATAGCAGATCGCGACGGCCGTCTGATAGTCATTTCCCGACTCGCGCGCCTCGGACTGGAGTGTGGAACGCAGTCGCCCGTCCAGTACAGCAATTTCTTTTCCCAGAGCATAATCGCCCAGCCCCAGATCCCACAGCAGATCTTTGAGGACGTTGAAGGGAAAACAGCTCTTGTAAGGCACTCTTTCTGAAAAGGGCACAAGTTTCATTTTGGCATATTGTTGCATGGTGTAAATAAACGGTTCCAGCAAAAAGGCCGAGTTATAATAAGCATAACTGCCATCGTCGGCATACTCATAGTCGATGGCGCCGGTGAGCAGCATTGTTGCGCTGGAATCGATGAGACCGTGAATTTTTTTGAGATAGTCCATCTCTGCGCGCAGATAGAACGGCATGGCAGTTTCGGGCCAAATAACCAGATCGGGCGCGTCCAGCAACGCCTCTCTGGTCATTCGCGCATAAACCTGATAATTGCTCTCCATGGTGTCATTGCCATGCCATTTTTCATTCGGATCACGATTTCCCTGTATGAGTGAAATTTTTATATTTTTGCCGCCATCGCTGTCACGAGCGTGCAAGACGCGCCTGCCGTAGAGAAGAGGGGCGATCAGGAGTACCACAATGGCCAGACCAACAGCGATGGGCCGGCCTCCGCGAATCTCTTTCCACAGCAGATAAAACAGCACATTCAGCGCAATGACCCAAAAACTGACGCCATACACGGAGGTGAACTCGGCATATTGAATCAGGGAAATGTAATAAGATTGCGTGTAGCCGACATAGTTCCATGGGAAAGCCAGTTCAGAGTGTGACTGGGCATACTCGAGTGCTGTCCATACAAACGGAAGGGCGGCGAGGGCATAGGAAGAGAATGCCTGGAACAGAAATACGTGCAACACGGCATAGGCGGCGATCGCCAGAGGCCAGGCGAGCAGAACGCCGAACAAACCGGGCAACGTCACCCAGCCAAGCCAGAACAGCGTCGTGACCGCAATACAGAAACCCGTCACATATCCCCAGCGCAGAGCATCAGCAATGCTCTTGTTCTCCAGGAGTAAAAAGAAAGGGATCAAAAAGACGTAAGCAAAAAATCCGGTTTTAAAAGGCGGCAATGCCAACGCTAATATGATCCCGGTCAGTAGCGATAAAAGGATATTTTTTTTCATCTATTTTTTTACATCATGTCCAGTTTTGCAGAGATCCGACATTTTAGCTGTTCTTTGCGTTTTCGATTTTGAGGTACGATATTCTATCGAGAAAGCTTTGCAGCAAATAGGCAGCCGCCAACTGATCAATTTTATGTCTGCTGCGCGAAGGAGAACGGCCAGTTTCAATGAGCAGCTTTTCTGCGCTGATGGTCGTCCACCTTTCATCCCACATGAATATTGGGATCTCGATTTGATTCTCCAGCGCGTTGACAAACTCTTTCACTTCTCGCATCATTTGTCCTTCATCGCCGCTCATGTGCAGCGGTTTGCCGACGACGATGGCGGAAATATTATTTTCCTTCACAATGACGGCGATACTCTCCATTGCCAGTTTGTGATTTTTATTATGCAGGGTATTGAGGGTTGATGCCATTATCTGGAAGGGATCACTCATCGCCAGGCCGATCCGTTTCCGCCCATAATCAATGCCCAATATGCGACCCGAATTGATTGTCCGCAATGAATCCGGATCCGTCGTCATCCTCATCTTTTCTTATTCGTGCTCCAGTTCATCAAGAGGCGTTTTCAACACTTCTTTCAGCAGCTTGCCGGCCTTAAAGTGAGTTTTCCGCCGGGCAGGAACATAAATGATCTCTCCGGTCTTTGGATTTCGAGCTTTGGGCTTCGGCTTTGTTTTTTTGACTTCGAAAACGCCAAAATCCCGGATCTCAATGCGAACTTCGGGATCTGCCTCAGCCATAAATTCACGCAGGGCCTGGAACACACCATCGACCACTTTTTCTGTCAAATAGATTTTTTCACCGACAATTTTTGCCGTTCTTTTCGAGACATCTTTTTTTGTTATTGTCGCTTTCAGCATTTGTTCTTCCATTTTTCGCTCCTGAATTTGTGATTAAGTCGCTATTCAACATGATTGCGGTTACTGATCCTCTCTACAGAAATCACGCCTGGCAGCCTTTTTATCTTGCCGATGAGCTTTTGCAAATGGTCCAGGTCATAAACTTCAATTGTCAGCGCACAGGTGAAAAGAGATGTCTCGCTGTTCATTTTGACATCCAAAATAGATGAATCATTTGCGTTAATGGTTTCAGAAACCTCTGATAAAAACTTTTTTCGGCGCTCGCCAAGGATGGATAAACCGACGATGAAGCGTTTCATATTTTCGGATGCCCAGGAAACATCGACGATTCGATCCGGCTCCTGCATGAGCTTGATGAGATTCTTGCAGTTGTTCAGGTGAATCACGATGCCGCGACCCTTGGTGACGATGCCGGTGATGGGTTCTCCGGGCACGGGATTACAGCACTTGCCGAAATTGATCATAATATTGTCCATACCGGCCACTCTGATGCCGCTGCTGCTGCCGCGAGCGCGTTCAAGAATTCGTACAAATGCTGATTTTTCTTTCTTGATGCGTTTTTCTTCCGGTATGATCTTTCGTATGATCGTTTCAAGCTTGGTATCACCATAGCCGATGGAGGCGAGCAGCTGTTTTTCATTATGAAATTTAAGTTTTGCACTCAGCTCGCCGAGGTCAATGTCTTTATATTTTATGCCATAGGCGCTCAAACTTTTCGTCAGCATCTCTTCTCCCAGAGCGATGCTGCTCTCCAGTTCAAGATCGCGCAGAAATTTCTTGATTTTGGCGCGAGCCCTGCTGGTGACGACAAATTTAAGCCAGTCCTTGTTTGGCGTCTGGCTGTTTGCTGTGATGATTTCAACCTGATCGCCACTCTTAAGTTTTTCGCTGATCGGCACAACCGTGCCGTTCACTTTGGCAATGCGACAGTGCAGTCCGACTTCTGTATGAACGGCAAAGGCAAAATCGATCGGCGTGGCGCCGATGGGAAGCTTGTAGAGATCGCCGCGTGGCGTGTAGACAAAAACCTCATCCTGAAAGAGGTTGATCTTGAGATTTTCCATGAAGGAAACTGAATCCGCATCGTCTTCGTCCTGCTCGAGAATTTGTCTCAGCCAGATGAGCTGCTTGTCGAGATCGTCCTCGCGTATCTTGCCTTCCTTGTAGCGCCAATGCGCGGCGATGCCTTCTTCCGCCGTGCGATGCATGCTTTCGGTGCGGATCTGTATCTCGTACTTTTTCCCCCCGGGGCCGATCACTTTGGTATGGATGGATTGATAGTTGTTCGGCTTTGGTTTAGCGATATAATCCTTGAAACTGTCATCGATCGGCTTGAAAAGGTTGTGCAGGATTCCCAGCGCGTAATAGCATTCTTCAACCTTGTTGACGATGATGCGGATGGCCAGCAGATCGTAGATTTCTTCAAAGGGGACGCCGCGATTATGCATCTTGTTGTGAATGCTGCTGAAATGTTTCGCCCGACCCTCAAAACGCGCATGGATTTTGGCTTTCACGATGTTATCTCGAATCGGCTTGGTGATCAGGCGAATGTCTTCTTGCCGTTGATCTTTTCTTTCGTTGATCTTGCGCGCCAGTTCTTCATAGATCTCGGGTTCCAGATATTTGAGCGCCAAATCTTCCAGCTCGCTCTTTATCTTTGCCAATCCCAGTCGATGCGCCAGGGGAGCATAGACCTGCCGGGTCTCAAGAGCGATACGGCGTCGTTTTTCTTCCGGCAGCGAGCCCAATGTTCTCATGTTATGAAGCCGATCGGCAAATTTTATCAAAATGATGCGGACATCGCGCACCACGGATAACAACATTTTGCGAAAATTTTCCGCCTGCTGTTGTTCAAAATCAAGCGGCTTCAGTCCACTGATTTTGGTGACGCCGTCGACGAGAATCGCAATCTCTTCGCCAAAATCGCGCTTTATGTCTGCGAGCTTGATGTTGGTATCTTCGACAACATCGTGTAGCAGGCCGGCGGCAATGGTCTGATAATCCATTTTTAGCCCGACAAGTATCTTGGCCACCTCCAGCGGATGCTCAAAATAGGGTTCGCCGGATTGTCGCGTTTGACTCTGATGCGCGTCATAGGCGGTGCGATAGGCGGCGCGAAGCAGCTCGATGTTGGCGGACGGGCTATAACGTCCGATTCGCAGCAACAAGCCTTCGAAAACGCGATCGTAAGTATGTAATATCCGGGCTTCTATCGTCAAGCTTCCTATTATTAAAACGGATCTTCCGACAACACGGCTACTTCTTCATGAAACTCTTCAGTATTGGCAAATTGCACGTACTCACTGACGAAGACGAGATCGATTTCGCCGATCGGGCCATTGCGCTGCTTTGCGATAATGATCTGCGCCTTGTGCATCGTTTCCGGATCGACATCCCTCCCGTGCGCGCCGGGTCTGTTGATGAACATGACAACATCAGCATCCTGTTCAATGGCGCCGGATTCTCGCAAATCCGATAACACCGGCCTGCCATCGCCGCCGCGAGATTCGACCGCGCGTGACAGTTGCGATAGCGAGAGCACCGGTATGTCCAGTTCTTTGGCGAGATTTTTTAGAGATTGCGATATCATGGCGATTTCTATTTGCCGACTCTCTGCGCGAGTGGACGAGCGCATGAGCTGCAGATAATCGACAATGATCAGGCCGATGTTATGCTCGGCCTTGAGGCGACGCGCCTTTGAACGCAATTCCAGGACTGAAATGCCGGGCGTGTCGTCGATATAGAGATCATAGGCGGCCAATTGACCAACATGCTGACCAAGTCTCTCCCACTCTTTCTCGGTCAAGCGCCCGAGCCGGACGCGTTGCATATCAATCCTCGCCTCAGTACAGAGCATCCGCATGACCAACTGATAATCGGCCATCTCAAGGCTAAAGATAGCGACGGGCACCCCAGTCGCCGCCGCATTGCGCGCAATATTGAGCGCCAAAGCGGTCTTGCCCATGGAGGGCCGCGCCGCCAGGATGACGAGATCGGAATTCTGTAAACCGGAGAGGATTTCATCCAGTTTGTGAAAACCGGTCGCCACTCCGGTCACCTTGCCCTGAATTTTGCTGTACTGCTCAATCTTTTCAATTGTACGGTGCAATATGGGCGATATGTGCGTATAATCATGTCTGGCGTGCGATTCCGAGAGCGAAAATATTTTTTGTTCGGCGGTGTCGATGATATCAATGGCATCCTGGCCCGCCTCGAAGCATTCCTGCTGAATTTCATTTGACAGGTGTATCAGCTTGCGCAACAGCGCCTTGTCCAGAACGATCTTGCAATGGTATTCAATGTTCGCAGCGGATGGCACGCGCGCGACGAGCTCCGCCAGATAATAACCGCCGCCGATCGCTTCCAAAAGACCGCGTTTTTGCAGCTCGTTGGTGACCGTCAAAACATCGACCGGCTCAAGACGCTCATAGAGCGCGAAAGCGGACATGAATATTTTCTTGTGCGCATCCTTGTAAAAGCACGTCTCGTCCAGTATCTCCACAGCAACGCTGGTGGCCTCACTCGATTGCAGCATCGATGCGATGACCGCTATTTCAGCCTCGATCGCCTGAGGCGGCATGCGGGTCAATATGTCTTCTTTTTGCGCCATAGTCTTCTACTGTGCAGCGATGCTCTTGTAACGCTGCTGCAATCTTTTTACATCTTCCCACGTCTCTTTTTTATATCCCGGATTGCGCAAAAGCGCGGCCGGGTGATAGGTGACCATCACTTCGCTGTCGTTCCATGAGTGCCACCGTCCCCGCAACTGCGACAACGAATCGGTCGTCTCCAACAGCACCTGGGCGGCCACGCGCCCCAGACAGACAATTATTTTGGGTCGAATGAGCTGCAATTGCTTGATCAGATAGTGCTTGCACAGAGCGATCTCATCCGGCAACGGATCCCGGTTTTGCGGTGGACGACATTTCAGAATATTGCAAATGAAAACATCCTCGCGTCTGATCTGCACAGCAGCTAAAATTTTCGTCAGCAAGGCGCCGGCTTTGCCGACAAATGGCACACCCGCCCGGTCTTCGTCCGCGCCAGGCGCTTCACCGACCAAAACGATGTCCGCTTGCCAGTTGCCATCGCCAAAGACAAATTTTGTCCGCGTTCGTCCAAGCGCACATTTCTGACAGTTTTGGATCGCCGCCAGCAACTCGCCCACGGTTGTCGCCTCTTGCCACCGCGTCGATGGAACATCCGCTGGATCCTCTTGCCAGACACTCTCATCCACGGCTATATAGTCATCGCCATACAGCTCCAGCTGCTGCTTTAAAAAGGCGGTGACATTTTCGAACAGATCGGACATGGCTACAGCAGCGTTTGAATTTCATCAAGAATCGCCTGGGCGACCTCGGTTTTGCTCATGATGGGCAGCTCTTTTTGCGTGCCATCTCTCTTTATGATGGTGACAATGTTTGTATCCACCTCGAATCCGGCGCCGGCGCGCAACGGATTGTTGACGACTACAAGATCACACCTTTTTCGATGCAATTTCTCGATCGCTCGCGCCATTTCGTCTTCAGTTTCCAGCGCAAAGCCGATGATGAGTTTGTCACCCTTGTGTTGGGCGACGGATTGCAGAATATCGTCATTTTCGACCAGCTCAAGACAGAGACCTGCTCGATCTTTTTTGATCTTTTGACTGGCGCTGACAGCAGGTCGAAAATCAGCGACAGCCGCAGCCATGATGAGGATATCGCTATCCGGCATCAATTCCTGCACAGCGTCATACATCTCCCGCGCGCTCACCACACGGCGAAGACGCGTCCGCGGCGGCTGAGCCAGATGGGCTGGTCCGGATATTAAAGTCACATCAGCGCCGCGCACGGCCGCCTGTTCGGCCACTGCATAGCCCATCTTGCCGGACGATCGATTGGTCAGATAGCGCACAGGATCGATGGCCTCATGGGTTGGGCCGGCGGTCACGAGCACTCTTTTGCCGCGCAATTGCCCGGTTCTGTGCAGAACAAAGTTGATTTCTGCCAGGATCTCATCCGCTTCAGCCAAACGCCCGATGCCGACCTCCCCGCACGCCAGTTCGCCGTGAGCAGGACGGACAATGTGATGGCCACGCTCGACAAGCACCTTTTCGTTATCCTGATAGGCGGCGTTTTTATACATCTCGGCATTCATGGCCGGGCAAAACAGCACCGGCGCCGTGCTGGCGAGGATGATCGTTGTCAGCATATTGTCCGCCAGGCCGTGGGCCACCTTGCCGATCGTATTGGCGGTCGCCGGGCAGACGACGATGAGATCGGGCCAGCGCGCCCAATCAATGTGCGCTGTCGCCGATTCGTAGCGCTCCCCGAACAGGCTGACGGCCACCTTGTGTCCGGACAATGACGCAAAGGTGAGAGGCGAGACAAAACGGGTCGCCGCCTCTGTCATAACCACCCTGACATCCGCCGATTTTTTCAATTCGCGCACGAGAAAAGCGGTCTTGTAAGCGGCGATGCCGCCGCAGACGCCGACGCAGATTTTTTTTCCAAAGAACATATAAAACGGTTATTTGTTCTTTTTGATATACTCAAAATTCAGCTTGCCATCCAGCATCTCCTGCAAAGCGAGCGTCGTCGGTTTGGGCAGTTTCAGATAATGTCGATCGAGATAATCGCCTTCCAGCACAATGTCATCCAGATCGTCATCGTCTGCATTGGCCTCGGTCTCTTTGTCGATGAGCTGCTTTTGCAGTTCATTGATCTGCCGCGCCCTCTTGGCAATGATGACAATTGCTTCATACAAACTATCGACTTTTTCTTCCAGCTTTTCCAGCGGCAAAGTATCTGCCATTTCATACCTCCATACAAGATAACGCCATTTTTTTATCAGCAATCGCTTTTTTCACTTGTCCAATCGTCTTTTGCAGGTTTTCGTTGACAATGACGACGTCAAACTCGGCCGCTCTGGCCATTTCTGCAGCGACTCGTTCGAGCCTCTTGCCAATCTGCGACGGCGTCTCGGTCGAACGTCTATGCAGCCGTTGCAGCAAAACCTTTTCGCTCGGCGGCTTGAGAAAAATGAGCAGAACATTGTCTTCGAACTGCCTCTTCAGCCGCAGAGCACCCAAAACATCCAGGTCCAGAAAGACCGTCACGCCGTCGTCGATCCACTTGTCGATCGGGCCGCGCGGCGTGCCATAGTACCAATCGTGCACCCGCTCATATTCGATGAAAAGATTCTGACGGATCATCTCCATAAATTCATCGTGACTCACAAACAGGTAATCCACGCCGTGCACTTCGCCATCGCGAATCGGCCGAGTCGTCATGGATATCGAATAGACATAATTTTCGTTGTTCTCCTCCATGATCCTCTTAATGACGGTCGTTTTTCCACCGCCGGATGGCGAAGATAAAACAACAAGTAATCCTTTATCTTTACTCACTTTAAACCTGAAAAAGTCCTAAATTATTCAATATTTTGTACTTGCTCGCGAATTTTTTCGATTTCTTCCTTGATTCGGACGACGGTATGGGAAATCTCCGCTGTATAGGCTTTCGATGCCATGGTATTGGCCTCGCGATTCATCTCCTGCAGCAAAAAGTTGAGCTGGCGGCCTTGCGAGTGCTCGCTCGCCATCAGTTCTCGAAACAGGGTGAGATGACTCTTGAATCGTGTACATTCCTCCGAGATGTCGATCCGGTCCGAAATCAGCGCCAACTCCAGTTCGAGTCGATACTCATCGACCTGCTCGTGCTTGATGAGCCGTTTGACGCGTTCTTTCAGTTTGCCCAATTCCTCGGCCGGGCCATCTGCTGACAAGTCGGCGATAAAATCCACCTGTTTCTGCAGAGAATCAATCCGTTCAACAAAATCTTTTTCAATCTCCGTGCCTTCGCGATTGCGCATTTCCACCAATTGCTGCAAAGCTTCTTTTATAGCTTGTTGCGCGCATTGCCAGGCGTTTTCATCGGGCTCAGTCGCAGCATCGACCGCGATCACATCCGGCAAGGCGAGCAGATGTTCCAGGCTCAGTTCGCCGGACAGCTGGTGGCGTGCTTTAATGTCCCGCGTCAGCTTTATGTAGGCATCGAGCAATGAATGATTGACGGAAAATTTCTGCACTGTGTCGTCCGTGCCCTTGACCGTCACCCATACGCTGACACGGCCACGCTGCACATAAGCGGCGACAAGCTCGCGCACCTCCTGCTCATAGACCGCCAGGGCGGACGGCAATCTGAGCGATATTTCTAAAAAACGGTTATTGACACTTTTGATTTCTACTGAAATTTCCGCATCATTTTCCGCATGCGTGCCGTGTCCATAACCTGTCATGCTCGATATCATCAGTTCACCAGTGTTTTCAATCCAGTTAAAACTATTGTTTTCAATTAATTTACATTTTAGTGAAAATTTCAAATATAGTCAAATGAATTTTACAGCGCTGGCGAATTTCAGGCGAGTCCTTGGGATGACGATTGCAAAACAGATGAAAAAGAACAGCTACAGCAAGAGTTGCTCATTTTCGCGCGAATCGTTTTTCCTCCAGTCGAATACGGAGAGAGATGCGGTGAGTGTCTTCCAGTTCAGTGTGTTGGGAAAAGGCATAATCGATATTCAGACGGGAGAGAATGAGTCCGGCGCCGGCAGTGAAATTTCCCAGATCGTCGCGTCCGAGACGCAGGGCAATGATTTCATAAAACGAGATCTCGCCGCCCAGACGAAAATCAAAACTGACCGCGCCGATATGAGCCTGCGCCGCCTGCCGGCGGCCCTCAAAGCGGATATCGACGTCCGAAGCAAGCAGCAATCGGCTATGCAAAAAAGGCAAGCGGAACGGATAGGCGACGCCCGGCTTGGCGGTTGGCGCAATCAGCTCCTTTCGACCGGTGTCCCAGGCGAGCAGGGTTGTGGTGATATCTTGTATGTTCATGCCGACCATGAGTTGTCGCCACGGATTCCATATGGCGCCGACATCAAAGCCGATTCCCCAGGCAGAATTATCGCCGACTCCTTTGCGCACAAACTTGGCATTTGCGCCGAATGCAAACGCGCTGTTATATGTTCTCGCATAGCTGAAATAGAATGCGTATTCGGCATCGCTGACATAGCGATCCACATAGGGACGATTCACTCTGACGGCGCCGTCTTGATCGACATACGGCGCGTCCACCTGCAGATCAGAGCGCGGAATGGCGGAAATCGGAATGTCATCAACACCGAGGCGAATGGCTGACAGGGCGATGGTCTCCTTTTGACGAAACGGCAGAGAAAATGCGAGATAGTCGTAATTGACGACACCGGCAAAGCGTTCCGAATGCATGGCCGCCAGTTCCGGAAAATTCATCTGACTCAGGCCGGCGGGATTCCAATAGCCATATGTCACATCGCCTCCTGCCGCAACGTAGGCACCGCCCATGCCGAGTGCGCGCGCGCCGACGCCGGTGCTCATGAACTCGCCGGCGTATTTGGCCATTTCAGCGGCGAACAACGGCGAGGAGGAACAAAACGCGACGAGCAAGAAAACAGCAGCGACATTTCTCTCTTTTTTCACCTGATCAATCCTTCCATCATTCCTGACGCGCTAGGCGTCCTTTCTGTTAGCCATCTGTTTCAGAGCATCCAGTTTATTGAGGGCCTGGATCGGCGTCAGCGCGTTGGGATCTAGCTCTTCCAGTTCCCGGCGCAGAGATCGCTCCAGCTCCTCAAACAGACTCATCTGCTGTACCGGCTCTTTGATCCTGTCGTGATGCTGAGCAATCTTGGGCGTATCTTCTTCGTCGTAAACCTCCCGCTCGAGATTTTGCAGCACCTCTTTGGCGCGTTCGATGACAGTCGCCGGCAATCCGGCCAACTTGGCGACCTGTATGCCATAGCTGTGGTCGCAGGCGCCGGGCACGATCTTTCTCAAAAATACAATATGATCGCCCCATTCGCGGACAACGACATTGTAGTTTCTTACACGCGGCAAGATGACTTCGAGTTCCGTCAATTCATGATAGTGCGTCGCAAAAATCGTTTTGGCCGCCAGCCTGGGAGTGTTGTGGATGTACTCGGTCACAGACCAGGCGATGGAGAGCCCGTCAAAGGTGCTGGTGCCGCGACCAATTTCATCCAGCAAAATCAAACTCTTTGCCGTCGCATTGTTGAGGATGTTGGCTGTCTCGATCATTTCGGTGAGAAACGTGCTCTCGCCGGCGGCCAAATTGTCCGAGGCGCCCACACGCGTGAAAACACGGTCGACGAGGCCGATCTCCGCTGAGCGGGCGGGGACAAAACTGCCCATCTGCGCCAGGATGACGATGAGGCCAACCTGCCGTAGAAATGTCGATTTTCCCGCCATGTTGGGGCCGGTGATGATGTGCAGCTGTTCAATTTTATTGTCTATTTTCACATCATTGGCGACAAACTGTTCGCCGGGCGGCAGCAATTTCTCCACAACCGGATGGCGACCCTCTTTTATGTCAATGATATCACCTTCATTCATGCGCGGCATGACATAGTTGTTTTCAAGCGCCACATAGGCCAGCGAGGCAAGGCAATCGCATTCTGCCAGCAGACGCGCATTTTGCTGCAAGGGCGTCGTATAGCTCAGAATGGAGCGCCGCAGTTCATTGAACAGCTCATATTCGATGGAGGCCATTTTCTCCTCGGCCCCGAGTATTTTTTCTTCGTATTCTTTCAACTCCTGGGTGATAAACCGTTCGGCATTGACGAGAGTCTGTTTACGGATATAGTGCTGCGGCGCCTTGGACAAATTGGGCTTGGTGATTTCGATATAGTAGCCAAACACTTTGTTGAAATTGACTTTGAGCGACGGAATGCCGGTTTTTTCGCGCTCGCTCTGCTGCAGGCGAGCGATCCAGTCCTTGCCGGAATAGGCAATATCGCGCAGCTTGTCGAGCTCTTCATCATAGCCACGTTTGATGATGCCGCCGTCGGTGGTCGACAGCGGTGGATTCTCCACGATGGCGCGGCCGATCTTTTCAACCAGATCGGCAAGTGGTTCGAGGCCGGAGTGAATGGCGCTCAGCCGTTCCGAGCGGCTGTTGGCAAGCTGATCTTTCACCCTGTGCGCGGTCAGCAGGGTTGTGCGAATGGCCTGGGCATCCCTGCCGTTCGCCCGGCCGGTGGCAAATTTTGCCAGCAGGCGCTCCACATCTCCTGTCTGGCGCAAAGTCTCTCTGATGCAGGTGCGTTGTTCTTCTTGCTGAATGAATTCCTCGACGGCGCGATGCCGGGCTTGAATCGGCCTCAGGTTATAGAGGGGATAGAGCAGCCAACTGACAAAAAGTCGCCCACCCATCGGGGTTTGCGTCCTGTCGATGATGCTCAATACGGTCCCCTGCCGGTTGAACTGCGCCAATGGCTGGACGAGCTCCAGATTGCGTCGGGTCGTGCTGTCTATCTGCATGAACTCATCGTCGGCAAAGCGGCCGAGGCGGTTGACATGCACCAGCTTTTCGCGCTGATTTTCTTTCAGATAGGCCAGGATAGCGCCGGCAGCAGAAATGCCGCAGGTGAAATCGTCAATGCCAAAGCCTTTCAATGAAAGCGTGCCAAAATGCTCTTTCAGCTGATCGATCGCATAGTCAAATTGAAACGTCCAATCCTCACGCCGTGTCGTGGTGATGCCGTGCTGATTTTTTAAGTATCGCGCCAATTGTTCCTGCTGCTTGTCGGCGATGAGAATCTCGGCCGGGTCAATGCCGTTGATTTTTTCGCCCAGCGCGGCAAGGGCAAATTCACCGGTTCTGAATTCGCCGGTCGACACGTCGATCTGAGCGATGCCGACATGCTGCATATTGAAATAGAGCGCCACCAGATAGTTGTTTTTTTTGGTCTCCAGGAGATCGTCGGAGACGGCCGTTCCCGGCGTGATGATCTCGGTCACCTCACGTTTGACAATTCCTTTCGCCTGTCGCGGATCTTCCATCTGTTCGCAGATCGCCACCCGATATCCGGCTTTGATGAACTTGACCAGATAACTGTCGAGTGCGTGATGTGGGAATCCCGCGAGCGGCACATCCGCGGACTTGCCGTGCGCGCGCGAGGTCAAGGTTATGCCCAGCACCCTGGCGCCGATTTTTGCATCCTCATAAAACATCTCGTAAAAATCGCCCATCCTGAAAAACAGGATGGCGTCTTTATGATTCGCTTTGATGGCCAGATATTGTTCCATCAGGGGTGTTGTCACCTGCGCGACGCTCACGACCTCTGTTGTCCTCCGATTTTAACTCATGCTCTTGTGATCAGCGCCCCAGTTCAATTTGGTCCTCAGGGTGTGAAAAAACTCGCTCTGTCCAATCGATATCCAGCGCAGATTATAATTCGCTTTGGCGATGCAGACGCTTTCATGCGATGAAAGCCTGTGGCGATTTTGGCCGTCAATGTTCACCTGCACCGTCTCGGCCTCTTTTCTGATCGACAATTCGACCGTACAATCGTCAGCCAAAACAATCGGTCGCACGGTGAGTGAATGCGGGCAAATGGGCGTCACAATGAAGGCGTGCAGATCGGGCACGGCCAATGGCCCGCCGGCGGACATTGAGTAGGCTGTTGATCCTGTCGGTGTCGCGACGATCAAGCCATCGGCGCGATAGGAGTTGAGAAAGATGCCATTGACCATCGCATCGATAAAAATGAGCCGGGAGCCGAGCCCCTTGTCCAGCACCACATCATTGAGGGCGTAATAGGTGCTGCTCTGCTCCTCACCTTTGATCACGACTCTAAAGACCATGCGTTCGACAATCGAGTAATTCTTGTCCAAAAGATCCTCGACGGTCTTTTCCAGCTCCTCAACCGTGACCTGGGCTAAAAATCCCAGCGTGCCGATATTGACGCCCAGGATGGGAACGCCGGTGATACCGACGTGCTGCGCGGTCGCCAAAATGGTGCCGTCACCGCCAAAAGCAGCGACGACCGTACAGCTATTGCCGATTTCAGCGAGCGGCGCTGTTTCCTGATCCGTGGTCAGGGAGAGAAATTTCTGCAGATTTTCCGCGTAGATGAAGGGGATGCGTCGCTGCCGCAGCAGTGCGACGAAGGTTTGGATGACGGAGAATGCCTTTGGCTTTTTGGTGTTGGCAATGATACCAATTTTCATGATGCCCTGGAGTGTTTATAGATATCTGTCATCTGGATGGGCAAATTCTGAAAAAAGTCTGAACTGTAGACCTTTTGCAGGATGCCATCGCGCGACAATCCGCATAATTCATACAATATCGATGGCTTGCCATGTTCGACAAATGAATCCGCAATCCCGAGACAGTGCAGTTCGATATGACGATAGCGCCTGTCCGTATAAAACGCCGCCACCTCACTGCCAAAGCCGCCCTGCAGGACGCCGTCCTCGATGGTCAGGACAAGAGTATGTTTTTTAGCAACGCGTGTCAGCATTTCGGTGTCGATGGATTTGGCAAACCGCGCGTTCACGAGCGTGACAACGAGGCCATATTTTTCCCGCAAGACGGCAGCGGCGGCGCGAGCCTGGTGGAGCAGCGGCCCAAGAGCAATGATCGCAATATCGCGCCCCTGCTGCACCACTTCTGCCACACCCATCGGCAATTTCTCATACTGGCTGGCAAGCCCGACGCCCTGTCCCAGTCCGCGCGGATATCGTATGGCGACCGGGCCATCCCTGAACTGCAACGCGGTGTACAACATGTGGCGCAGCTCTTGCTCGTCTTTCGGCGCCATGATCGTCATGTTGGGTATGGCGCGCAAAAAGGCGATATCGAAAGCGCCATGATGCGTTGGACCGTCATCGCCCACCAGGCCGGCCCGGTCAATGGCAAAGACGACCGGCAATCGCTGCAAAGCGACATCATGGATGATCATGTCGTACGCCCGTTGCAGAAAACTTGAGTAGATGGCGCACACCGGTTTTAAACCCTGTGACGCCAGGCCGGCGGCAAAAGAAACAGCATGTCCTTCGGCTATGCCGACGTCAAAAAAGCGCTGCGGAAACAGCTCGGCGAATCGGCTCAGGCCAGTGCCGAGCTGCATGGCGGCGGTTATCGCGATGATCTTTTCATCGGCTTTCGCCAGCTCGATGATCGACTGACCAAACACCTGGGTGTAGGTCGGCGTGCTCTCTTTGGTGCAAAGTGCGCCCGTCATACGATCAAATCTTCCAAGGCCGTGAAATATGGAGGCGTTTTTCTCCGCCGGCGCGTAGCCTTTGCCTTTTTTGGTCAGCAAATGGACCAGAACAGGGCCTTTGAACTTTTTTACCTCGCGAAAGAGATGAATGAGGCCGGCAATATTATGCCCATCCACCGGTCCCAGATAGCGAAAACCGAGACGCTCGAACAAAATGCCCGGCGTGATAAAGGCCTTCAGGCTTTCTTCAATGCGGCGGATGATTCGGCGGATCAGCGGTCCCATGTTGTCCAGCTTGCCGGTCATATCCCACACATCGTTCTTGATGCGATTATAAAGCGGATTGGCGATGATGCTCGTCAGGTATTTTGATATCGCGCCGACATTGGGCGAGATCGACATGCTGTTATCATTCAGAATGACGACAATATCTCTGTTCGACGCCCCGGCGTTGTTCAAGCCCTCGTACGCCAGGCCGCCGGTGAGCGCACCATCGCCAATGATGCTGAGAACTTTGTAATCCTCATTTTTGAGATCGCGCGCACACGCGATGCCAAAGGCCGTCGAAATCGACGTGCTGGCATGACCGACGCCAAAAGCGTCATACTCGCTCTCCGCCCTGTTCGGGAAACCGCTCAGCCCCTTGTACTGACGGATGGTCGGAAACAGGTCGCGTCGGCCCGTGAGGATTTTATGTGCGTACGTTTGATGGCCGACGTCCCAGATGATCTTGTCCCGCGGCGTATCAAAAATATAATGCAATACGATAGTCAGCTCGATGACCCCCAATGATGGCGCCAAATGCCCGCCCGTGTTGGCAACCGTGGAAATGATGAATTCACGCAATTCTTTGGCGAGTCGCGCCAGCATGGGAACGTCAAAAGCGCGTATATCCGCAGGAGAATCTACTTGAGATAACAGGCTTTCCATGCTATTTTTCAACTTTTCGCTCAATCTGCTTCATCTATTAGTTTAAATCCATCATCGCGAGTCAATATCTGCAATTTTTTTTCGGCGGCGTCTATTTTTTCGGTGCAAAATGTGGTGAGCGCGCTCGCTTCTTCAAAGAGGGCCATCGTCTGTTGCAGATCAATCTGGCCATTTTCCAGCAATTCGGCAATTTCTTCCAGCCGGGTAAAGGCGTTTTCGAAGGTCATCTCTTTATTCTTCATTCGGTTTCCCTCTCGGCATGCCAGTTCAGGATAGAGTCATGTTCGCGAATAGTTGAAACGATGCCGCTGAATGAACCTGTGCCCAGATAGACATCCACACTGTCGTTGCGGGCGAGTTCTGCCGCTCTTCTGACGATTGTGGCCGCCTTGCCTTTGCGCACAATGGCATAGCCGCGTTTGAGAATCGTCTGCGGGTGAGTTGAATCGATGCGCATGGCGCACAGCTTTATCTTTTCGCGCAGGCGCTCCACGATATGCAGGGTGTTCATCTGAATGACATGCGACAGATCATCGATTCCCTGCCTGTATTCCAGGAGCGCATCCAGCGGACGTCGAAATGCATAGCTCTTGCGCATTCGCGCCAATCTATCGCGCCGCGAGCCGAGTTCTGTCAAAACGGCGGTGCAGCATCGTTTGTGCAGACGCTGGATCGTCGTTTTGATGTCCGCAGCGACGGGCACAACGAGCTCTGCTGCTGCCGACGGCGTGGGCGCGCGTTTATCGGCGACGAAATCGCTGATGGTATAATCGATTTCATGTCCGACGGCCGATATGGTGGGAATCGCTGAAGAAAAGATGGCGCGCGCAACTTTTTCTTCATTGAATGCCCACAGATCTTCCAGTGAGCCTCCACCTCGCCCGATGATCAGCACATCGACATCCTGATAGTCATTGAAATCCTCGATGGCGCGGGCGATATCTTCAGCTGCTCCGTCACCCTGAACCAACGTTGGCCGCAAAATCTTGACCACGGACGGAAAGCGTCGGTTGAGCACTGTGACAATGTCTCGTATGGCTGCTCCGGTGGGCGATGTCACGATGCCAATGCGTTCGGGAAATGACGGCAAGGGCTTTTTGCGCGATGCATCGAAAAGGCCTTCGCTGTACAGCTTTTCCTTGAGCGCCTCGTAAAGCAACTGCAGCTCGCCGATGCCGGCGGGCGCCATCCTGAGGATGTCCAGCTGATAGGTTCCCCGCTTTTCGTAGACACGGACAGCGCCATAAACATTGACCTTGATGCCGTTTTGCGGCGTGAAAGGTAAAGCGAGCGCGCGACTTTTCCACATGACGCAGGCGATCTGGGCATCTTTATCCTTGAGAGAAAAATAAAGATGCCCGGAACTGTGATGAAGAAAACCGGATAACTCGCCCTGAACCCAGATCGTCGGTATATTCAACTCGAGCAGTTCTTTAATTTCACGCGTTATTTCAGAAACAGTATAAAAATGATGAATGTTTTCTGTAGAATCAGGCATGAATCAACGCTGTTGTTATACCTAAAAGGGTCAGAATGAAACCTTGACCCTTTATTTATTTTTTTTCTTATGACGATCTTTGCGCAATCGTTTTTTGCGTTTATGGGTCGCTATCTTGTGACGTTTACGTTTTTTCCCGCTTGGCAATTTTCACCTCCTATCCATCATGCTCGGCTTTATCAGCCCTGTTTATAAATTCTTTCAAATCTTTTGACGGCTTGAATATCGCCGCATTATGCTCCGGCACATGCACGGCTTCATTGGTGCTGGGATTCCGAGCTGTGCGCGCTCGCCTTCTCACGATCTTAAAGTTGCCGAATCCTCGTAAATCGACGCGTTCGCCGTGCTGCAACGCGTAACTGATCGTCGCTAGGAATCCATCGACGACTGCTTGTGTCTCAACTTTGGTGAGCCCGGTCCCTTGCGAAATCACATCTACCAAATCTGCTTTTGTCATAGGACATCCTCGCTTACAATGACATCAGATATTGAATTCGTGGCCAGGCGCTGATATACGTCTCTATGAATTCTACCAGATCAAAAGTGAAAAACAGCTCAAAAACTGTCATCTTTTTTCGTTGTTGACGAATGAGTCTGGGTTCACCCGCAATTCCCGCCATGTCGGCTGCCAAATGGATGGCATCTTCAAAAGTGCCGAGTGAATCGATCAAAGAGAGCTCATAGGCCTGCCGGCCCGAATAGACCCGGCCGTCGGCCAGTCGGCGTATCGCTTCTTTCGACAATCCGCGCTCCTCCGCGACGACCGTGATGAACTGGTCATAGCCTTCCTCGATCCAGGATTGCAAATATTGCCGATCCGCCTCGGTGACATCGCGGTAGGGGGTTCCGCTGTCCTTGAAATGACCGCTCTTTATGACGGTCACACTGACGCCGATCTTTTCCATCAATCTGCTGTAATTCGGAAACTCGGCGATGACGCCGATGCTTCCCGTCGTCGTCGCGGGATTGGCCATGATCGAATCCGCACCGAGAGCGACGTAATAGCCGCCTGAAGCAGCAACGCTGCCCATAGAGGCGACGACCGGTTTGCCGGAATCGCGAACGCGCCGAACCTGTTCGTAAATTTCTTGCGATGCCGCAACGCCGCCGCCAGGACTGTTGATGCGCACAACGATGGCCTTGATACTTTTGTCCTTTTGATAGCGCTGCAATTGCTCGACAAGGTCGCGAGACGAGAAGATGATGCCATTCAATTCAACGACGGCCACTTTATCACCGGCGCCACCAAGTTCCACACTGGATGTTGAAGCCAGGCTGAGGAACATCAAGATGATGATGCCAAAAAAGATGACAAAAGCGGCGAGGATAAAGAGTCCGACAATTTTATCCTGCTTTTTTGCCATGCTGCATCCTCATATTTTTATCGCGGTTTAATCAAGATAACAGCCAGTTGCCGAGAAAAACCAGATATTATATTAGTTAAAAATGTTGCAAAATGCAAGGTAAAATTTCTGTTTATGCTTGAGTTATCACCGGACGCCTAATCCTCCAATTTGTTCCACCAATTCAGCTTGATGAAAATCGTCGTGACAACGACGACTGCCGCAGTGACGGCAAAACTGGTGAAATTCTTCAGAACGAGAAAAACCGGTAAAACCAGCAGCGCGGTTTGCCAGATAATACCGACGACGACGTTGATCATGTCGCGTTTGAAATTTTTATTGGCGCGAAAATCGGGATTGATGGCCATGGTTTTTTCGTGAATGGGCTTCCAAAAGCCCCATGGACGAACTCGACTGTAAAAACCGATGAGCACGCCATCCTCTTCCGGCTTGGTGAGCAGCGTGGCGACGATCGATCCAAAAAGCGAGATGCCGAATATGATCGGAAAACTCTCCATGGCATTGACCGGCGGAATGACGCTAAATTTGGCCGCGGCGGGCAAGATGATCGCGCCGAGGATGCCGGAGACCATGCCCCAGAAATAGCCGTGGCCGTTGAAGCGCCACCAGTACCACTTGAGCACATTGGGCGCCGCATACCCTCCCCACAAGGCGGATGTAATCCACAACGTGACCTGATTGATCGATTCGGACAGAAAGCCGAAGAAAATGCCCAAAATGACAAAGACCAGCGAAATGATGTAGCTCATGCGGATCAGTTGCTTGTTGCTGGCATCCGGCTTGATGTATCGTTTGTAGATATCATTCACGACATAGGCGGGCGCTGCATTCACCGTCGCGGCAAAAGTCGACATGAACGCCGACAGCAGCCCGGCGAGCAGGATGCCCATCAGGCCAACCGGGATGAAATTCTTTATGGCAAAAGGCAGAATCTGCTCAAAATCAACAGCAACGCCCATTCTGAGCAATTCCGGCGTGAAAAAAACGATCGCCAATATGGTCAGTCCCGCGATCATCATATAGCGAGGGAAAAACAAGGCCACGCTGACAAAGCCGCTCATTTTTCCCGCCTCTTTCGGGCTCTTCGTCGCCAGGATGCGCTGCATGTCGTAATTGGGCGCCGGACCGGCCATGGAGATGAGAAT
>JAFGJB010000235.1 GCA_016929295.1 Candidatus Zhuqueibacterota bacterium | reverse complement strand
AGAGGTGCCAGAGTGGTCGAATGGGGCGGCCTGCTAAGCCGTTGTAGGTGCAAACCTACCCAGGGTTCGAATCCCTGTCTCTCCGCACACAAAGCCGAAAAGTGGGGAAATGATGAAATATGAATTGAGACGAATTGACATCTGGCCGATCGTAAAAATTGTCTTCATCCTTTCCCTGCTGCTCGGTTTTTTTGTTGGCCTCCTGTACGCCGGCATGTTTCTGCTGCTGGATGCGTTCGCCAACCTCGCTGCGGATTCCGGTTTTGCGGAGCTTGATTCTCTGGGCAGCGCTTTTGCCATCATCGTGATCCTGGCTTGCACAGCGGGAATATCATTCATCAATACGGTTGGCGCTATCATTCTCGTCGTTCTCTATAATCTCACAGCCGGATCCATCGGCGGCCTTTACTTCGATCTGCAACCCGTCGAAGGTTCAATTGTGGAAAAGGATTCCGCGGGATAATCGATTGTCAGTTGTCAGAACAAGATTCGCACCCAGTCCCACCGGTTTTGTCCACGTAGGTGGCTTGCGGACAGCGCTTTACAACTATCTGTTCGCAAGAAAAAATGGCGGGACTTTTATTTTGCGCATCGAGGATACGGATCGGGCGCGCTATATCGAGGGCGCGACGGAAAATTTGATCTCCGCGCTGAACTGGGCCGGGCTGGCGCCCGATGAGGGCCCGCAGCAGGGCGGCGAT
The DNA here is from genome assembly GCA_016929295.1 of Candidatus Zhuqueibacterota bacterium. Classification (GTDB taxonomy): domain Bacteria; phylum Zhuqueibacterota; class Zhuqueibacteria; order Residuimicrobiales; family Krinioviventaceae; genus Kriniovivens. The sequence continues at coordinate 20,224 of JAFGJB010000235.1, read as the reverse complement.
TATGGACCCTATTTCCAATCGCAGCGGTCGGATATCTATCGCGCCTATGCCGATGAGCTGGTCGCCAGGGGAGCAGCGTATTACGCTTTCGACACGGCGGAAGAGATCGAGCGGCTGCGTGAGGACGCGCGGCGGCGCGGCGCACCGCCGCCCAAGTATGACGCGACCATCCGCCAGCAGATGCGCAACAGCCTGTCGCTCGCAGCGGCCGAGGTTCGCTCTCTGCTCGACAGCGGGGCGCCCTCTGTCATCCGCCTGCTGATCCCGACGGATCGGATGTTCACTTTTCAGGACATCATCCGCGGCGAGGTCTCTTTTCACAGCAGCCAGATCGATGACCAGGTGCTCATCAAGTCGGATGGCTTTCCGACCTACCATCTCGCCAATGTGGTCGATGATCATCTGATGAAGATATCACACGTCATCCGCGGCGAGGAATGGCTGAGCAGCGTGCCCAAACATCTCTATCTCTATGAATGTTTTGGCTGGAACATGCCGCAGCTGGCGCACTTGCCGCTCATTTTCAATCCGGATGGCTCGAAAATGAGCAAGCGCGACATCCAGACAACGACAGAGCCGGGCCTCAACAGGCCGACCGGCCTCAACAGGCCGACCGGCGTCGACAGACCATCCGGCAAGGTGGATCCGGATGTCAAATACTATATCGATGCCGGGTACGAGAGGGAGGCCATCATCAACTATATCGCCTTTCTCGGCTGGAATCCGGGCGATGACCGTGAAGTGTTCAGCCTGCACGAGCTGGAAAAAGAGTTCTCGCTCGAGCGCGTCAACAAATCCGCCGCCATTTTTGACGTGCAAAAGCTCAACTTTTTGAACCATGCGCACATCAGTCGTCTCGACGACAAGGTGCTCGCCGAGGAACTGGCGGCCGACATGCGAAAACGCGGCGTCGAGATCTCTCTGGATGACTATTTCCTCAGCGTCGTCGCGCTGCTCAAATCACGTCTGCATTTTCGCCAGGATTTTGTAGAATTGAGCAGCTACTTTTTCAAACATCCCGAATCGTACGATCCGCAAGTGGTGAAAAAGCGGTGGAAAGAAGATTCGGCACAATTACTGCTTGAATTTGTCGATGAAATTGCTAAATTAGAATTCTTTGATGTGGCCGCCATCGAGGCGTGCGTACAGGCCATTGCCGAGCGCCACGCGGTGGGAAACGGACGCGTCATCCATCCGGTCCGCCTGGCCGTCTCGGGAGTGGGCGCAGGCCCCGGGCTTTTTGAGATGCTGCAAGTGCTTGGCAGAGAGACAGTTATAAAAAGAGTGAAAAGAGCTATTGATATAATCCCGACGCTTCAACAGTACTAATGGGGTGTCGTCCAACGGCAGGACACATGACTCTGGATCATGGTATCGGGGTTCGAATCCCTGCACCCCAGCTCTGCAACGGTCACCAGTAATTGGTGGCCGTTTTTTATAAGACAGAAATGTAGGCAAGAGGAAAGATCACATGAATAATATGAAGAGAGAAGCGGAAGACGATGGCGGTAAGGTCGTTCATTTCATCCGGCAGATCATCAACCGGGACATCGAGAATGGCAAAAATGCCGGACGGGTCATCACTCGTTTTCCACCGGAACCCAATGGTTACCTGCACATCGGCCACGCCAAATCGATCTGTCTGAATTTTGGCCTGGCCGAGGAGTATGGCGGCCGCTGTCATCTTCGCTTTGATGACACCAATCCCGTCAAGGAAGAGCAGGAATATATCGATTCCATCATCAAGGACGTCCGCTGGCTCGGATTTGACTGGGGCGAACATCTTTACTTTGCCTCGGACTATTTTGGCCAGATGTATGAATGTGCCCTGCAACTCATTCGCGCCGGCAAGGCGTATGTCGACGGCCTGTCGGGTGAGGAGATCCGACGCTATCGCGGCACCTTGACCGAGGCCGGTGTCAACAGCCCCTATCGCGATCGTCCGATCGATGAAAATCTTGATCTGTTCGAACGGATGAAGGACGGCGAATTCGCTGATGGCGAAATGGTGCTGCGCGCGAAAATCGATATGGCGCATCCGAACATGAACATGCGCGATCCGGTCATGTATCGCATATTGCACGCCTCACATCCGAGAACCGGCGATGCCTGGTGCATCTACCCCATGTACGACTGGGCGCACGGCCTGGAAGATTCGATCGAGGGCATCACCCACTCCATCTGCACCCTCGAGTTCGAGGCGCATCGCCCTCTGTATGACTGGTTCCTCGATGCACTGGGCGTCTATCATCCGCAGCAGATCGAATTCGCCCGACTGAATTTGACCTATACCATCATGAGCAAACGTTATCTGCTGCAGCTGGTCAAAGACGGCGTCGTGGCCGGCTGGGATGATCCGCGCATGCCGACGTTGTCCGGCCTGCGCCGGCGCGGCTATACGCCGGCCGCCATCCGCGATTTTTCGGAGCGCATCGGCGTGGCCAAACGGGACAGCATCGTCGACATTCAATTGCTCGAATATTGTCTGCGAGAAGATTTGAACAAAAATTCGCCGCGAGTCATGGGCGTGCTGGATCCGCTCAAGGTCGTCATCACCAATTATCCCGAAGGGCATGTGGAAGAGTTTGATGCGATCAACAATCCGGAAGACGAGTTGGCCGGCACGCGCAAGGTGCCTTTCAGCCGCGAGATCTATATCGAGCGCGACGATTTCATGCAAGACCCGCCGAAGAAATTCTATCGATTGGCGCCGGGACGCGAAGTGCGGCTGCGGTATGCTTATTACATGACCTGCACGGAGGTGATCAAGGACGAAAAAAGCGGCGAGATCATCGAACTGCGCTGCACCTATGATCCCGAATCGCGCGGCGGCTACACGCAAGATGGCCGCAAGGTGCGCAGTACGATTCATTGGGTGAGCGTCCCGCACGCCGTGGATGCGACCGTGCGTCTGTACGACTCTCTGCTGACCATCCCCGATCTGGCGGAAGCCGACAAAAAGGACTATATGGCCTACATCAATCCGGATTCACTGAAAACCCTGTCGCACTGCAAAGTCGAACCCTCTCTGCGAGATAAACTTGCCGGCTACAGATGCCAGTTTGAACGCAAAGGCTATTTTGTCATGGATTCGGATAGCGACCCAACCGCCGGTGTGCTGGTCTTCAACAGGACGGTCGAGCTGCGCGACACCTGGGCCAGGATCGCGCAGGCAGGCGAATAAAAAAAAATCGAATCTTTGGCGCTTTATTTTTGTTAAAGAGAATGGATGAAGCAGGCGGTCGAATCCCCCTCCATTTTGAATGCCAATCCCACAGGCATTCGCCAGGCTGTCTGCTTCATCTTTTTATTTGCGAAAGTGAGAGCAAATCGTTAATTTAAACAAACGCGCCCGTAGCTCAACTGGATAGAGCTTCTGACTTCGGATCAGAAGGTTGGGGGTTCGAGCCCCTCCGGGCGTGCAAACATTCATTCTGCGATGAAGCAAAGGGATGACCAGGGCAATGCCAGTCAGTATGTGGTTGCAGTTTCCGGCCTTGTCAAGGGAATCCGTGACAAATCCTTCCGCATCCTGTTTAATGGTTTACTTATCGATATGAGGCGTCCAGGCAGCGTATAGCAGTCAAGCTGCCGAGCGCTGGCTCATTACCAAGAAACTGTTGCGATGATGTAAATGAGGCTGCAAGATCTTTAAAATGTCGAAGTGAGCCCATGTTGCAGAAATATTGTATTCTGAATGACCGATTAGTCACCGATTCGGAGGGAAAAGATACTATCCACGTCTATAGTGATCCGACGACTGAAGAACGTCAGCACTTGATCAAAATGCTCGACCTCGACCAACACTCTTTGTCGTCGGCTCTCGATCCGGATGAAATTTCTCGCCTTGAATTGAATCCCGCTCTCGCTTTTATGATTTGGAAACATCCCGAAAATTACAGTTTTGACGGAGAGATACGCTTCAATGTCTCCTCGATTGGAATTGCTTTGACATCGGATCAGCTGGTGGTCATCTTGGCACAAAAAGTCACGTTGTTCGGCGAGCAACAAATCTCTCGCATGAAGAATCTCATCGATGTTGTCCTTTATATCCTGTCTCAAACCACGCGAAATTTTTTAGAACATCTCAAAGTGATCAGATAAATTTCGCGTGAAATTCAGCAAAAAATCAATACAGCGCTCGAGAATGAATATTTGATCCAAATGTTCACGCTCGGTGAAAGTTTGACCTATTATTTGAATGCGATCAGCAGCAACGCATCAGTGCTCACAAAGCTGCGCAACAATATTGAAAGAATCGGTTTATCGCCAGAACAAGGGGAGCTCCTGGATGATATTATCATTGAAAATAATCAATGCAATAAGCAAGCAGAGATTTATTCGAGTGTTCTTTCCGGACTCATGGATGCGCGCGGAACACTCGTCAATAATAATATGAATATCATTTTGAAAAACCTGACCATAATCAATACCATCTTTTTGCCGTTGAACTTGATTGCCAGCATCGGCGGGATGTCCGAATTCAGCGTCATGACCAAAGGAATTGACTGGCGTATTGCTTATACTCTTTTTGCCCTGGCCATGATTCTGATCGGGTGGTTGACAGCCATAATGATCGCCAAGCTTGGCGGTTGGCAGAAAAAACGCAAGCTCATTCCTGGGCGGTGAAAGTTCATCCTTCTTCAGATTATAATATTGTGCGAAAATCCATTCAACGCTGAGATCGTGCCGAAAGTCAGGCCCGTGGACATCATCATTGCTGTTGAGATTATTTTGCCTCGTTTGCTATTATGAAACACTCGTCGGTAGTGAATGCCAGATTGGTGATAGCCAAATAGTAAGAAGGTTTGCATAAAAGCTCGTCCACCCGGGACAGGCTTTATTTCTACGGATTGCAGCAGCACTTTCAAACGCGGTGATTCGAAATGAGGAGCGTCTTGGGATCGAGCTTGATGTGAATTTTTCTGCCGCTGCTGTCATCATGTGATTTGAGCAGACAAAAGTCGATGTAATCCTTTTGTGGTTTCAGCATGATGATGATGTCCAGGAGATCGTAGAACTTGTTGACCGGCGCCGGTACACCATGCTCGTCCAGATCGAGCTTTTCCCGGTGCAGCGTTGCCGAAAACCAGACGGCTAACTTGTTCTCCTGCGCCAGGTTACGCCATTGGGCCAACAGCTCTGTTGTGGCATTTTCAAAAGGAAAGCCGTCAACAATGATGACCTGCGGCTCACCGGAGAAGCCAGCCTTCACCTGCTGAATATTTGCCTTGATTTGATCGAAAGTGAGATCGGGCCGCTTGAAGTGAAGGATGAGTCGATGGCGTATGATCTCTTCATGAACATCCAGCTCGTTTTCCAGTCTATACGCTTTCGCCACCTCGCGAAAAACCTGCTCGTACCAGGTGATAATATGCCTGGGATCATCTGCAAAGGATATGTGCAGGACGTTTTGGCCGAGCAACAGTTTGTCTGTGGCGATATGCACGAGACTCGCCGTCTTGCCGACGCCTTTACGAGCAGTCAATACTCCCAACTGACCGCTCCCCAGCCCGCCATCCAGCGTTTCTTCCAAAACGCGGATCGGGCTGCGTTTCAAGAGCTGTTCTTTTAGCATGAATTCCCTTTTCGATTAGGCTTGTCCGCTTCAATGTTATTTATTTTTGCTTTTTTCTGCAAACTCTTTTTTGATTTCTTCAGCTATGGCGTCCGGCACCTTGGCATATCGGCTGAATTCCATGGTGAACTCGGCTTTTCCTTGCGTGGCGGAACGCAAAACAGTCGAGTAGCCGAACATCTCGCTCAAAGGTACTTCTGCATCAATGGTGGTAAAGGAATTGTCCTCTGCGGCGCTTTGAATGATGCCACGGCGTTGATTGATGGTCGCCAGTATGACGCCCTGAAATTCCGACGGCCCCTCGACACCTACGCGCATGATGGGCTCCAGAATGATCGGCTTGCAGCGCGGGTAAACCTCTCTGAACGCCGCCAATGCAGCGGTCTGAAAAGCGAGATCGGATGAATCCACCGGATGATAATTGCCGTCGTTGAGGGTGATCTTGACGCCGACGATAGGAAATCCTGTGAGAGTTCCCTTGTCCATCGCCATGCTAAATCCTCTTTCGCAGGCGGGGATGTATTCCGAAGGGATGACGCCTCCCTTCACTTCATCAATGAATTGAAAATCTGCTTCGTGGTTCGGCACGACCATGCCGACAACTCGCGCATATTGACCGGCGCCGCCGGTCTGCTTTTTGTGCGTATAATCGAATGATGATGGCCTGGAGATACTCTCGCGATAGGCCACCTGAGGCCGACCGGTCTCCAGCTCGACGTTGTACTCGCGCCGCATGCGCTCGACATAGACCTCAAGATGGAGCTCTCCCATTCCTCTGATGATGGTGTCGTTTGTCTCATGATCAACGAATGTCTGAAAGGAAGGATCCTCCTTGGTGAACCGGTTGAGCGCCTTGGCCATATTTTCGGAGGCTTTATTGTTTTTGACCTTGAGAGATAGCGAAATGACCGGCGTCGGCACGAACATGGATTTCATGCTGTAATGGACCTTGGCCGAGGTGAAGGTGTCGCCGGACGCGCAGTCGATGCCAAACAAGCTGACGATTTCGCCGGGACCGGCAGTTTTGATATCTTCCATTTCGTCGGCGTGCATGCGAACCAGCCGGCCCACGCGCACCTTTTTGCCGGTGCGTGAATTGACTATTTCATCACCTTTATGAATCGTCCCCTGATAAACGCGAACATAGGTGAGTTGACCAAATCTGGTATCGTCCAGTTTGAATGCCAACATGACCAGCGGATCGTCTTCATTTGTGGTGAGCGCGACGATTTCCTCACCTTTGTCCACATCAAGAGCCGTGTTTGTAACGTCCTGTGGGGAAGGGAGATACGCCAGGATGGCATCGAGCAATAGTTGCACGCCCCTGTTTTTGAAAGCAGAGCCCAGCAAAACCGGCGTCAGCTCAAGCGTCAGGGTGCCTTTTCGCACGGCCCTGTAGATCTGTTCTTCTGTGACATTGTCTTCGAGGTAGGCTTCCATCAGCTCTTCGCTGAACATCGAAGCGGCATCGAGCAGGATATCGCGCTTTTCACGCGCTCGCTGCCGGTAGTCAAGCGGAATTTCTTCCTGGCGAATCTTTTCGCCGGCCTCGCCGTCGAAATAATACGCTTTCATGCTGATGAGGTCGATGATGCCCTGGAAATCTTGCTCCAGGCCAATGGGCAATTGCATAAGAACAGCATTATGTCCCAGCTTGTCATGCAACTGCTCGGTCACTTTTTCCGGATTCGCTCCCATGCGATCGCATTTGTTGATGAAGGCGATTCGCGGCACTTTGTAGCGCTTCATCTGCCGGTCGACAGTGATGGACTGGGATTGCACGCCGCCGACCGAGCACAGCACCAGCACGGCGCCGTCGAGAACGCGCAGAGAGCGTTCCACCTCGACGGTGAAATCCACATGGCCGGGCGTATCGATGATGTCAATGGAGTGTTCCTTCCATTCCACATTTGTCGATGCGGATTGAATGGTGATGCCGCGCTCGCGCTCAAGCTCCATGGAATCCATTTTGGCGCCAACGCCGTCTTTGCCACGCACCTCGTGAATCGCATGAATTCTGTTGGTATAGAACAGTATTCGTTCTGTCAGAGTCGTTTTGCCGGAATCGATGTGGGCGCTGATCCCGATGTTGCGTCTTTTTTGTATATCAGCCATTTCCGATAAATCCCTTGCGACTTGGTCTGTTTGAGTGTAAAAAAAGCAAAAAGTAACATCTTTTAATTTAAACATATTTCGCCCTAAAACAAAGATAAATTTGCTTTCACTATTCGCTTTGTCTTGAGAAGAATAGTCATTAACTTTATGATAGAGGAAAGAGGTCGATGCAAAAAAACGTCACCATAGCAAAGGGACAACTTGTCGAGTGCGTGATAGAGTCACTGGCTTTTGGCGGCCAGGGCGTCGCTCGCATCAACGATTTTGTCATTTTCGTAGACAACGCCATACCGGGGCAGCGAGTGCAGGCGGTCATCACCAGGAAAAAGCAGCGCTACGCCATTGCTCGCGTCGCCTCGATCATATCCGAATCACCTTTTACCATCAAGCCATCATGCATACACTTTGGCAGCTGCGGCGGCTGCCTTTTGCAAAACCTGCAGTATGAGCAGCAGATACGCGCCAAAGGTGCGCAGGTGGAAGAGATATTGCGACGACTGGGCGGCCTGCCGCACCTGGAAATTGCTGCGACGCTTCCCTCCGAACGCGTCTACCACTATCGGAATAAAATGGAATTCTCTTTTTCGCGCCATCGCTGGCTGACGCCGGAGGAGATCAGCTCGGGCGCGCACTATGACGACGCGCCCTATCTGGGTCTGCACGCCAGAGGCTTTTATGACAAGGTCATTGACTTGTCCGAGTGTCATCTGATCGATCCGATCGCCATAAAGATTTTGCATATTGTCCGGCAGACCGCGCGCGACAGCGGTTTGCCTGCCTATAGTACTGCCGAGCATGACGGCTTTTGGCGCTATCTCATCGTCCGCCGCGCACAGACAAAAGATCTGATGGTCAATGTCGTCACATCCGAATTCAGAGCGGAAATCGCTGACGAGTTGCGGCGCCGACTGATGGACTGTCCGCAGATCACCAGCCTGCTGAATGGCGTCACCCGCAGCCGCTCGAGCGTGGCTTTTTGCGAAGAAGAGCATCTACTGGCCGGTCGGGCGACTATGTCCGAGCAGATCGGTTCCTATTTCTTCACTCTATCAGCCAATTCGTTTTTTCAAACCAACACTCTGCAGGCGCGCAAGCTGTATGATATTGTCCTCGAATACGCCGAGCTGGACGGCGACGAGATCGTCTACGATCTCTATTGCGGGACGGGCACAATTTCTATTTATCTGAGCGGACATGTAGCGCGAGTGGTTGGTTTTGAGGCCGTAGAGTCTGCGGTGATCAACGCCAGAGAAAATTGCCGATCGAACGGCATCGATAATTGCGCATTCGTTCTGGGCGATCTGAAGGACGAGCTCGCCCAAACCCATAAAGTGACAGAGCAGTTCGGCCGGCCGGACATTGTCATTCTTGACCCGCCGCGCGGCGGCATGCATCCCAAAACCGTCCGCGATGTCCTGGCGCTGCAGCCGAAAAGAATCGTGCACGTCTCCTGCAATCCGACCACAATGGCACGCGAGCTCAGCGTGCTAGGCGAGTCGTATGATGTGACCAGGGTGCAGCCGGTCGACATGTTTCCGCATACGGCCCATATCGAGGCTGTGGCGCAATTGATACGCCGCGAGCACATTTCCGCGAGTGCAGCTCTCTCGTAATTGACTGACTAAAAGGGAGTTACAAGATTCCTGAAACAGCCCCGTTTTCCGACGTTGGACCTGCCCCCCACAGATGACTCAGATGGGATCAATTGTGCGTCTCTTTCCATCAATGGCCATCGAACTCACCTGTGATGAACCTTCGCCTGGAAAGATATCCAACATACTGTAAAATAACATCTTGTCTCTCAGGGCTGTTTTGCCTCGGCGGCTTGATAAAATGCGCCATAGTTAAAAAATGTCCCGCTGCGAAACAGCCGCGCGCCGTCGATACAATGACCACCATCCGATCATGCGGGCGCCGGTTTGTCCGGCTGATCGATCAGCGTAACATCTGCAATGGGGCAAGTTAGCGCCAGGAAACCGCTGTGAATAATTCAGCAGTCACATCCAAAAAAAGTGGATAATGTTCTTGGCGAGGATTACTCGGCTTTCTCCTCGATTTGTCATGTCTTAAAATTAATATAAACATATTGTTATTGCTGTGGACAAAATGATCATTCCTCCTGTGGCACAGACCTTGCGTGCCGCAAGCTGTCGATTATCCAGGAATAAAAATTTGGATTCATATGACCACTTTGTCAGTAAAAATCATGTTCATTTATCGGCTGCTGTTCATCCTCTTTTTGTTTGTCATTGCCGCCGGCGTGTTCGGTCAGTCGCCAACGCTGACTGATGTCAGAATTCGGCTTTTTTCGGAGACCGACAGCTCTGTCTTTGATTATGGCCAGCCCATCAATGCCGTCATGCCAGGCGAGGAATTTCACTATACTGTTCAGCTCGTGAACCTGGGCGAAAATAGTGCTGAAGCAATTGTCGTCACCCAGATTCTGCCGCCTGAGGTCAGCTATATTCAGAGCACCCTTCTGCCGACGGTTTCGGGGAACCAGCTTGTCTGGGAGCTGACCGATCTCGGCGTCGCGGCATCCATGACATGGGATGTTGACGTGCGCCTCACCCCGGATGTGCCGGAAGGCGTCGACGAGCTCATCAGCGTGGCCTCGTTCACCTGCTCGAACGATAGAGCCGACATCAACAACAGCTCGAGCGAAACGATCAGAATTATTCGTCCGCGCCTGCAGTTCGTCGATGTCGGTGTGCAGATCGTGGTTCAGGCAGATACATTCGTCGAACGCTCCGGCGCCATCTATCCGGCCGTGACCAACAATCATTTGCATTTTTATAACATCAACGTTCACAACAACAGTCCGATGGCGGCAGAGAGTGTCCGCGTCACCTACACCAACACGATGCCCGGCGCTCTCACCTCCGTGTCACAAGATCCTCCCGCCGATGGCGTAACCGGCGATTCCTTGTACTGGATAATTCCCGTGCCGGCCGGTCGTACGACGATCAGGGTGCACGCGTCCGGCGCGCTGCAAGAGGAAGGCGCCATTCTCTCCTCCGTGCGTGTCGCCGCCGTCAACGATACATCTGCGGCGAATGATACGGACTCGGTTGCCGTGTGGTTCCTCGCAGAAAAAGAGATGCCATCCGCGAACTATGATCTTGAAATCGACTACAACGCGCTGGCGGACTCGACCATACAAATCGCCGGCAATAACTACAAAGCGACCCGCTTTGACGATGAGTTTGGCTATTTCATGTGGATTCGCAACAATGGTCCGGCGACCGCGCATGCGATCGAGGTGCAGAACTCGTTGCCGAATGAGCTGACGTTGAGTCAGTTCAGCCATGCGCCGCATCGCGCAACGGAAAATACCTGCATCTGGCAGATCGATTCCCTCCTTGCGGGCGCTGCATGGACCTTGTACTATAAGGCTGTCATGAAGGAGGGGGCCGGAGACTTTCCATTGCGACTGACGGCGAGCGCAGTTGTCAGCGCTGTCGGCGACACACTGGCGGATAATAATTCGCAAGAGGCCGTTGTCTATATTCTGGGAGATCCGCTCGTCTTTGCTGATCTGGCGGTACATCAATCAACGGCCGCCGATTCATTTGAAACGACCGACTCGGGCCCGTTGCCTCTCATGCTGCAGGGTGCGGCGAGCGAGGTCACCCTCCTCGTCTCGAACAACTCGACAACAGCGGCGGATAACGTCTGCATCACCTATGTCGTCGACGATTCATTCGCCATCATTGGGGCGCGCCCATCGCCAGATTTTTATGCGGCCGATTCGGTGGCCTGGCTTCTCAGCGCCATCGAATCCGGGCAGACGCGCGAGTTCTTTGTGGAAATTTCTCTGGCAGAGATCATGCCCGTGCAGCGCAATCTATTGCACAACATTCTTTCCGTGATCGCGGACAACGAGGATCCGGCCGCACTGGATGACAACCGCGTGATGCTGACAATGGTCAATTATGGCATTGTCGTCGAGCCCTTCACCCCGCTCATTGAAGTGACACCGGCCATGGCCACGGTCTCCGACTCGCTGTGGATACGCGTGCAATTTCCGGTCGAAATCGTCGAGTGGGATCTGCGCGTGCATCTGCCCAACGGCGATATCCGCACCGATTATGCCGATGCGTTCATCGCCAGGACCGCCATAGAACCGGGCGTTTGGTACGATATAGATGAACCCTTTTTGCATCGAACGCTACTAGATGGCGGCTCAGCGGATGAGATCGCATTCGAGGTGCAGGCGTTGGGTCGCTTTGGCAGTCGTGGCTCGGCGCGTTCCCAGGTCGTCGTGAATCTCGAATTTGCTTTGCTGCCGCCCAACGTCGTGTCTCCTGCACACGACGTCATTGCCATTGATTTTGTCGTCCCGACGGGTCATGTGGAGATGCAGCTCTACGACGTCGCCGGCCGACACATCGCTACTCTGGCGGATGAATATTATCAGGCGGGACGACACACCCTGATGTGGAACGGCATGGAAAATGGACAGCTTGTCGGCAGCGGCGTCTATTTGATCACCCTGCGCACTAGAGATGCGAACACATGGAAAAAAATTATCATTGTGAGATAAATGTTGAAAAGGCGTTTACATATTGAAGGATGGCTCGTCATCATCGGACTGGTCGCTGTTTTTTCAAACCTGAGTGCGCAGGTTCGATCGGGCGCCGCATTTTTAAAGATGTTGCCAGGTGCACGACTGCAATCCATGGCCGGAGCGCATACGGCGGTCATTGACGATCCGCATGCGATATTCGCCAATCCCGGCGCAGCGGGATTTTTACGAGAGTGGCAATGGGCGGCGAGCTATACCAAATGGATCGCCGATATTTATAACGCCTCTTTCATCTATGGCGGCAATGTCCCGATGCCCTGGAGCCGGCAGAGTCGTTTTGCCATCGGCTTGCTCTATCAGGGGGTGCCGGAATTCAATAATAGCGCTGCAACGCTGCCGCCAGCGTCCGCCAGCGATTTCGTCGCCTCCCTCAGCATTGGCCAGCCGGTCTCATTCATTTCAGATCATATCGCTCTCGGGGCAAATCTGAAATATTTCAAGAGCACGCTGGCGCAATTTTCAGCGCAAAGCTTTATTTATGATATTGGCTTGACCGCGCGGACACCAACGTTCGGCCTCGGAAAATTCAAGGGCGCCTTTTCCGTCGGTGCTGCGCTCAATCAAAACGGCCAAGATTTGACCTTTGATCGGATTGGCACGCCCTTGCCGCAAACCGGGCGCGGCGGCATGGCGTTTTATCTGGGCTCGCATAAAGGCCTCAATATGCTTTTGTCGGCTGACTATGTCAGCGTTAAGGATGAGAAAGGCTACATGGCCCTCGGCGCCGAGTTGATGATCAATCGCCTGCTCGCCATCAATGCCGGCTATGATTTTGGCAGCGATCTGTTCAAAAAGGTTACTTTTGGCGCCAGCATCAGACTGGACCACGTCGGCTTGTCGCTGGGCGATGCCTTTCCCGGCCGCCATAACGCGTTTCGTCTCGATTTCGCGACGCTGGACGAAGCCGACTTTTTCTCGCGCACCTATCGCGGCACGGCGTCGCATTTTCCGACTCGACCGGAATCTTTTGTTTTTACGGCGCCGGCGCAGGCGGATTCTGTCTACGCGGATGTGGTGCTGCGATGGGATGATGCCCGCGAGGCAGATATTTTCGATGAGGTGACTTATCACGTTCTGCTGGATCGCGACAGTCTAAAAGTTGCCGACATTGTCTCCGCCTACGACAATGATCCCGCGCTCTTCCGCTCGCTGCTGCACAGTGAGCTGGCGTTCAACGGACAAACGACGCGCACCTTCATCCCGGCGGACGGGCTGAGTGGCGGCGACTATTACTGGGCTGTCGCTGCGATTGACCAGGATGAACAGGTGCGTTTCGCCCGCGGTGAATCCGCCATCGCTCATTTCAGCATTCCCACGACCGACATTGAGATCAAAGAGATCAACTTGCAGCACAGTCCCTATATCACGACAGATGACTATCATGGCATCATCGACATCGCGCTGCAGAACAACGGCGAACGCGCTGTCAGAGACGTCCGACTTGCGCTCAAGGACGAAATCGAAGAGCTGGATTTTGCCCTGACGGCATTGGCTTCGGCAGCGGACATCGAGCTGCCCAGCCTGCAAAATAATATCGTCGAGCTGACCATCCCGCTATTGGCGCCGGGAGAATTACACCGCGTTCAGGTGGAGTGGCGATCGACTTTGCTGGGAAAACACAGGATAACGGTGACAGCTGATCCGGAAGGGATTTTGACCGATACGCAGCGCGTCAACAACGAGCTGCACAGGATTTTTTACACTATTCCCAAAGGTGTGCTCGTTGCTCGAGACAGCGTTGCGGTCCTGCAGACATCGACGACGCTCGTCGATATGCCGCTCATCACCGAGATCACCTTTGATCCGAATAGCAGCATCGTGAAAAAAGAGTATGTGCAGGATGGCGAACTCGAGTCTATTCTGAGCGTTTATGCCAAACGATTGCGAGAGCATCAGGACATGCACCTTTCGCTGCAGGGCTACGTGGATCCGAATTCCGATGACAGCCGTGTCATTGGCCTCGCAGATGCGCGCTCGGAGGCAGTGAAAAAAGCGCTGCTGCAGCTGGGCGTCGATGCGTCGCAAATTCAGATCAAGCCGGGACAAATCATGCCATTCAAGACGATGCGCTCCGGCGAGCAGGATTCGCGGTGGATTTTGGAAGAACGACGCTGCGTCAGAATCAGCGCGGCAGCGGACAGTCCCGTGCTTCTCCGGCCGATGCGACAACAGGAGGTCACGATCGAGCACGGCAGTGTACATTTTATGTCAGATATCGCCAGCGCGATGCCACTGCAGCGCGGGGCGTTGTATTTTGAAAGCAATTCCGCTAAAGACCGGCATGAGCTCTCGTTCGGCGAAAATGCCGTGCGAGTTACAGACGTGAACTGGCAGCCGGCTGTCACAGATCCGACGCTCTGGCTCAATCAAGTGATCAGCTATTACCTGTCCGTGACCGATTCGCTCGGCCGTCAATTCCGCACCGACAACAGGCAGTTGACGATGACCCGTGAGGAGCGAAAAAAGCGACAAATATTGAGTGTGCCTCTGCAGTTCGGCAAGACCGATCCAATGGCCGAGTTCTATTGGCAAGAGATATTCAAGTATGCAAAAGAGGTGATGGCCGACACCTCGGTGCGGTTGCGATTCGAAGGGCACGCCTGCGCCATCGGCTCGGCGGATGTCAATCAAAAGCTGTCCGAAGAACGGGCACATCGATTTGATGCTGAATTCAGAAAATACTTATTGTCGCAGAAAGATGATTCTGCCGAATCGATCGCGCGCCGCCTGGATCGCGCGATTGGCTATGGGGAAAGTAAGCCGCTGACTCTTCAGCTCGATAAAGGCGAGCTGCTTTTAGGCGATAACAATTCCGCTGTCGGCCGCAAGATGAACCGAAGAATTGAGCTCGTCTTTTACAAGAATGGTCGCAAGCATGCAATCCCGGCCATCGGGGAATGACCGGGAAAGCGCTGTCAATCTTCAAATCCCTTGCTTTTCTCTCATGTCTCATTTATATTTAGCCGCAACATATTAACCATTCTTTGGGAAAAGTCATGGACGAGCAGCAACTCTATGCCATCGTCGCAGAAGAATTGGGCCTGCGATGGAATCAGGTCAAGAATACGGTCGAGCTTCTCGACAATGACAATACAGTGCCGTTCATCGCTCGATATCGCAAAGAGGTCACCGGCAGTCTTGACGAAGAGGCTATTCGCGCCATTCGGGATCGTACGCGCTATTTGCGCAATTTGGACGACAGAAAGCGGGCTGTGCTCAAGAGCATTGCCGAACAGGGAAAACTCACGCCCGAGCTGGAAGAAAAGATAAAAAACGCCACCAGGCTTCAGGAAGTGGAAGATCTCTATCTCCCCTATCGGCCCAAACGTCGTACGCGCGCCATCATTGCTCGTGAGAAAGGCTTGCAGCCGCTGGCCGATTTGATCCTGCGACAGGAGATCATCGAGGGAACGGTCGATGATTATGTTGCGCCATTTATCAACGCAGAAAATAAAGTTCGTTCGCTCGAGGAGGCGCTCGCCGGCGCGCGCGACATCGTCGCCGAAGTGATCTCCGATGACGCGAACATCCGAAAATTGATCCGGCAGGCGACGGAGCAGCAAGGGTTGATCGTGTCCGAGGCGCGTGATTCCGACAATGTCGGCGACTTTGAAATATATAAAGAGTTTTCCGAAGCGGTGAAATCCATACCGGCCTATCGAATACTGGCCATTAATCGCGGAGAGCGGGAGAGCTACCTCCGCGTGCGCGTGGACGTGCCGGAAGCTGATATGGTGCGGGCCATCGAAAATGTCATTATCACCAATCGCAAAAGCATTTTCACCGAGCAGCTTGAAATCTCGCTAGCGGACGCCTATCGCCGCCTCATCGCCCCGGCCATCGAACGCGAACTGCGCAACACTCTCACGCAGCGAGCCGACGAGCACGCCATCGATATTTTCGCCAGGAATTTGCGCGCCTTGCTGCTGACGCCGCCGCTGAAGGGTAAAAAAATTCTTGGCATTGACCCCGGCTATCGGACGGGCTGCAAAGTGGCGGTCATTGATGCGACCGGCAAATATCTGCAGGGGACGACAATCTACCCGCATCCGCCACAAAGACGCTGGGAAGATGCGAAAAAGATCCTGCAGGATTACATTGAGCAATATGATGTCGATGTGGTCGCCATCGGCAACGGTACGGCCAGCCGCGAGACCGAGCAGATGGTTGCCGAGTCGATAAGTGATTTGGATAATAAAGTCTGTTACACTATTGTCAATGAAGCCGGCGCTTCAGTCTACTCCGCTTCGCCCATTGCGCAAAAAGAGTTTCCGCAGCTGGATGCCTCCATGCGCGGCAATATTTCGATTGCCCGCAGGCTGCTCGATCCCCTCGCCGAGCTGGTGAAGATCGATCCCAAATCCATTGGTGTCGGCCTCTATCAACACGATGTCAATCAGACCGATCTGGCCGAAGCCCTTGATGATGTTGTCGAATCAGCTGTGAACCAGGTGGGCGTGGATGTGAATACGGCCTCCACCTCGCTGCTCAGATATGTCGCCGGCGTGAATTCCCGCGTGGCCGAGAATATCGTCAGGTTTAGAGAAGAACGAGGGATTTTCAAGAGGCGGGAAGAGCTCAAGCAGGTCAAAGGCTTGGGCGATAACGCTTTTGTCCAGGCGGCGGGATTTTTGCGCATACGCGAGAGAGATCTCTTTTTTGATTCAACAGCGGTGCATCCCGAGTCGTACGACGCCGCTTTCGCGCTCTTGCACCATCTCGATCTCACACCGAATGATGTGCGAGCCAACGGCGCCCTGGTCCGCTCGCGACTTAAAGATCGGCGCACCCTGGATGAACTGGCGGCGCTCTGCGGCTGCGGCAAAGAGACGCTGGCCGACATCATCGACAGCCTCGAAAAGCCGAACCGCGACCCGCGCGATGAGATGCCGCGCGTCGATTTGCGCAGTGATGTGCTGAGCATCGATGACCTGGCAGAAGGGATGATACTCAAAGGCACGGTTCGCAATGTCGTCGATTTCGGCGCCTTTGTCGATATCGGCCTCAAGCAGGATGGACTGGTGCATCTCAGCAAAATGGCCAAGAAATTTGTGAAAAATCCGCTGGATATTGTTTCGGTGGGTGATGTGGTGCAGGTCAAAGTATTGTCCATTGATGTGGAACGCGGACGGGTTGGCCTGAGCATGGTTCTGGATTAGAACACCTGGCGAGCCATTCGTTCGACTTTTTGTGAATTGATGTGAAACTGACTGTCGTTCAACCATCCTATTTCCCCACGGTTCAAACAGTGAGCCGGATCGCTGCTGCGGATGTCGTCGTCTGGGCGGAAACCTTTCTCTACAAAAAGAATGATACGATCAATCGGGCACGAATCAAAACGGCTGCCGGACCACACTGGCTGACCATTCCGGTGTTGACTAGAGGGAGAAAGGGACAGCGCATCGCTGATGTGCAGATCGATTCGAGTCATCATTGGCAGCGCGCGCATCTGAAATCAATCCGCGTCAGTTATCACAACTCGCCTTACTATTTATTTCTGGCCGAAGAAATCGTCGGCCTGCTGCGGCAAAAATGGATCAATCTCAACGACCTGGCTTTACAGTCAGCCCAACTTTTATGCACAAAAATGGGCGTGCCAGGCGCCTTTATCAAAAGCGGTGAGCTGCCGGTGGTGCGAGACCGATCGGAACGCGTGATCCGCTGGGCTGACGCATGCGGCTGCGATGCCTATCTGATGCCGAAAAAGGATGCAAAGTATATTGATGCAGCGGCGATCGAAAAGGCGGGCTGCCGAGTGACAGCGATCGAATTCACCTATCCGCGCTATCATCAGCTGTTCGGCAGTTTTGTGACCGATTTATCCGCCCTCGATCTGTTATTGAATGAAGGCGAGGAGAGCAAATCAGTTCTTGGTAAAAACGCATTGGTCAGACAGGATGAAAAATATGAATGAACTCGAAAAGGTGATGAAAAGAATAGAGACTTGTCGAGAGACGGTCATTGAATGGCAGAAGAATCTGATCGCTATCAAAGCGCTTGCTCCTGAAAGCGGCGGCGATGGTGAGATCGACAAGGCACGCTATGTGCGGACGATTCTGGACAAAATCGGCTTTGACGAGATCCGCGAGATCAATGCCTCTGATGAACGGGTGTCGAGTAAAATTCGCCCCAATTTAGTGGCAAAAATCGCCGGTGAAAATCAACACAGAACGGTATGGGTGCTCTCGCACCTGGACGTCGTTCCGGCGGGAGACTTGCAGCTGTGGCAGAGCGATCCGTTCGAGCTCACCGTAGATGGCGATAAATTGATAGGCCGCGGGGCGGAGGACAACCATCAGGGGATCATTTGCGGTCTGCTCGCCGCCAAGGCATTGCGGGATGAAAATATCGTCCCCAAATACAACATCGGACTCGCGTTTGTCGCTGATGAAGAAACCGGCAGCAAATACGGGCTGGAGCACCTGCTAAAGACGGCGCGTCATGAATTTGGCGAGGATGACCTTTTCATCGTCCCGGATGCCGGTGATCCCGCGGGACGGACGATTGAGGTCGCTGAAAAGAGCATCCTGTGGATAAAGTTTGCAATCAAAGGCGTGCAATGTCACGCCTCGACGCCGCAGTTGGGCATCAACGCACATCGGGCGGCCGCTTTTCTGACTGTTGAGCTGGACAAACTGTATGAGCTTTTCGCCCTGAGGGATGAAATGTACGATCCACCCTATAGCACGTTTGAACCGACTAAAAGAGAGGCCAATGTAGGGAATATCAATACGATTCCCGCCAGGGATATTTTTTACCTCGATTGCCGGATTCTGCCGCACTATTCACTAGATGAAGTTGAGAGAGCCATTGCCGGCATCGTCGAGTCGGTGGAGAAAAAGTTCAATGTGGAAATCGATATCTCTTTCCCGCAACGAGCCAAGGCCGCGCTGCCGACAGCAAGCAATGCGGCCGTGGTCGAGGCGTTGGCCGCTGCTATCAGAGCAGTGAAAAGTGTTGAACCGGTCATCATTGGCATAGGCGGCGGCACGGTTGCGGCGCATTTTCGCCAGGCCGGCCTGGCGGCTGTGGTGTGGGGCACTATTGAAGACACCTGCCACCAGCCGAATGAATACGCTCTCATCTCGAACACGCTGCAAGATGCGCAGGTTTTGGCTGCTCTGTTTTTGTCATAATAATGCTTGAGCATCAAGCTTAAATTTTATAAATTAACTCCAATGAAAAGAAATGCCATCGAGCTCGACATGGATGCCCGCTTTCATGTGCGGGCGGGAATTTTTACCTTGTTCGCTATATTTTGATTTCCTTTTAACAGGAAATTCAATATATTGAAATTATTATCCATTGTTCATTGAAAAACCGGTTGATACGCGATCACGGGCGGTGTGGTGAGGACAGGCATGAATGTAAGCACAGATGACCACATAAATCATAAATATAATAACCCATCAAACCGTGGAGGGTACGATGAAAAACCACTCTATTATGGCGCTTTTCGTAATTCTTCTTCTCTCTTTGTCGCTGTCGCTGTTCGCGGCCGGCGGCAATATCACCGGCAAGATTACGGAAGCTGGTACAAATGACGTATTGCCTGGCGCAAACGTCACGGTTCAGGGCACCCGCATTGGCGCTGCCTCCGGCACAAACGGCATTTATTCCATCAGCAACCTGCCTGCCGGCAACTACACCCTTGTTGTTAGTTTTATGGGGTACAAACCGCAGACAAAAGAGGTCACGGTCCAGGCAGGCGCCAGGATCACGGCGGATTTTGTGCTCGAGTCCGAAGTTATAACCGGTCAGGAAATCTCCATCCTCGCCGACCGCGCCCAGGAACGCAAGACGCCGGTCGCATTCAGCAATGTTCAAAAAGTAGAGATGGAAGCTCGCCTCGGTTCGCGCGACATCCCGCTGGTCATGAACGTCACTCCCAGCGTTTACTCCACGCCGCAGGGCGGCGGCGCCGGCGATGCGCGCGTCAATGT
>JAFGJB010000234.1 GCA_016929295.1 Candidatus Zhuqueibacterota bacterium | reverse complement strand
TCATCGATATCCTGTTTTCTCTGTGCGGCTTGCTCATTTTGTCACCGGTCCTGGTTTTATTCGCTATTTTGATCAAGATCGATTCTCCTGGTCCGGTGTTCTATAAACAAAAGCGCGTCGGCAAAAACGGCCGGAATTTCACCGTCTATAAATTTCGCTCCATGATCCAGGATGCCGAACGCTACACCGGGCCGGTGTGGGCGGGAAAAACGGATCCGCGCATTACGCGCATCGGCCGGTTCATCCGCAAGGTTCGCATCGACGAGTTCCCGCAGTTGATCAATGTCTTGAATGGCGATATGAGCCTCGTCGGTCCGCGACCCGAACGCCCCTATTTCGTCGACAAGCTCAAGCGGGAATACCCTCTCTACACGCGCCGCCTCAGGGTGAAACCGGGCGTGACCGGCTGGGCGCAGGTGAAAGGCAAATATGATACGACCATCGAGGATGTGAAGGAAAAGCTGGATTACGATTTGTACTATATAGACAATATCTCGCTGCGGCTCGATTTTCGCATCATGTTCTATACCGTATATGTCATGTTGCGTTTTAAGGGACAGTAATACAACTATAATAAAGGTGAAAGAAGATGCTGGATCTAAAGTATATTCGAGAGAATGTCGATGTCGTCAGAAAAGCGATCGCGCACAAGCGTGAAAAGGCGGATGTCGATGCGCTGCTTGATCTGGATATCAAGCGCCGGACGATCATAGGCGAGGTCGAATCGGCCAGAGCAGAGCAAAACAGAGCGACGCTCAAGATTGCGGAAATGAAAAAAGCTGGCAAAGAGACAACAGTCGCCATCGCCGACATGCGGCGTTTGGCCGAGGAGATTAAGCAGCAAGATGATGAGCTCAAGGTCATTGAGGATCAGATCTATCAGTTGCTCATCCGCATCCCCAACATTCCCCACGAGTCAGTGCCGGTGGGCGGCGAAGGGGACAATGTCGTCCTCAAAACGTGGGGTGACCCGGCGGCGGATTTTCAGCCGCTCCCTCATTATGAGATCGCCGAAAGGCTTGGCATCATCGATTTCGCCCGTGCCTCGCGCATGTCAGGTTCATTTTTCGTCAGCTATCGAGGATTGGGCGCCAGACTGGAAAGAGCGCTGATCAATTTCATGATAGAACTCCATGTCGATAAGCACGGTTACACGGAAATACTGCCGCCGTTTGTCACCAAACGCGAAGCCATGTTCGGCACCGGGCAGCTGCCAAAACTGGAAGAAGATATGTATCGCTGCGAGATTGACGATCTCTTTCTCATTCCGACGGCCGAAGTGCCGGTCACCAATCTGCATCGCGAAGAAATGCTCAATGGCGATGATTTGCCGATAAAATACACCGCCTACACACCCTGCTTCAGGCGCGAGGCCGGCGCTTATGGCAAAGAAACTCGCGGCCTCGTTCGAATTCATCAGTTTGACAAAGTCGAGATGGTCAAGTTTGTCAAGCCGGAAAACTCGTGGGATGAATTGGAATCACTGCTGCAAAACGCCGAAGATGTGCTGCAGGCGCTTGAATTGCCCTATCGCGTCTTGACGCTGGCGACAGGTGATTTGAGTTTTGCCGCGGCAAAATGCTATGACATTGAAGTCTATGCCAAGGGCATCGAAAAATGGCTCGAGGTGTCTTCGTGCAGCAACTTTGGCGATTTTCAGGCGCGCCGCGCGAATATACGCTTTCGGCGGCAACGGGGCGCCAAGCCGGAATATGTGCATACGTTGAACGGATCAGGACTGGCATTGCCCCGTACGGTCATCGCTATTTTGGAAAATTACCAGACAGATGAAGGAACGATAAAAGTTCCGACAGTGCTGCAGAAATACATGGGTGTTGATATCATCAAATAGCCCAATTGGGTGATGACTGTGTATAAAATAGGAATAATTTCGGATACACACGGCGTTTTGCCGGCAAAGGTTTTTGAGCTGTTCGACAATGTGGACCGCATCATACATGCCGGTGATATTGGACACGAGCGAATTCTGCGCCAGTTGCATTTTATCGCGCCGGTTGATGCCGTCCGCGGCAACATGGATATGTCGCCGTTTGCCGAGAAACTGCCGGAGCGGCTAGATTTTCATCTTGATGGATTTGATTTCATTGTCACGCACATCCCGGGACATCTATTTACAGCTGACAAACCGACAATTCAAATTAATGGACACACGCACAGGCCGTGCGTCAGGCAAAAAGATCAGTGCATGACCATTAATCCCGGCTCAGCGTCGCGACCTCCCGGTTCGTCGCCACCAAGCGTGGCCATGTTGGTTTTAGCGAAAACGGCTGAAGCGCACGCTGAAATTCTCTATTTCTAGGGCATGTCCTGCTCGAGAAATTTCAAAAGGATGAAACGAGAATGAATTTTCACGATAGAGTTCAACAAATCATTGCAAAGAAAAATTCGCTCTTGTGCGTCGGATTAGATACGGTGATTGAAAAAGTGCCGAGAGCAATCCGGACATCAAAAAATCCGCTGTTAGACTTTAACAAGGCCATCATTGAGGCGACAGCGGACTATGCTGCCGCATTCAAGGTGAATGTGGCTTTTTACGAAGCCCACGGCGTGGCGGGATGGCAAGCTCTCTTTGATACCTTTGCCTGCCTGCCGGATGATGTGATTAAAATTGCCGATGCCAAACGTGGTGATATTGGCAACACCGCCGCCATGTATTCCAAAGCCGTTTTTGATCTCCTGCATGCGGATTGCGTGACCGTGAATCCTTACATGGGATTTGATTCGGCGGCGCCATTTTTAACGGACGAGACAAAAGGTGTGTTTTTCCTCTGTCTCACCTCGAATCCGGGATCGCGGGATTTTCAATATTTCTCAAACGGCAAGCAGTGCCTGTATGAACGAGTGGCCACTATGGTCAATGCCTGGAATACACGCCATAACTGCGGCCTGGTTGTCGGCGCGACGCATCCGGATGAACTGACAGCTGTAAGAAAAATGTCGCCGGAATTGCCGTTTCTCATCCCGGGTATTGGAACGCAGGGCGGAGATCTGGCGATCGCTGTTCGAAATGGCATCGATGCCAAAGGATCGCTGGCGCTCTTTAACTCCAGCCGGGCAATCATTTACGCATCACAAAATAGCGATTTCGCCCAGGCAGCGCAAAAGACAGCGCAAGCGACAATGTTGCAATTAAATCAAGCGCGATTATCAATATAGTGGATGAACAGCATGGATAATGAAGAGGCGTTAAAGATTTTCGAATCGACAGGGGCGCTGCTGCATGGTCACTTTTTGTTGACCTCCGGATTGCACAGCCCGCAATACTTTCAGTGCGCTCGCGTCCTGCAATATCCCCGCTATACAGAGTTGTTCTGCCGGGAGATTGTGCAAAATGTTCGGGATGAGGAGATTGATTGCGTCATTTCTCCCGCCGTTGGCGGAATCATAGTCGGGCAAGAGTGTGCACGACTGCTTGGCTGCCGGGCCATCTTTGCCGAACGAGAAAATGGGATCATGAAACTTCGGCGCGGTTTTGAAATAGGCCGTGATGAACGACTGCTCGTCGTGGAGGATGTGGTGACAACAGGCGGCTCGGTGCGGGAAATAATCGAGCTGACAAAAGGAGCTGGCGCCAAGGTCGTCGGAGTCGGTTTCATCGTCGACCGCAGCAAGGGGATCCAGCTCTTCGATGAGCGCGTCTTTTCAGTGTTTCGCATGGATGTTGTCACCTATGAAGCGGAAAAATGTCCCTTGTGCGAGAATGACATCCCGGTTGTCAAACCCGGGAGTCGCGATATTCAATAGCGGATCACTGCCATGTTAATGATAAAAATTGTCTTACTTTTTCTGGGTTTGATCACCCTGTGGGGTGGCGCCGAGTTGTTAGTCCGGGGCTCGGCGAACCTGGCCATCGGTTTTGGCATCCGTCCTCTCATTGTTGGTTTGACAATTGTGGCGATGGGCACCTCTTCACCCGAATTAGCGGTATCGCTGTTTGCAGCGTTGCGCGGCACGAAAGATTTATCGCTCGGCAATATTATCGGCAGCAATATTGCAAATATCGGGCTTGTCATCAGCCTGAGCGCCATGATCAGACCTCTGAAAATTGCCAAATCCATGTTTCGCCAGGAAATTCCCATCCTGCTGTTGGGCACAGTGGCATTCAGTCTGATGAGCTGGGATGGCGAACTTGGCACAGCCGATGGCTTTATGCTCATCGGCGGCTTTGTCGCTTTTCTATTTTTCATCATTCGCATGTCACGGCGCGACAGGCATGAAGCGAAGGCCCAGGAGGATTTTGTCGATATCAAACATCATCCCAAACTTTTTTTCAAAAATCTGTTCTATGTCCTTACCGGATTAGCGGGATTGGTTGGTGGATCCTATTTTATTGTCGGCTCAGCCGAATTCATCGCAGAGTACTATAATGTCAGTCGGGTTGTCATTGGAATGAGTGTTGTTGCCGTCGGTACATCATTGCCTGAACTGGCGATTTCGGCTGTCAGCGCGGCGCGCGGGCGCGTGGATATCGCCGTCGGCAATGTGATCGGCAGCAATATTTTTAACATCCTCTTTGTCATTGCGATCGTCGCCGCCATCACGCCTATTCCTGTGGACCGCTCTCTGTTCAAGCTGCATTATCCTTTTATGATAGGATTTACCTTTATCAGTATACCAATGCTCCTGTCGCGCTTTCGTCTGAGTCGCTGGGAAGGGATTATATTATTTGTTGTTTATCTGCTCTTTTTGGGCTTGTTATTCAAGGGGATGTAAAACTTTGCTGATCAGGTGAGAGATTTTAATCAGAGGACGTCTCTTCTAAAGTGTCTCGCGGTCTACCTGTCAATGATATCGCGATAGACTCGTTCGTGATCCGGGTCGAGCACCAGCATCTGCCTGAGTGGCTCCTTGTTGAGAGCTCGTCGGTAAATTTCAACAATCTCCTGGTAATGGGCGTTGATAAAGCCTTTGGCGTATTCATTTTCCGGATCTTTCGCAACGATTCTGTCCAGCATTGAGATTGCTGAAGCGCAATGTTTTCTGGCTCTTTCGTTGTCTTCGCCGACATAAGAGAGACCATAGAAATAATAGTCGACCATCTCGCGGAATGGTTTGTGGATGTCGCTCAAAAAATAGTTTATCAGGTCGAGGCGTCGATCCCAGCCCTCGATGAATCGACCCAGGCCAAATTTGCTCTGTTCGGCGATATTGCGCGCTTTTTCATAGTAAGCGGCGCCGGCGAGAGTTCCCCATTTATCAAATTCGCCACCCAGGATCATGTTCACATAAAATGCCAGGACGCTGGTGAAGGAATCAAGATTGTTTTCCGCATATAAAATAGGATCGCCGCTCTGATAGGCGAATCGCCAGCGCAGATCAGAAAACTGAATATCGTAGCTGTTGCTGATGATGATCGTGCCTTTGTATCGTTCTTCTGCCCCGGTGCTCATGTCTTCAAGGCGAAGCGTGACGGTCAGAAATACCGGGGTGTTCCATGGATCATCACACCATGGCGTGCTATCGAGAAATTGCCGCACGCGGTCGGCAAAATCGATGAGCTTGTCCTGTTTTTCCTGGGGCAGTGTTCGCAAGTCCGTCTCGACTTCCGACTCGATACGCTGTGCAAATATCGGTTGGACTGCCCAGACGATGATGGCTACGACTGCGCACTGAAGCAGATGTTTCCCGAGCACCCTGTGAATCTCCATGATATACCTGATTGGAATGCAATGGCCAATATGAAAGTTTTTCAACAAAATATCAAGCCAATAGTTCAATTTACTAAACGTCGCAGCGCCATTTTTCGTTCCTGTTTTTTCGCACTCTGGGTGGCAGCGGATTCTTCGTTCGCCAGCTTTGATCTCATGCCCGCAAGCGCTCGCTACGCTGCATTGGCCGGCGCCGGCGTGGGGTGGCGCTCCGGTGCAGATGCCATCTATGTCAATCCTGCGGCGCTCCATGGCGCGCCCAGCTTTGATGTACATTTTTTTTATGCAAAGCCATATGATCTGCAGGATCTCAACGTCGGCAATGTGGCTGGTCGCCATCGCCGCCGACGCTATTCATGCGGCATCGGCATCCAATACTTTGGCAACGAACTTTATCATGAAAATCAGTTTCTGGCTGCCCTGGCAATCGAGCTGTCACCTGCGCTCCTGATCGGTCTCGCCAGCCGCTATGGTCTTGTGACTATTCAACGCTATGGTCAAGCCGATTCTTTTTTGCTCGATATCGGACTGGTCGTCCGGCTAGGCGAAAAAGCGGCCTTTGGCTTCTCCGCGGCAAATGTCACTAACGCGAAAGTGGGCGTCGAGCGGGAGCCGCTCCCCAGCTGTCTGACGGTGGGGATGCACATGACGCCGCTTCGTCATTGTGTGATTGACTTTGATCTGCACAAAGATATTCGTTTTCCATTGGACGTGCGCTGCGGCATCAGCTGCATGATATTTTCCGTTCTCACTTTGAGAACGGGGGTGGGCAGCGCGCCGTCACGCCTGTGCGCCGGTTTCACCCTCTCTCTCGCTCGATTTCGAATCGAATATGCCCTCTCGACTCATGTTGAGTTGGGATTGACTCATCTATTCTCGTTAGGGATCTTTTGAAATCGCTGTTGTCGATCAGCAGAGCGCCATGGGCGATTGTGATGGCAGCCTGTTTTCTACAGGCAGGAGATATCGATGTCGAAAAAATAATCGACATTGAAGGTCAAGTGGACGAGCAAGCAGCCGTGCTCGAATATCTCGATTCCCTCATGGATTCGCCGTTGAATGTCAATGACGCGTCGGTGCAGCAGTTGTGCACGATCCCGTGGATATCGCCCACGCTTGCCGTCCGTCTGGTTCATCATCGATATCGACATGGCCCATTTGACAATCTCGAGGACATCAAAAAAGTGAGCGGTTTT
The DNA here is from genome assembly GCA_016929295.1 of Candidatus Zhuqueibacterota bacterium. Classification (GTDB taxonomy): domain Bacteria; phylum Zhuqueibacterota; class Zhuqueibacteria; order Residuimicrobiales; family Krinioviventaceae; genus Kriniovivens. Next base: position 42,823 of record JAFGJB010000234.1, on the reverse strand, counting down.
AGCCACGTCTATGACAAAATCAGCCCGTTTTTGACGGTTGGGAAACGTCGGATTTCTCTGCCTTTTCACGCCCAAGGGCGGCATTGCCTGTTTTGGCAAGTCGAAGATTCACGAGCTTTCCAGCAACAACTTTATTCGGGCTCCAGGTTCAAGATCGTCAATCGACTGCGATGCTCGATCACCGATAATGTTCATGTGGGTGCTGTCGGTGAAAAAGACGCCGGCGAGAGATCATGGGATGATTTTCGCGCCGGCTATGTGATGATTGAGCTGCCCTTCATTGCCGCCCGCGTCATTGCCGGGTCCTTCTCAGCCTCCTTTGGGCAAGGCCTGGTCTTCTGGGGATCCTGTAAAATGAGCAAAGGAAGCGATCCGGTCACGCCGGCAAAGCAACGCAGTCGCGGCCTCTATCCTTACCTCTCGGCGGCCGAGAATGACGGTTTTTGCGGTGTGGGCATTTCTGCGCGTTTGGGGATGGTCGAGATGCATGTTTTTTCAAGCCACACTCATAAAGATGCCCGCATTGACGATGGCGTCGTCATGGCTCTCACGTCCTCGGGCTTGCATCGCACCGCCGGTGAAATCGCCACATATGATCGGCTGGAGGAATTCGTGTGCGGCGCCTCCATCCAGGTGGGCACCAGACAATGCGGGCGAATCGGCTGCAGTTGGCAAGGTTCACGCTACGCTAGTCGATTCCCGCCCCACGATGGCATTCATCAGTTTGATTTTTCCGGCGACCACAATACAGTGGCGGGCATTCATTATGATCTCGCGACTGGATCGTGGAATGTTTTCGGAGAAGCTGCGCAATCGCAATCCGGCGGACGTGCGTATGTCGCCGGACTGTGGTATGACCTGGGGGAAATTGAAGTCGCGGGCCTTTTTCGCCACTATGATCGACATTTTCATAATTTTTATGCTGTTGGCTTCGCCGAGCGTGACGGCACGCGCAATGAAAAAGGAGTCTATTTTGGCCTGCGTTATCACCTGGATGATCATACCACCCTCTCCTTTTTTCTCGATCAGTACTTTTTTGCCTGGCCGTACACATCATGCCCGATGCCGAGCTCGGGGGTCGAACTGCTGGGATCAATTGAACGGCGGTTTTCCGATATTTTATCCGTTGCCATTCGTTTTCGCGCCGAGAACAAGGAAAAAGGGGTAAGCGAGCTCGATGAATATGGAAATGCGGCGCCGCGGATTCAGCGACCACATCGTTCGAATGTTCGATTACAGCTGACGATTGATCCGACAAAATCAATACGGTTGCGTTCACGAATAGAGTTCTCCTCTTTTGCTGATAACCAAAGTCTATCGAGGACTCCGCGACAACTGGGCGCCTTGATCTCACAGGATGTTCGCTGGCGGCCCGGCCGCATCTGGTCTCTGCAGATACGCTGCTCGATTTTTGATGTGCCGTCCTATGAACACCGATTTTATCAATATGAAAATGATCTCCCGGGAGTCATGGGATTGAAGATGCTCAACGGACGCGGCAAGCGATCCTGTTTGCTGTTATCCTGTTGGCTGTCACAACACCTCAGAACACACTTGAAATATGCGAACACCTGGTACGATGATAAAGAGACAATCGGCTCTGGAAACGATATTGTCTACAGCCCCTGTGAGAACCATTTTTCATTTCAATTTGAATGGCATTTTTAATGCTGTCTGAAGAATAGGATTGAATTTCATCAAATGGATGAGTATATTAAATTTTGATAGACTTGGCATTGTCAGGCGAAGAGAATGAGCTCGCAAGTGAAATTTGCACAATCATTGCAGTTGTTCAGGATAAAAAAGTCTGGGCGATATAAAAAAGAGAATCTGCCATTTGATGTTTCGCAGCGACTGCAGCAAACGCACAGATTGCTCGTCTGCCTTCCGGCCGAGCCGTCAGAAGCGATTTTGGCATGCCGGCTCATTCCAGCGTTCAAGACCAGATTTGGGCAATGCGAGATTACTGTCGTGCAGGAGATGAAGGGCGGCCTGCCTGTTGTCGATCTCCCCGATATTGACGTCATGACATATTCGCTGGCGGATATATCGCGATTCTGCACGCTGAAAAAGGGCTTTCAGCATAAACTGGCAGCTGCTTCATTTGATCTGGTCATGGATCTGAGCATTCCTTTTCATTTCAACAACGTCCTCATCACATGGACGTCTGGCGCCGGCTTGCGAGTGGGTTTTTACCATCCGGATCGTGAAGCATTTTATAATTTTATGCTCCGCCAAAAAGCCGAAGCGCCGCCGGAATACGCATATGAATCCCTCGTGAACTATCTTCTTTCGTTCAAATGATCGACGTTGCTTTTTTTTCATATAGTAATAAATTCATTCCCCGATCGATGCAAGAGTTGAATGGAACGCTAAACAGGATGTCCCCTATGAAATGGAAAAGAACTCACAATTGCGGTGCACTCTCATCACAAAATATTGATCAACATGTCGTTCTCATGGGATGGGTCGCGAGCCGCCGGGATCATGGCGGCATCATATTCATTGATTTGCGCGATCGCTGGGGACTGACGCAAATTAACATTCGACCGGAATCGGCGGTATACGAGGAGGCAAAAAAGCTGCGCAATGAGTGGGTAGTGGCTTTTAAAGGCGTTGTGGAATCACGGCCGGAGGGTATGATGAACAAAAATCTCGCCACCGGCGAGATTGAAGTTTTGGCGACGGAGCTGGAAGTGTTGAACGCCGCATCAGCGCCGCCCTTTAATGTTTTTGCCGAGAACGTCGCATCTGAAGATATTCGACTAAAATATCGCTATCTGGACCTTCGCCGTCAGGAGATGCAAGACAACCTGATCTTGCGGCATCGCGTTGCGCAGCTTGTTCGTACCTATTTTTCAGAACAAGGATTTTTGGAAATTGAAACTCCTTTCCTCATGAAAAGCACTCCGGAAGGAGCGCGCGATTTTCTCGTGCCCAGTCGTCTGTGGCGTGGCAAATTTTATGCATTGCCCCAGTCGCCACAAACCTACAAGCAATTGCTCATGATTGCCGGTTTTGATCGATATTTCCAAATTGTTCGCTGTTTCAGAGATGAGGATTTGCGCGCCGACAGGCAACCGGAATTCACCCAAATTGATATTGAAATGTCCTTCGTGGATGAAGAGGATATATTTGAGATCATGGAAGGATTGATGGCGCGCGTTTTGCGGGAAACGCTCGACATCGAGATTGAAAGACCATTTCCACGGATCTCATATGATGAGGCCATGCGCCAATATGGCAGTGACCGCCCTGATTTGCGCTTTGTCTTAAAGCTCGTCGATGTCTCCAATATTGTCAAATTCAGTGACTTTAATATCCTGGTGCAGGCGGTCCATGCCGGCAAGATTGTCGCCGGCATCTGTGCGCCCGGTTGCGCCGGCTATTCGCGCAAGCAGCAAGATGATCTGGCAGCCTGGGCTCGTCAGCGTGGCGCCAGCGGTTTGATCGCCATCAAGATCGGCGCCGGCGTGCTCGAAGGATCGGCAGCAAAGTTTTTCACTGAAGAGCAGGCGCGCGCGATGATCGAGGCTTTTGATGCACGCGAGGGCGATATGCTGTTTATCTGCGGCGATGAGCGCGATCTGACTCGACAGATATTGGCCGAGCTGCGGATTGAGATGGCAAAACGGCTCGGTCTCATCGATGAGAAAAGGATGAGCCTGACGTGGGTTGTCGATTTTCCCCTGTTCGAATGGAGCCCCGAGCGCGATCGCTATGTCGCACTGCACCATCCTTTCACCTCACCATTGCCGCAAGATGAAGAAAAGATGACCACGGATCCGGAGCACGTTCGGGCTCGGGCTTATGATCTCGTGCTGAATGGCCTGGAGATCGCTGGCGGCAGCATCAGAATTTCACAGCAGCATGTTCAACAAAAAATGTTTGAGGCGCTGCGAATATCGCCGGCAGAAGCCGAGAGTAAATTTGGTTTTTTGCTTGAAGCGCTCAAATATGGCGCACCACCGCATGGCGGCATTGCATTTGGATTTGACCGACTGATTATGGTCCTGGCCGGATGCCAATCGATACGGGATGTCATCGCTTTTCCAAAAACGGCCAGCGCGACATCGCTGATGGATGGGGCGCCTTCTGAAGTCGACATTGATCAGCTGATTGAGTTGGGTCTACAAATAAAGAAATAACATTCCATTATGTGAGATGAACCGGAAATGAATGTTGCCAAGTCTTCAAGACACTGCCAGAAAAGTTGATGAACAACTGTTGCGCGAAATCCATTTTCCGCTTGACAATTAGTCGATTTTTTATTAATATGATTTTGATTTTAAAGTAGTAATTTAAAAGACCTTAAACACGTTCAATACAACTCAAAAAGAAAAAAGGATTAGAAAGGAGGTGTTACATAGATGAGAAAAGCAGTGAGAACTTGCGTCGTCGTCATGGCTGCAATGCTATTGATTTTAATGGCATTTACCGGCTGTACAAAACATGCCAATGAACAACAGCTTCAGGCTCTTGAAGAAACCAAGGCTGCTGCACAAGCTGCAGAAAAAGCATTGGCAGATTGCAAGAGCGAAACAGCATCACTTGAAGGCCAGTTGGCTGAGAAGAAACAAGCATTGGAAGACATGAAGAAAGAACAACAGGCTGTCTCCCAACGTCTTGCCACCATGTAAAGTCTATGAACAGTCATCACCCTGAAAACCCTTGGAGGGAACCAAAGTGACAAATAAACCACTTCTGACGATTGTATTAAGCCTTGTTTTGCTTGCTGCTTCCCTCTCCTTCGCTCAGGATAAAGTGACGATGGAAGAGTATGAGAAGCAACTGGCCGAGTGGCAACAACGATTGGATGCCGCTGATAAGGGCAAGGCTGATTGTGGTACAGCAAACGAAGCTTTGACAAGCGAGATGGAGGCTGTACAAGCTGAAACTGATAAAGTTTGGGCTGCTATTTTGGAAGAGATCGGCACCGATCAAGCTGGTGTTGATGCATTCCGCAAGGATCTCGAAGCGTTGAATGCAAGATGCGATGGACTCCTGGCGTTGACGCCTGAAGAGCTTTTCAAGAAACGCGACGAAGTTGAGGCAATCGCAGCAGATCTCGCTGCCGCGAAAGGCAACAGAATCGCGGCTTTGACTGAAATGCAAAACTTGATTGCCACCATCGAAGGCAAGCTCACCCAGATTAACAACAAGATGCCAAAGGCTGTCTATGATGAGTATACAGTCATTGTTGGCGATTATCTCTGGAAAATTTCCGGCAAAGACCAGATTTACGGTGATCCAACCCATTGGATGAGAATTTACTCGTACAATTTAGATCAGATCAAGGATCCTGATTTGATTTATCCCGACTGGGTGCTGAAAATCCAGCGCGAAGTCGGTGCGGATGAGTACCTCGTTGCCAAAGGTGACTATCTACAAAAGATTGCTCAAAATCCGCAAGTTCTTGGCGACCCAAGTTCCTGGACTAAAATCTATGAGAAGAACAAAGGCATCATCGGGAACGATCCTAACTTGATCTTCCCCCACACTGTCCTTGTCATTCCCACAGAATAGTCGGCTTTTTCTATAGTTTTTTACCTGTAACTCTCGGTCTGATTCTTTCGGGCTGAGAGTTTTTTATTGGAGATGGTGAAATTTGAGGGTAGAGACGGAAACCGTAGAGAAAAGAATTCTGATAAAAGGTGTTGATCCACTCGCATTCTACGGCGCTCAGGATGCTAATATTCGATTTCTCACAAATTTTTTAGACGCGAAGGTCGTTGCTCGGGGGGGTGAAGTCATTCTACGGGGGAGTGAAGAACAGGTTGCACGCGCTGAAAAGGTCGTCAACGAACTCATTTTTATGATCAATAAAAAAGGCGCTGTTGATCACGATGATATAGAGACGGTTGTGCGGCTCGCAGACTGGCAAGCGGATAAGCTCGAGGCGCCGGAACCAGATTCGGCAATCTTGTATACAAAACGCGGGGTGGTGAAGCCAAAAACGGACGGTCAGGAGACCTACTGGACCTCAGCCCGGCATAACGATATCCTTTTTGTCATCGGCCCTGCCGGTACAGGAAAGACATTTCTGGCCGTTGCTATCGCGCTGGCTCGATTGCGCGATAAAGTTGTCGACAGAATTATTCTGTGCCGTCCGGCAGTTGAAGCGGGCGAAAATTTGGGTTTTTTGCCCGGGGATTTGCAGGAAAAAGTTGATCCCTACCTGAGGCCTTTGTATGATGCCTTGTTTGATATGGTGCCGGGCGAAAAATTGAAAAAGCAGTTTCAAGGACGACTAGTGGAAGTCGTGCCCCTCGCCTATATGCGCGGCCGAACGCTCAATAACAGCTTTGTCATCCTTGACGAGGCGCAAAATGCCACCTCCGCCCAAATGAAGATGTTCCTGACCCGGCTTGGTCCAAATTCAAAGGCCATCATAACCGGAGACGTGACGCAAATAGATCTGCCCCATAACACCATTTCAGGCCTGGTCGAAATCCAGGATATCCTGAAGGGGATTGATGGCATCGATTTCGTCTACCTGACGGATAAAGATGTTGTGCGACACCGATTGGTTCGCCGGATTATTAAAGCATATGAATCTTATAGCGGCACAGAAATTCCATAATTACCTGGCCTGTTTGAGGATGCAACGTTGAATATTCTGAAAAGATTTAGAAGAAATAGCGCCTCGGATCGATTGGTCTCGAATACAACAAATCCGCTCATAAGAGCCTTTGTTAAGCGATATTATATCGAGATTATCCTCATTTTCGCTCTCGCCCTCATCATCACTTTCCTGTTCCCAAGAGGCAAGTCGTTTCAATATGCCGATTTGCGCGAAGGCCAGGTATATCTCGATGAACAGGTTATCGCCACTTTCACATTTCCGGTGTTGAAAAGCCCGGAAGAGTACGAGAACGATAAAAAAAGTGCGCGAGAAAGCGTCGTCCCCGTCTTTGTCGTCGATAGCGATGTACAAGTCAGGCAACTGAGTGAATTATCGGATTTTGCCGGCCGCATCAAAGTGAGCCTGAAGGGAAAAGTGACAGCAATCGAGAATATAAAGGCTCATTACATTCAGGCCGGCATTGTCATTTCAGATGAAGATGTAAATCTGTTATTGAACGCTTTCGAATCCACCGCGAATACCGGCAAAAGCAAAGAGACAGGTCCGCGAGTTGCAAAGTTTGAAAAAGTGACACAAAAAGTCATTGCTCTTCTTCAGGAACTCTACGCAGCGGGAATCCTCGATCAATCGAAAGCACGTTTCCCGAGCTATGTGAATAAAATTAGTGTGCGCCGGAGCAGTGGAATCGAGGAAGAGGAGCTTTTGCAGTATTATCTCGATAGCAACGAAGCCGCTGCGATGCTGCTCGAGATGCTGCGCGAAGACGAGGACCTGGATGAACGAGAGGTGAAAATTGCCTATGCCATTGGTCAGCATTTCATTCGTGCAAATGTAATTTATGATCAAGCTGAAACAGCAGCGCGCATTCAACAGGCCGAAGCAAACGTACCTCTCGCAAAAGATCAGGTGCTTGACGGGGAACGGATTATCAATAGCCACGAAGTTGTGACCAGATCTCATATTGAAAAGTTAAACTCTTATGCCGTGGCCAAAGCGGAGAGGATTGAAATGGAGGGGGTCTGGCGAAAATTGCCGCCAAACATCGGAAAATTCTTCCTCGTGCTCTCCATCCTGGCTGTGCTTGCCATCTATCTTTTTAGCGATCGACCGGCAATCTTTAACGACCGCAAAAAACTTTTATTGATTGGCTTGAATATTTTGCTTCTGTCGATCCTGACTTTTATATCGAACCGATTTCAATCATCGCTCTATAACACCGCCTATTTTGTGCCGGTCTCGGCGCTGTCACTCATTATCACCATCTTTTTTGACACCAGAGTGGGATTGATTGTCACGCTCACGGTTGCTCTGCTGGTTGGCGCCCTGAGGGGAAACGAATATGCAATCACTTTCATATCCATCTTTGTCGGCGCCATCGCTGTACAAACAGTGCGCAAGGTGCGCACTCGGATCTGGATCGTGCGATCAGGATTGATCATCAGCGCGGCGTATCTTTTCGCCATCCTGGCCAATGGTTTGGTCTCCTATGTTGATTTTTCTGCCACGTGGCGTAACTGGTGGATTGGTGTGCTGAATGGATTCCTGTCACCCGGAATCGCCTATCTGCTCATCATCATTTTGGAATCGGTATTTGATTTGACAACCGATATGACGCTGCTAGAGTTGTCCGATTTTAATCATCCTTTATTGCGCCAATTGCATTTGGAAGCACCAGGGACATATCACCACAGCTATCTGGTCGGCATGCTTGCCGAAGCCGCCACTGAGGCGCTCGGCGGCAACGCGCTGTTGGCGCGCGTCGGCGCATATTACCACGATATTGGCAAATTGGAAAAGCCGGAGTATTTTGTTGAGAATCAGACAAAAGGAAGAAATCCGCAGGAAAAATTGACTCCCACGATGAGCTCGCTCATACTAGCAAACCACGTTCGCCGCGGCGCCGAAGTCGCTCGCGAATACGGTTTACCCAAAGAAATCGAAGCGTTCATCTATCAGCATCATGGCACATCGCTCATGGCCTACTTTTATCAGAAAGCATTGGAGCAAAGCAACGATGATTCCATATCAGAAGATGAATTTCGCTATCCCGGTCCTCGTCCTCAATCTCGTGAAACTGCCATTGTGATGATGGCGGATGCCATTGAGGCCAGCTCGAGAACCCTGAAGGACCCGACGCCGAGTCGTATTAAAGGACTGGTCGAACAAATCATCGACGAGCGTTTTAAAAGCGGTGAACTGGATGAATCGCCTTTGACATTGCAGGACCTCTCCAAGGTCTCCATCGCCTTTCAAAAGATACTGAATGCCAGGTTTCATGGACGAATTGAATACCCCAAGTCATCGCATAAAGAAGCAAAAAGATGAGAGATGTCATCACAATGGAAAATCCGTTCGGATATGTCGATCTCAAAGAATCAGCCATATTGCGGCTGGTCAAATGGATGCTCGGATGTGCGAAACAGCCGCCATGGCGAGTGACAGTCGTTTTTGTCAACGATGAATATATGACCGATCTGAACGAGCGCTTTTTACATAAATCGGGGACCACGGATGTCATCTCTTTTAATTTGTCTGATGCGAAAAATGCTGAAGGCGAAATATACATTTCAATCGATACGGCGAGAATGAATTCACAGTACTTTGGTGTGACGCTCGAAGACGAGCTTTACCGTCTTGTTGCCCATGGCGTCTATCATCTGCTGGATTATGATGATACGACGGAGGAGGGCAAGCGCCTCATGACGGCCCTGGAAAACAAGGCGCTTGAGTATATCTATTCTGCCGTTGACATTTAATAAAATGAATCGGAGGAATTGTCTTTGGACTCTGGCCTTGATACCCATTTCATCATCGTATTCTTTCTCCTTCTTTTCCTGTCAGCCTTTTTTTCCGGTTCAGAAGCCGCCTTTTTTTCCATCAACAAGCTGTTATCGCAAAAGCTTCAAGATGAAAACTCGTCAGCCGGGCGGAGAATATTGGCGCTGCTCAAGCATCCAAGACGATTGCTCATCACCATTCTCCTGTGCAACACACTTGTGAATGTGACGGCAGCTTCTGTGGCGACAATCCTTTTTCTGCAAATTGCCAGAGTGGTCGGCCTGAGCCAGGGTGTGGCCGTGCTGCTCAATGTCGGCGTTGTGACATTCCTGATTTTGATCCTCGGCGAGATAACCCCCAAAGTTCTCGCGGTGAAAAATCCGCAGCAGTTCGCAAAATTAACGGCGCTCCTCCTGCAATTCATCAATTACCTTTTCTTGCCCGTCTCTTTCATCCTTGATAAATTCATGGAATTCATGACATCGTTGTTTGGCCTCAGAGAACATGAAAAAGAACGACTGCTGGACGTCGACGAATTTCAAACTCTCCTTGATATTGGCGAAGAGCAAGGCGCACTTGAAGAAGATGAGAAGGAGATGCTGCATTCGATTTTTGAATTTGGCGCCACCACCGTCCGTGAGATCATGATTCCGCGCACCGATGTCGTCTGCGTGGCGAAAGACATCACATTGTCGGAACTCGTCGAGGTCATCAAGAGCAAGGGACACACTCGTATTCCCGTGTATGCGGAGACGATCGATCAGATTCAGGGAATTATCAACGCCAAGGATCTATTATCTCTGACGCCGCAACGAGATGAAAAGATTGATATTCTCGAATTGGCTCGACCGCCCATCTATGTTCCGGAGAGCAAAAAGATTGATGACCTCCTGCGGCTGTTCCAGAAGGAGCGGCAGCACCTGGCTATTGTGGTCGATGAGTATGGCGGCACATCCGGCATTGTCACGCTGGAAGATATCATCGAGGAAATTGTTGGCGAGATCCGTGACGAGTACGACAAGGAAACCTCGCTCTATCGAAAAATCGATGACGAAACGTTCATCGTCAATGCCAAGATGGACATCGAATCACTAAACGAGCTGATGAATATAAGGTTGCCCGAATCGGACGAATACGAGACAGTTGGCGGCTACATTTTAGAACAGACGGGCTCATTGCCTAAAGAAGGTGAGGCCATTCGATTTGAGGACTATGTTCTTAAAATGGAGACAGTCGAAAAAAACAGAATCGTTCTCGTTCGCATATCTTATGAACCCCTTCTCCGCGAATCGCAAGGGATTTTCGAAAATTGACTTGATTATCTTTTGCTTTTATGATAAGTTTGTCGCAGAGGCGAAATAGATGAAAGGAGAAAGAGAATGCGGAAACTCAGATTCAACTGGCGTGATATCATCGCTGCGCCGCGTTTAGCACTCGGTTTGCAGCGAATGTGGATTCAATTGATCGGACTGTCCGTAGGTTATATTTTCTATGTGGCTCTCTCTTATCTGGCGCTTGTCCTGGCCGGATATGACCTGAAACTGTCCTGGTCTCAATTTGGCCTGTTGCCATGTCTTTTCACGATGGGCGATAGTTATCCATGGTTCAGTTGGCTGCTCAGCGGGCTCGGCAGCTTTTTGCTGTTATTGGCGTATCTCGTCACCAATACCGCTGTTTCACGAGCTGTTTACATGGCGATGAAGGGCAACGCATTCTACTCATGGAAGCAGGCGTTCAGGTTCTCATTGCATAAATTTTTCTCTATTGTATTAACCCCCCTGGCACTGCTCATTCTCATCGGATTGCTTGTTTTGGGCGCACTCGTCGTCGGTTTACTCGGCAAGATCCCCGTCATCGGCGAGATTGGCGTCAGCTTTTTTACGGTCATCTGGGTGCTCGGTTCGCTTTTGATCTTGTTTTTGTTGCTCGTCACAATTGTCGCGATTACACTGGTGCCGAGCATCATCGCTACCACCGATGAGGATGCTTTTGAGGCAATATTTCAGGCTTTTTCTGTCGCCTGGACTCAGCCGTGGCGTTTTCTTTTCTACGAGGGAATCGTCGCTCTATTAGCATTTTTGGCGCTGGGCGTGCTGGCGTTCTTCATCAAAGAGTCAGTCGTGATCATGAATGCCTTGCTGAGCGCCTTCATGGGCGCTGATTTCGCCAATCTGGCCAACAACGGGCAGGCATTGCTGCAAGGCTGGACCTTGCCAGCTCAAAGTGTGATCGAATCTGTTTATCGGAATTTTTCCGAGTTTCTGTTTTTCAGCCGGCAGTTTGTCATCATTCCGTTCGGCGATCTGCCCGCATCAGTCGTTCTGTCATCCTATTTCTATGCCCTGGCTCTCCTGTTTGTCGGTGGATGGGTGATCAGCTACGGGATTTCAACATTCACCGCCGGCACAACCATCTCTTTTCTCGTCCTCAGATACAGAAAGGATGAAGAGAACTTGCTGGAACGTCAAGATCTTGAGGAAGAGAGTGGTGAAAGTGACGATGTTGAGGTTGCGGTTGCAGGCGAGGATGAAGCACAGCAAAAGGAAGAATAACGGCGTTTGGGAAAACAGTTCGTTTTTCATCATTAGAGAGGATGCGCATCCGGCCAGTGGCGAGCCAGTGGCCGGCGCCCCCTCTTGATTGCAGCACAATCCAAGCTTTGACAATAACGGGGAATGATCGCCCAACTTTGTTTTTCCTGCCCTTTCTTGAACGAGCCGGCAGAATGATTTCCTTGTTCGCAAAAAACCGATATGGAGGTATATATCTATGAAGTTTGGAATTGTCAAATATTGGCAGGCCGCAAAAGGCTTTGGTTTTGTCACGACCGACGATGATGAAGAGCTCTTTTTGCACGCGGATGATCTGGCGATCAATTTACGACCTGAGAATGTGCGGGAAGGCTTGCGGATCAAATTTGATGTGAAAAGTGACATTCGCGGCGATAAAGCCGTAAACGTTCGCAAGGCATGAGCTGTGAATGGGAGTTGTCCGGATGCAGCAACTGAAATGGATTCAATGATGGATGAGGCATGAACATGTCAGAAGTTTTTGTAAAGATTAATAACAGGCAGCTGGGACCGTTAAATAGACGGGAAATTAAAAATCTGGTCGTCAATGGTGAATTTTCTCAAGACGATCTCGTCTATCACGAGGACTCCCAGGAGTGGGTGGCAGCAAATCAGATTGATGAATTGCGCCCAATGTTCAGTCAGGGCCAGCAGCAGCAACAGCGACGAAAAACCGTGTACGCCATTGGCGGAGGAAAAGGTGGCGTCGGCAAGACCGTGCTGTGCGCTTCTCTGGGAATCGGCTTGGCCACATATGATTATCAGGTTGTTGTTGTCGATGCTGATCTGGGCGGCGCCAATCTGCATACGTGCATGGGTATACTGGAACCCGAATACACGTTTTATCACTTTTACACGCTGCAGCGGGAAAATCTCGAGGACATCTGCCTTGAGACGCCGGTCGATAACCTGAAATTGATCAGCGGCGCGTGCGGCACCCTTGGGCTGGCTAATCCGCGTTTCTCGCAAAAAGTCCGCTTTATCCATCAACTCCACCAGCTCGACGCGGATTATATCTTGCTGGATCTGGGCGCCGGCTCATCCTATAACGTCATCGATTTTTTTCTCGCCGCTGATGAGGGCGTCTTGGTGACAACGCCCGATCCGATGGCTATTCAGGAGACTTTTAATTTTTTAAAAATTGCCATTATGCGCCGTTTTGTGCGCGAGTTTCGCAAAAAGCCCGCTGTGTTGAGTATCATTGATCAATATATGTATTCTGAACCGGGAAAGATGCAATTCACCATGGACGATATCATCAAGGATGTGAAAGAAATTGATGATGAAGCGTCCTTTTTTATCGAAAACTATCTGGCGAATTATCATCCTCGTCTCATACTCAACATGGTGCACTCTGGCAAAGAAATTCGCGAGGGCGATTCGTTTCGAACAGCTGCGCACGATATTCTAAACGTCGATGTCGATTACATGGGTTTTGTCGAATTCGATGAAAGCGTCCGCAAATCCGTCAAAGAATTGAAGCCGTTTGTGCTCAATAATCCCCGCTCAAAGGCCTCAAAAAGCCTGGCCAAGCTGATTGCCATTGGCATGCTGAAAAAGAGTGGCTGGGCGGGCCTCAAAGAGAAGAGACAAGTATTGCAGAATTTCCGTGCCGAATCGGTCGACTATCCTGATGCCAATCTACAGGAAAGCGACACCATATGCTCGGTCAACTGTTTCTACTGGGGTGACTGTGACTATCAGCAAGGCGGCTTCCCCTGTCCCATTCGTAATCTTGATCCCATCTTCAAACGGCATGGTTGAGCGAAGCAGCCTCGGATGTGATCCGAGGCTTTTTTTCAGCATGACAAACATCCTCTCTTCATTATTTTGCTTGGTTTTCTCTTTTTCTCACTCTATCTTTTGCATCTGTTTTGATACACTGCGAGAGATAAATGCCGTTCACTCTTTCCGATAAACGAAAACTTTTCGATCCCGCCATTCAAAAGCGGCTGCTCTTTGGTCTCAAAATTCTCGTCACCATCCTGGCGATATCATTGCTGGTTCGAAAAATAAGTTGCCAACAGTTGTTAACGGCATTCACCCAGGCAGAGACCAAATTCATCGCCGCTGCTGCCGCACTTTTGGCTGTTAATATTTTTTTTCAGTATCGCAAATGGCAGCTCATCGTCCATCGCGACTATCCTTCTGTGAAAAATAGGCAGATATTGTATTCTCTGTTCATCGGATTGGCGTTGGGATTGGTGACGCCAGGCCGCCTCGGCGATTTTGCGCGAACGTTCTTCATCAAAGATGTTCAACATGCCGGCATGCTGGCCTTGCTGTTGATAGACAAGCTGATCACATTGGCGGTTCTCTATTTCATCGGCATCCTGGGATTGTCTCATTTCATTTCCATGGGCATGCATCCCTATATCTGGACGTCTGTCTTTATCTTGACACTCGCACTGTTGCTGTTTTTAGTTCTTTTGTCAAGGCCTGCATGGGTGCGCAGAATTTTGGCGCGCTATCATCGCCTCTTTTCACGCCATCCGGCCATCGATAGATTCATTGACGGCATCGAGTCGGCCAAACCTGCCCTCATCCTGCAATTACTGGCCTGGACAATTCTGCAGACAGTGACATACTGTTCACAATTTGTTCTGCTCGTACGAGCTTTTAATGACATTTCACTCATCAATGGCTATCTCGCGACTTTTGCCGTCATGTTCACAAAATCTCTTTTGCCCATTTCTCTCGGGGATCTGGGTGTGCGTGAAAGTGCTGCCATATTCTTCCTGGCGCAGCTTCATGTGCCCGAGGCTGCTGCATTCAATGCATCTTTTTTGCTGTTCACAGTTAATATCCTGATGCCTAGCATTCTGGGACTCGGACTCTTCTTGTTCAAACGCCAAAACAGTGCAAAGTCGAATGGAAAAACTCGTTCTGCTTGACCTTCTATTTCTTTTTCAGGTGTCTGCCACCCTCCTTTATCTCTTTCTGCTGCTGAAATGCACTATCGGGCTGAGGAGAATTCATGCTCATCCAACGAACAATGGCTGTCCCTTCGTATCAGTGGTGGTCGCGGCGCGGAATGAGGAAGAGAATATCAGCGCCTGCCTGCAGCACCTGGACCGACAACAATATCCACGAGACAAGTACGAGGTGATTGTTGTGGATGATCATTCAGATGACAACACCTATTCCATCGCGGAATCATGCAAGAAAGAAAATGTCATCCTGTTGTCCCTGACTGATATTGACGGCATGTCACCAAAAAAAGCAGCGCTCCATCAAGGTATCAAGGCGAGTCGAGGCGACATCATCCTGACAACGGATGCCGACTGTCGGACCTCACCAACCTGGATTGCAACGATTGTCAAGTATTTCGATGACAAAACCGGCGCTGTCGCCTCCTGGCTCTATGTTGAAGAAAATGAGCATGTGCTCAGCAAGCTGGAAAGACTCGATTCACTCGCCCTCTCTTTTATTGGCGCCGCCGGTTTTGGATTGAAAATGCCTTTCATGGCGAATGGCGCCAATTTCGCGTATCGACGTCAGGTCTACGATGAGCTCAATGGATTCGCCGGCGTAGATGCTTATGTGTCCGGCGATGATGATTTATTATTACAAAAAATTCATGCCTCGCGCAATTGGAGATGCGCCTTTGCCTCTGATGTACAATGTGCGGTTGTAACACGGCCATGTAAAACCTGGCGAGGATTTTTTCAACAACGTTTTCGATGGGCTTCAAAAGGACGAGTCTATCCTAAAAAATTATTTCTCCTGGAGAGTGCCATTTACTTGTATTATCTTTCGCTCATTGCGACGACGATCCTGTTCCTTCTGGGCGGATTTGGCAATCTGTATATGCTCCTCCCTCTGGCGGTAAAATTTTTCGCAGATTTTGTCTTCATGCGCCTGGCTGCGCGCAAGTTGCAGCACAATATCAATCCGTTCATCCTGTTCACGACCGAATGGCTGCAAATGGCCTATGTAGTGCTCGGCGGCGTATGGGGATTGTGGGGAACCTATACGTGGAAAGGAAGGAAATATACCAAGGGGCGAATTCGATGAAAAGAGCGCTGCGTGCTCCTTCAGAGTGCTGCGTGCTCTTTGAATCAAAATACTGGCTGCCGCCGGGTTCTCTTTAATGTCCCTGCCGCGGAGGCGATTGAATTTTAAAAATTGATCTTTTTTACCTAGCAGAAAAAGGCAGCGAAATATTTTGCAATCGACGGGCAAGATAGATATATTTGACGCGTTAAAAACCGAGGAGATCTTTTTATAGTGTTCGTGTTTCTTGCCAAGGGTCTTATCTTTGGCCTGTCATCCGGTATAAGCCCGGGACCTCTGACAACGCTGCTGGTTTCGGAGACTTTGATGCACAGGACACGGGCAGGAATAAAAGTAGCATTCGCTCCGCTGATTACGGATGGTCCAATTATTCTTTGCTGTTTTTTTCTGCTCGCGCAATTTTCCAACCTGCCGTTGGTGTTCGGAATTGTATCGCTGGTCGGGGCTTTCTATATTTTTTACCTGGGCATAAAAAGCATCCGCCTCGACCATTTTGTCATTGATGCTGAAATCGATCATTCGCATTCACTCATGAAGGGAATCCTGACGAACGCGCTCAATCCGCATCCCTACATATTTTGGCTTTCGATCGGCTCCACAACGATGATCAAGGCGCTTGATGTTCACCCTGGCGCACTTGCATTATTTCTTGCTGGATTTTATTTCTGTCTCGTGGGCGCAAAAATCGTCCTGGCCATGCTTGTCGGCGCATCACGACGCTTTTTATCGAACCGAATTTTCATCGTCATCAATAATGCTCTGGGTGCCATTTTGATTCTATTTGCGGGATTCTTGTTTTATGAAGGCCTTCACTATCTCTTGGCGTCATAGCAGTTTCCTCAGCGACAGCTTGCTGCCAAGTGTCGTGACGATAATTATTGTTTTTATTTTGCTTTGGTTTTTGTATGATATGGCGATTGTGAGATACAGCTTTAGAACCCAAGTTGAGGAATGAGCTGAAAGAAAAATACATGAACGCGACTCTATAGAATGGAATATATAGTCATTTTAAAAAATGCACATGGATATTGAAAATTTAGATAAAGTAATCCCTCAGATTGCCAAAGATAAAGCTGAGATCGAGCGTTTACGACAAGTCGTTGCGTCTCGTGAAACTCGACATCAAATTTTTATTGGAGATGCGCGTGATCTTTCGATTATTGAAAAAGGTTCCATTCATTTGGTTCTGACGTCTCCTCCATACTGGAATCTAAAGAGATACAATGAGCACCCTCAGCAAATGGGGCATATCGATGATTACCACGAGTTTTTAATACAACTTGACACTATATGGCAGCAGTGCTATGAAAAGCTTGTGGCAGGCGGACGTATGGTCGTCGTAGTTGGCGACGTTTTGTTATCCCGTCGACAGTTTGGTCGACACAAAGTAATACCTCTTCACGCAGATATACAGGTGAGATGTGAAGCAATCGGCTTTGACAACCTGGCGCCAATATTCTGGTATAAAATTTCAAACGCAAATTTTGAGGTTAAGGGCAACTCAAAGTTTTTAGGGAAGCCCTATGAACCCAACGGCATCATCAAACACGACATAGAATATTTACTCATGCTAAGAAAACCAGGAAGCTATAGAAAACCAACGCCAGAACAGCGCAAGTTGTCGGTCATTTCAGAGGTTGAGTTTAACAAGTGGTATACGCAAATTTGGTCATTAAACGGAACGTCAACACGTAATCATCCGGCTCCATACCCGGAGGAATTGGCAGAACGTATTGTTCGTATGTTCAGTTTTGTTGATGATACAGTTTTGGATCCATTTTTGGGTTCTGGAACAACCATGGTCGCAGCTATAAAATCGGGAAGAAATTCGATTGGCATTGAGATTGACAAACAATATGCGAACTCGGCGTTTATTCGACTAGGCAACGAAATCGATTTATTCGGGCAAAATACCCTAAAACTTAGCTTATTATGATAAGGACTTTTACTAACTTTTCTAAAAATATCATGATTGCTACCATTTAAACAATTAACACGGGTGACCAGCAATATGAAAACCGCCATCATTCTCGCTGCCGGCCGCGGCACAAAAATATGGCCCTATAGTTCCACGCGTCAAAAGGCGGCGCTGCCTCTGGCCAATAAACCCCTGGTGCGCTGGAGTGCGGAAAAGCTTTGTCGCGCCGGCATCGAACGCCTTGTCGTCGTTGTCGGCTATCGCAAAGAGCAGGTGATGAATGCGCTTGCCGATATTGATAACGTCGATTATATCGAGCAGAAAGACGCGGGCACTGTTGGCGCGCTGTTGTCAGCCGTCGATCTTGTCGACGAGGATCGCTTTGCGGTGCTTTACGGCGATGTCTTGCTCAATTACGACACGCTCGCAAATTTTATCAGTGAGCAAAATAATGCGGATGCTATTTGCTCGGCACTTGTTCATCCGCTGGGCACGGATCGTCCCCAGGATTGGATGTGCGCCAGGATAAATAACGACCGAGTCGACGCTGTCATCGGTCATCCGCGCGATGCGGTGACGCACCGCATCGCCGGCTTGTTTGCTTTGACAAAATCATTCATCCCTTATCTAAAACAGAATATCGGCCCCATGCGGTCGGTTCAGGTTGGCATGATGCCGCCGGACGAACCGCATCTGGAGGACTCGATTCAGGCGACCATTGAGGACGGCAAGGAGGTGTTCGCTGTGGAGACAACGGGCATCGCCTTTGATCTCGACAAGCCCTGGCATTATCTCGAAGCGAGCTATCACTGGAATGAATATATCTGCAGTAAAATTGAGCAGAATGTCATAGGGGCGGGCGCAAAGATATCCGATGGCGCGGACATCAATGGCAAGGTCGTTGCCGGCGAACGTGTGGAAATCGGCAAAGGCGTCATTGTGGAGGGCAATCTCGTCATTGGCGCGGATACCAAAATAGTCCAGGGCGCGATTCTCGATGCCAATGTGATTGTGGGAAAATGTTGCACCATTCGACGCTATTGCCAGATTGAGCGGAATTCAACCATCGGCTCGGATGGCTACGTCGGTCATGGCGCCGAAGTCTCCGGCTTGTTTCTGCATCGCGCCTTCGCCTATCACTATGGCGAGTATTGGGGCATTCTCGGCGATAACTGCGATCTCGGCGCCGCCACTGTCTGCGGCAATCTTCGCTTTGATGACCAGAACTCCGTTCATCTGCTAGACGGGCGACGGGAAACGCCGGCTTTTGGGGCCAACGCCGCCTATCTTGGCGATTTTGTGCGCACCGGCGTCAATGCGATCATCATGCCAGGCATCAAAATTGGATCCTACTCCGTCATTGGCGCCGGCACCGTGGTGAGTGACGATGTGCCCGATCATACGCTGTTGTACACCAGGCAGGAACAGATCACGCGACAGTGGGGGTCGCAAAAATATGGGTGGTGATGCGAAGAATTGCGAACGGCTAAAGACAAATCCGACAGCTTAAAAATGAGCCTCTCAAGGCTTATGAATAAATGTGACCAGAAGCGGGAAAACAATAACGCAGCTTTTGGATGCTAGCATATTGTCTTGTTGGCGGTAAAACGTCAGGCTCTGGCAAAGACGCAAAAGATTAATTTTCATGGAGATATGATGATCAAATGTGCGATTCTTGGTTATGGTTTCATCGGTGCCGTTCATGCTGCGACGCTGAAAAAAGTGCAAGGTGCCGAACTCGTTGCGGTCATTGAAAATGACCGGAGCAAATGGAGCGGGGTCACCAGAGGCAATATCGATGTCGACGGCATGGGATCGTTGGATGTGCCCTTTTACGAATCGATTGAGCGGATGCAAAACGAGCTGGAGGTCGACTGTATCTCTATTTGTCTGCCGACCTATTTACATCGCTCGTTCGCCGAACAAGCGTTCGCCGCGGGCCTGCACGTGGTGTGCGAGAAACCGATGGCGCTGACAGTGAATGATTGCGATGCCATGATCGCTGCAGCACGCCGGTCCGGCAAGCAGCTTTTCATCGCGCAATGCATCCGTTTTTGGCCCGAATATGCCGAGCTGAAAAAAATCCACGATGCTGGTCTGTTGGGAGCGCCTCTCTCCTTGCGATTGCATCGGTTGAGCGGGATGCCGAGTTGGGGTGGCGAGAACAGCTGGTTTTTTCAGCAAGATAAAAGCGGCGGCTGTTTGTTTGATCTGCATGTTCACGATATCGATTATGCAAACTACCTGCTCGGCAAACCACGCGCGCTGTTCGCCCGCGGCATCAAGCTGGCAAATAACACCAATGCCGCAGTGGTATCACAATATCATTATGAAAACGGCATGCTGTGCACACTTGAAGGAAGCTGGCTCTATTTTTCCGGCTTTAAAATGAGTTATGCCGCTGTCTATGAGAAGGGTCAGGTCGAATATGATTCGACGCAGTCACCCGCACTCAAGTTGTGGAAAAATGGCGCGAGTGCGCCGGAGATATTGAGCGTTGCGAACACGGATGGATATGTGGAGCAGTACAACTATTTTATCGATTGCCTGGAAAACGGCCAAGCGCCGAAAGCTGTTCTTCCCGAGAGCACTCGCTTGAGCATCGAATTGGCATTGGCTGAGAGCAAATCGATAAGTGAGGGGAGGATCATCGAGCTGTGAAATTCTGTGCAAGAAAAAAGTCGTTTATGGCCGCTGTCGTATGCTTCTTCTGCATGGCGGGCGCCATTGGTTTCTCGCAATCATCCGATCTCGTGCTCAAGATTGATTCATTGAAGACACGCTATCGCGATATGGAGCACAGGCTCGATGAGCTGGAAAAGGCGATCGATGATCTGATGTGGTATCAGCGACTTGGTGATGTCGCCTCTGTTGACAAGGTCTATTTGACCGGCCCGCCGTTGGCCAGGGAAGAGAATCCCACCGCTCTTGGCGCCGGCAATCCGGTCAAGTTTTGGGCCTATGTCTTTATACCAAGAGACATCGACGGTGCGTCTCGCTATCCGCTCATCGTATTGCCGCATGGCGGCGTGCACAGCAACTTTTCAACCTATTATACGCATATCATCAAAGAGCTCATAGCGCAGCAATACATCGTCGTCGCAGCCGAGTATAGAGGGAGTACAGGTTACGGCAAGTCATTTTACGAAAAAATAGACTATGGCGGCTTGGAGGTAGAGGATGTCAAAGCAAGTCGCGATTATATGGTTGAGAACTATCCATTCATTGATAATGACCGCGTTGGCATCATCGGCTGGAGTCATGGTGGTTTGATCGCTTTGATGAATATCTTTGCCCATCCAAAAGAGTATCAGGTGGCGTTTGCCGGTGTGCCGGTCAGCGATCTGGTGGCCCGTATGGGGTATTATGAGGATGATTATCGCGATCTCTATTCAGCGGACTATCATATCGGCAAGACGGCGCACCAGGATGTCAATGAATATCGCCGCCGTTCACCGGCATGGAACGCACACAAGCTGGCAACGCCTTTGCTCATCCATACTAACACCAATGACGAGGACGTCAATGTCCTTGAAGTGGAGCACCTGATCAAATCGCTCAAAGCTGCGGGCAAAGAGTTCGAGTACGAGATTTTTCAAGATCTGCCTGGCGGTCATTCATTTGATCGCCTGGATACTAAAAAAGCCAGGGAAATCCGCTTGAAAATTTATGTCTTTCTGGCGCGCTATTTACATCCGCCAAAACCGTTCAAATCGGTGAATGATATAAACAGAGCTGCCTATCGATGATGACGCACCGCTTGATGCCTGATCGAGCGTGCTAAGCAGGTCCATTTTTTCCAGCGCGGTGCTGTTCGTGCAGCAGCGCTTGCATGAAAACCGGCCGCATCGCCGCACCCTGGTGCTCACCGCCCACCGCATCGATGACGTCAAAGTCTATGCTCCCTTTGCGATGAAAATAGCCGATCCAAAACGGATAATAAATGGGGTGACAGGAGACTATTTTTTCGATCTGAAATTGATAGCGCATTTTCAGACCGATGTGGAGCAAGTGTCTGCGGTATTCGTCAATGGCTTTGCTGTGAATATCGGTCTCGGACAGGACAAACGGACAAGTGGCAAATTTGGGCGGAGGTGAAGGAACGCTTTCCGAGAGCTGAAAAAATGCAAAACTGCCGAGCACCGCATCAATGCAGAGCGATTGGATTCTGACCACTTTTTTCGTCCTGACCTGGACATCGACAATATAGCTCGGCAAATAAAACATTTCGATTTTCTCGATGTTTTTTTTCTTCTTCAGCAAGCCGGGAGGCGAGTTCAAGATGTGGCGAGCCCGGCCTGGCGAAATTTTTGCAACGATACAGTTGGGCATCAAAAAAAGAGATAAATGGCGACTTGAACTGCGACAATGACGACAACCCATATTTTCAAATTTCGCCACCAGACGCCATCGTCAGCACCCTGGTAAATGTACTTTTTTTTCATCGTCAAGGCGAAGATCATGGGTGCAATGAATGCCATGATGGTGATAAATTTGCCCCAGGCAACCGATACGCCACTCAACCAATTAAAGTTGAACATGTTTACTCCTCAGCCAGTTTGTCCTGTAATTTGTTCTGCATCTCTACGTCATGCAGCACCATGCCATAAACGAGTCCGCGAATTTTGTCCAACGGTTCGGGCGCGGTGACGAGACTCACGACGACGGCGATTATCATACCGCTCATGAAACTCCACCAGGCGATGTAGAGGAACGGATCGTCAATTGTAAAGAGCGTCGATTTCAACAGATATAATATGGTCGCGACACATATGCCGCCGACCAGACCGGCGAGACCTCCCCATTGGGTTGTGCGACGCCAAAACATGCCGAGCAAGAGGATCGCCAGCGTTGGTCCCTGGAAGATGGAGAATATGGTCTGGATGTAGAGATAGATTCCTTCAAAAAGGTCGCTTATGGGCGCTGACAAGACGGCAAAGATGATCAGCACGCCGGTAAAAAGCCGTCCGACGCGCAAATAGTGCAAATCGGTTGCATCGCGTTTGATGAAACGTTCATAGATGTCCTTGGTCCATATCGTTGCAGCGGAATTGAGTGCAGAGTCAACACTGGACATCAGACCGGCGAAAAAGGCGGCAAACACCAGACCCGTCATGCCCGGTGGCAATAACTGTCTGATGAGTGCCGGAAACGCACGATCGCCATCCTCAATGCCAGGGATGAGACCGAGCGCGATGAGTCCCGGGACGACGAAGAGAATTGGAATGAACATTTTCAGGAAAGCGCCCCACAACACGCTCGCTTTGGCGTGCCATTCGTTGATGGCGCCGAGGGATCGCTGCACAATGGCCTGGTTGGCAATAAAGTAGGCGGGGGCCAGCACCAGCGCCAGACCAAAAAAGATGCCGGTCCATGGGTAGGGTGTGTTTTTATTTGGCGACAGTATGAGCGAGAAATGATCGGCGTATTGCGGCCCAAGACTTGATATTTTGTCGACCATGGCGCCCCAGCCACCGAGCTGCCACAAGCCAAGGATCAAGACAGCGATGGCGCCGATGAACATGACGACCAGCTGAATGACATCGGTCATGACGACAGCGGACAAGCCACCGAGAATCGTATAGAGGCCAACGACCACGGCGGTCAAGACGATGGATGCCATGATGGACCACCCCATGAGTTCGCTCAGCAAAACGCCGCTGGCCCAGAGAATGATGCCCAAATTCAGCGTCAGAATCAGCAGCCACACACACGCATGAATGGTCCGGACATATATATTGTAACGTCGTCCCAAATACTCGGGAATGGTAAAGACACCCGCCCGCCAATAATAGGGCACAAATACCAGTGCGGCCAGAATCATGGCTGGAACAGAGCCGATCCAGTCAAAGTTGCCGACAACGATGCCATAGCGGTAAGCTTGGCCCGTGAGCCCGATAAAATCGACTGCGCCGATGTCAGTCACAACAATCGACATGCCGATCGCCCAGAAAGGCAGCGTTTTGCCGGCGAGAAAGTAATCCGTCGATGTGTGAACAAAATTTTTAAAATAGTAGCCCATCCACAGGATGCCGGCAAAGTAGAGGAGAACGATGGTATAATCGATGCCGTTTAGCATAGAGTCCTCGCACTGGTTTTTTTTCTTCGGCCAAAATAGTATATACTAATGCGGAAAGCAAGAAAAAATACAGCATGTTGATTTTTCGCTGGAAAATACCAGGTGTCACTCAGAATGGCGCTCGAAGTATATGCCGGGAGGATTTTGTTCTATTTCCTAAACAGTGCTCCCTCTATCCCCAATTTCTTCATTTTTGTCTGCAAAAACTGTCGCTTCATCTGCAGCAAGCGGGCAGCCTGGCTGACATTGCCATTTGTCTGGCCAAGCGTTTCTGCAATGATCCTTCGCTCAAAATCGGCGATGACCTCCTCTTTCATCTGTGTAAAGGACGCGGCGCCGAGTTTGTGAATTCCAATCGTCTCGGAGGCTGGCGATTCTTGTGTCTGCTGCAACTCAAAGGGCAAATCCTCGATCGTCAGGTTGTCTCCCTCGGCCAGCACAACGCTCTGCTCAATCACGTGAATGAGTTGCCGAATATTGCCGGGCCAATCATAGTGGTAGAGAATTTTCATCGCTTGTGAACCGATGCGTTTGATTGGTTTGCTGTGTCGCGAGGCAAATTTGTTGAGATAAAAGTTTGCCAGCATCGGTATATCTTCGCGTCGCTGACGCAGAGGTGGCAGCTTGAGTTCTATGACTTTGAGGCGATAATAGAGATCGCGGCGAAAAGCACCGCTCTCGATTTCGTTTTCCAGGTTTTTGTTTGTCGCGCTGATCAGGCGGACATCCGCGTGAATCACTTCC
This sequence comes from Candidatus Zhuqueibacterota bacterium, assembly GCA_016929295.1. GTDB lineage: Bacteria > Zhuqueibacterota > Zhuqueibacteria > Residuimicrobiales > Krinioviventaceae > Kriniovivens. Next base: position 18,131 of record JAFGJB010000234.1, on the reverse strand, counting down.
TTGCCGCCGAGGCGGATGAAAGATTTGTCTTCCAGGACTCGCAGGATTTTTGCCTGCGTGTCGAGGCTCATGTCTGCGATTTCATCGAGGAATAATGTGCCGCGATGCGCCAGCTCAAATTTGCCCGGTCGCCGGTCAATGGCGCCGGTGAAGGCGCCTTTCTCGTGACCAAAAAGCTCGCTCTCAACCAGATCTTTGGGAATAGCGGCGCAATTCATCGTTATATAGGGACCGTCTGCGCGCCCACTGGCGCGGTGAATGGTGCGCGCCAGCAGTTCTTTGCCGGTGCCGCTTTCGCCGGTAATTAAAACCGTGACATCCGTGGGCGCCACTTTATGCACGAGCCGATGAATCTGTTGAATGGCCGGACTCTCGCCGATGATGTCCGCCGCCGGAATCGCCATTTCCTCTTTGAGCCTGATGTTTTCGCGCTTGAGCGCAATTTGTTCCAGCATTTTTTTGACCAGCAGGCGAAGCTCATCAATATCATACGGCTTGCTGAGATAGTCATATGCTCCGGCTTTCATCGCTTCAACGGCGATTTTTTCCGAACCGTAAGCGGTGACGGCAATAATGAGAGGTGGAATAACTTGTCCTGATGGAATCGATGCGAGCGTTTTGAGCAACTCCATGCCGGTCATTTTGGGCATGTTCATATCGCACAGCACCACATCCGGCTGAAATGATTGAATGAATTCGAGAGCTGATCGACCATCTTCCGCTTCTCTGATATCAGCTGCAATGGGCTGAAGCGCCCTGCGCATGGCGTAACGCGCGGTATCTTCATCATCGACGATGAGTATTTTGGCCTTGGACGTTTGCATGTTCTATTCTTTGCTTTCATCATGATGCTTTTTCGACATGAGGGGCAAGTAGATTGTGAACGTCGTTCCTGATGTTGTATTTGATTCGACATCTATAACACCGCCAAGTTCGTCAACATTGCGTTTGACAATGGCGAGTCCCAGCCCGGTGCCGACGGTCTTTGATGTGTAAAACGGCTCGAATATCATCGCACGAATCTCTTTGGCGATGCCGGGCCCATCATCCCGACAGACAAAGATCAAATGGGGGATATCCTTGACCTTGTGATGCCGGGCAATTGAGACAGGGACATTGCCAACCGATAATGACATGTGTACAACGCCATTTGAGCCGACAGCCTGTATGGCATTCAGCATGAGGTTGAAAACAATCTCACGAATGGATTGCCTTTTGGCGATGATCGCCGGTATGCCATCGGGCGGCCGGAAATCCAGTGTTATGTTATTTTGTTGTGCCTGATGTCGCAATAATGCAGCTGCATCCTCGATGATGACGGATGCGTCCACCCGTTCCGTCGATGACTCAGCCGGTCGAGCAAAACTGAGCAATTTTTCCAGAATGCCATGCAACCGATTGATCTCGTTAATGACCAGTCCTAGATCGTTTTTCTCCTCTCCATCAGCCTTTTCGTGCAGCACCTGGACAATCGTTTTAATCGAAGTGAGCGGATTTTTTATTTCGTGCGACATGGTGGTGGCGAGCTGTCCCAGCGAATTTGATTTTTCCGCCTGATGAATCCGTTCGATCAATTCGAGGCGCTCTTGCACCAGTCGGGCATTTTCGATTGCCAGACCAATTTGGTTGGCAAAAGTATGCAGCACCGCCAGTTCTTCATCCGAAAATGGATTGCCGCTTGCTTTTTCAGACAGAGCAATGAGCCCGCGAATATCCTGCTCGAAATAAACGGGCATCGCCAGCGCCAGATCATTATTTTTGAGCGCTGTGAACACGCGATGATCATTGAGCTGCCGTCGCGGATGAAAATGTTGCGTGTCCTGCAATGCGTTGATTAACAGAGTGAAATAGGGAAATTCTGCGTCGCCACATTTTTTAATGACGGCAACATGATCGTTGTCTTTTTGGAAAATAATGATCGTGCACTTTGTGACCTTGAGCGTGCTCTCCAGAGAGTGTCGAATTGTCTTCAGGAGTTGCTCCATGTCAACGATGCCGCTAATGCTGTCCGATAATTCTCGTAAAAATTGCTGGTAATAGTATCGATCTTTGAAGAATATTTTGTCGAGTCTGTTCTGCAGCAATGATCGGAAAGGCTGAAAGGCAAAGACCAGCGCAATGAGCAGCAAACCCTCGACCAGTTCCTCATTCACATCAGGAAATTGCGCCAGGTATTCGCCGAATCTTCGGATGCCGACCAGATAAATCGCCATCACCGAGCCATAGATGAGCGAGTAGACCAGGCTCGGCTTTATCACCAGTCGATAAAAGTTATATCGATAGACGTAATAGAGAAAAACAGCCATGGGAACCGCGGGCGAAAGCAGCATAAACAGATCGAGATATTGGCCTACGTAGGGTAGACGATAAAACGAAAAGACATACACGACAATGATTCCCAGGCCAATGGCTGCGAGTACATAGCTGATATCTCGATAAAATCGGCGATCTGCTTCGTATCGCACAGTTTCAATCAGTTTTTCGGAGAATGTCACGGACATTGTGATGGCAAAAATCATCCACAGGGCGAAAGGAATATCGACGATCTCACTGCGACCTGGATCGAAACTGTTGTCGTGCAGCAGTGCTGTGGCATTCCTGGCGACAAAGATGATGAAAGGGCAATAAAACAACAGGATGATGAAAATATGTTTGAGGCCGAGTTGTCTGTCGTGACCGCGAGCGCTCTGCAGGCTTGCCAGTTGAATGTGCAGCAGCGAGGAGGGCGTCATGGCAAGACCGACGTACGCCAGGATCACCAGCGCCTTGACCTCGAGTTGTACAACCGAGCCAAACAAAAGATCGAGAAGCAGAGATAAAAAATGTCCGCCAAACCAGAGTGTGAATGATAAAAAAAGAATGCCAAAGGCTCTGTCGATAGCGCGCCTTGGCGTCCGTTGCAGGGAGAGACTGAATAGTGTGATTGACAGTGCAACGCCAAATCCGAAGCCTATGAGTGTGACAATATCGTAAAACGGCATGCTGTCTGTCTTGCACTAAATAACAATATTTAATCCCGCCAGCACAGCGGCGATGGGATTTATCACCGTCACCGTCGACGAGCCGGCGAATAGCAGCCCCACCGCTTTATTGTCTTCGCTGACAATGAGCGAACCCGAATCGCCAGGATCAGACATATAATTGGTGAAAATCTGCTGCTCAAAGATTGCGGTCGTGCTGCCGTAGCTGACCTCCACTGTCGCATCCAGCGTATTGATGACGCCTTCGGTATATCCCGTCGTGCGGCCACTTTTCTTCACCGTCATGCCAATCGCTGCCTCCGCTGTGCCGGAGACGGCGCCAATTTTTAAAATCTGATCCTCGATAATCTCATTATTTACCGGTTTTGCGACAGCAGCATCGATGAGGTTGATCGCATTCGCTCTGACCTGTTTGAGTCGAGTGCCGGATCCCGTCAAGGCTGCGAATAAATTGAGCAAGGATTCGAAAAAAGTGGCGATCGGGCAATTGTCATCGCCACCGCCGTCTTTCCAGTTAATTTTCACAAAACGTTCAAGATCGGCAATCCGATCCTGTGGATCTTTTCCGCCATCGGCGCGACCCGGTTGCAGGATCGTGTCACCCTTTGCGGCGCTGTTGCTGTTTGCCAGGACATGATTGTTCGACAAAATCAGACGCTCATTTGTCGTCGCATCTCTCACAACAGCGCCGAATGTGCCGGCACTGATCGCATAGTGACCAATGCTGATACCAGGCATTGCAGGGCGATGTCGGCTTTGTGGATTTTGAAATGAATAGATTTCACCTACAGCTGTAACGTCCGTACTGATGCCGTCTATCTCTTTCGGGATGAGATCTTTTGATAAAAGAGCGGATACTGCAACTTTTTCCTGAACAAACACTTTCAGCGATAGCTCCTCCGCTTTCTTGCCTGCCGTTTCTTTGCGGCCAACGCCGACGCCAATGACGTTAGCTTTTTTCAATATCTCTTTTTGTGTTTTTTGCCGCAAGTTGGATATGGTCTGTACGTCCGCCATGTTTGCCTCCCGATAATAAAGTTTCTATTCTCTGAAACAGGAAAAAAACGAGTTGTATATAAAAGTTGCAGTGATTAAAATACAGTTATAAAACTTGTCTAACAAGTAAATTAAACACATAGAAATACAAATAAAATCCGCCATTCACGGAAAATCTGACCGAGGATTTGCATTTGTCTTCGAGCCAAAATATCAGTCGTTTTATTTTTTTGATTGCTCTCACATTGGTTTTTGAGATGATTGGACTTCCGCAACTGTTCACCGGGCCGTTGGTGAATATGATGCTCATTCTCACGTCATTGGTCATCACGCCTGCGGCTGGCGCGCTTCTGGGCGCCATCACCCCGGTCGTTGCAGTTGTTCGTGGTCAACTGCCCAGTTTTTTGATGCCCATGATTCCGTTCATCATCGTCGCCAACATTCTATTTGTCATGATATTCTCGCTTCTGCAATCGCGGCGTTTACGGGATGTGAACGTCTTGACCTCCGCTGCCGCCTGGCTCGGACTGCTTTGCGGAGCGCTGGTCAAATTTCTTGTTCTGTATTACACAACGCGATTTATCCTGCCCATCGTCATGGGTGCAAACGTCTCGGCCAAGCTCCTGGCGATGATGTCTTTGCCACAATTCTTCACAGCTGTCGCAGGCGGTGCTTTCGCATTCCTCGTCTATAATATGTTACGGGTTCGCCTTCATTTTAAATAGGATGACAAGATGGTCCACTTTTCACAGGCAAAAGAATAGACCTTCGATATCATTTTTCTCCGGCGACAACCTCGGCAATATTGAACGCATGATCTTTTATGCGCCGATAAGCGCTGAGCATGTCGGTGTAAAACAAGCTCAGCAGCGGAGAACCATGCCGGGTGCCCAGTCTGTTGAGATGATCGGTGCGATATTGTTTTATTTTTTGATTGACGATCTTGCCATCGCTCATGGCTTTTTTCAATATAGCGCGATCTTTATTTTCCATCGCCTCACTTATGCTTCCGATGTAGGCGCTAACAAAGTTGTGCAGTTCAGAAAGATGTGTTTTATCTTGGTCAGAAAATTTTAAACCATTTTTTCTGATTTTGTTGCGCAATTTTAGCAGGACAATTAAATAGTCGCTTATGGATTCATACTCGTCTGCCAGGCGCAATTGCTTGCGCAGCTCTATGGTATCTTCATGCGACAGGGTGTGAGCCATGAGAGCACCAATATATTCGACTATATCCTTCTGCATGACATCAAGTTCCACTTCTTTTCGCATAAGCTTTTGATCAATTTCGTCATTTGGTTTTGTCAAGGCGTTTTCCAGCCATTCATTCATTTCTCCAACAGATTGAGCCATTTTAGCGACACCCTCAAAAGATTGTTGTACTGCTATGAAGGGAACTTCAAACGTCCGCACATCGAGAAATAATTGCCGTGATTGTGGCAGATTTTTCTCTCGAACAAGTGTGACAAGGAAGGTGGTGAGCGGTTTAATGAACCAGATAAAAACGCTCACCAGCAAAATGTTAAATCCGGAGTGCGCGACAGCGATTCGATGACCTATATTGAACGTTTCTGGCAAGACGATCTGCAAAAATTTGACGTAAATGTGAAACAGCGGCAACATCAACATGACGCCCATTATTTTTATTGAAATATGTGCATAGGCTGCCCTTTTTGCCCAGGTTGTGGCGCCGAGTGAGGCCAGGTAGGCAGTAATTGTTGTGCCAATGTTCTCGCCAAGGACCAGGGCAACAGCGGTCTGGTAATCAATGATGCCTGTCTGCGCCAGCGTGATGGTGATCGCCACTGTCGCAGAAGAGGATTGGATCACCGCTGTGACAAAGGCTCCCACCAGAACGCATTTTATCAACCCCCACAGAGTCGTCGGAGAAAATTTTGTCAAAAGAGAAATAAAATTTTCATCATTGCGCAGAGGATAAAAACCGGATTTCATAATCTCCAGTCCGAAGAATATCATCCCCAGGCCGAGTGCAAAAGTTGCGGTATATCGAACGCGATCGGATTTAGCAAAGAGATAGACAAAGGCGGAAAATCCTAATAAAGGCAAACCATAATCAGCTATCTTTAGACTCACGATCCAGGCCGTAATTGTCGTGCCGATGTCTGCACCGAGAATGACGCCGATGCTTTGCTGCAAGTTCATAATCCCGGCGTTCACCATGCCCACCACCATCACTGTTGTGACTGAACTGGACTGGATAAGTGCCGTGATGCTCGCCCCAATTCCGGTTGCGATGAAACGGTTATCGGTCACCTTGCGAATGAGATTGCGGAATTTTTCACCGGCTATGGCCTGCATGCCATCGGACATTTGTTTCATGCCCAGTAGAAATACCCCCAGGCCTCCAACTGCCTTTATGATCATTTCAAAGATCAGGTGTCCATGCAAATTATTTTCCTTTTTTGATATGAATTATCTTGTCGACCAGTTTTTGTGTGCTGAAGGATTTCTTCAACTGGAACAGGCAACAGGGGTTTTTGCCATTTGTCAATGTTCACAAATGGTTGTTTTGGCACGTGCGCTTTCGAATATATTTCAAATATCTGCAAATGTCAATATTTGATGCATTCGTCAAGCATTTTGTGCACCTTGATTGTCACTGGCGGTTCAAGTCCGAGATGATCGAGCGCCTCGCTGGATTGGAAGACAGTGCGCGGATCGTCATCCATGATCAATTGGCCCTGGTTGAAAATCAACAACCTGTCGATAAAGAGAGCCTCCTCCGGAAACTGGGTGATGAGAATGGTCGTGATGGGCTCTGCGCTCATGGTCTGATCATGCAACGCTTTGACTATATTGAGGATCTCTTTTCGATTTATCGGGTCCAGCAGGGATGTGGGCTCGTCCAGTACAAGATAGCGCGGTTTCATGGCCATAACAGCCGCGAGGGCAAGTCGCTGTTTTTCACCTCCCGAAAGATAGTGAGGGGGGTGCAGACGATATCGGAGCAAATTGAACTTTTCCAGCATCTCATCGACGATGGCATGCATCTGCTCGTATGGTATGCCCAGATTTTCCAGACCAAATGCGATCTCTCGCTCGACCGTAGTCGATACAATTTGATTATCCGGATTTTGAAAGACCATCCCGACTCGTCGTCTCACATCGACAAGGTTCTTTTGCTCGGCCGTATCGAGCTCGTCCACGACAACTGCGCCTGAGGATGGTATCAGCAGCCCGTTGAGACAGCGCGCAAATGTGGTTTTCCCCGAGCCATTGTGTCCCATGATGGCAATGGATTCTCCCGGTCGAATATCGATGGATACATCTGTCAAAATGTTTCTGGGGCTATCACCATGCGAGGGATAGGCGAACGAGATGTGTTCAACGGTGATCATGTTAAAGACAGCCCCCGCATGCGAATATTGTTCTTGCCTCTGTCTATTCCGCGATCAGCCATTGATGATCAGCATCCACTTTGATGAGCGCCATTAATTGGCTGGCGCGTTTTTTTATGCTCTCTTTCGTCAGTGCTTTCAAACAGTCGGCGCCAAAACCTTCGACACAAAATGAGGCCATGACAGCTCCCATCACCATGGCGCGACGAAGGTTTGAGTCGTTTATTTCATCTGTTTGGGCGAGGTAGCCCATAAAGCCGCCGGCAAATGTGTCGCCCGCTCCGGTTGGATCAAAGACCTTTTCGATCGGCAGGGCTGGACAGGCAAAATAGAAATCTTTGTGCGCGAGGATGGCGCCGTGTTCCCCCTTTTTAATGATCAGCGTCTTTGGCCCCATCTCCTGAATCACTTTTGCACCGGCATAAATATTGTACATGCCGGAGAGCAGACGCACCTCAGAGTCGTTGATGATGAGACAATCGACAACCGACAATGTCCTTCTCAAATCGTCAGGGGCGCCGCTTATCCAAAAATTCATCGTATCCATGGCAACGAACATCGGCTTTGTTATCTGGCGGATGACATTGTATTGCAGGTCTGGCTGTATATTGGCCAGGAAAACAAAATCGCTCGATTTATACTGTTCCGGCAGCAGCGGATGAAAGTTTTCAAACACGCCCAGTCGCGTGTAGAGGGTGTCGCGGTCTATCATATTATCGTGATATCTGCCCGCCCAGCGAAAGGTGTCGCCCCTCTCAGTCTTCAGCCCCTGAAGATCAACATTTTTCTGGCGCAAAAAACGAATGTCATCATGATCAAAATCGTCGCCGACGACCGCGACGAGATTCACGCGGGTGAAATAGCTCGCGGCGGCCGCAAAAAACATCGCCGAACCGCCAAGCGCTTTTTCTATTTTATCGAACGGCGTTTCCACCGCATCGTAGGCCATGCTCCCAACAACCAGTAAACTCATCGTCTTTTCCCTTAAACTCTTGTCACTTTTTCTCACCCAATCTCGACCTCTTCGACGCTGTCCAGTTTAGCCATGTATTCCGGCGCGGAGATTCCGAGGAGAGCGAGGCCGTTTTTCAGAACCTGACGCGTGGCATCGGTCAATAAAAGTCGAGATTCCCTGATCGCTTCATCGTCTATGAGGACAATGTTCTGGTGGTAGAATCGGTGCAGTGCTGTGGCCAATTCTTTCAAGTAGCCGGGAAGGCGATGGGGTTCACTGTTCAATGCTGCCTGGGCGACAGTTTCCGGGAACTCGATCAGCTTTTTGATGAGCGCCAGTTCATAATCATCGGTCAATCGTGACGTATCCTTCAGGTTCGACGTGGAATATCCCTTTTCCAGGGCTTTTTTGAAAATATTGCAGGCTCGAGCATGAGCCATCTGCACATACCACACCGGATTGTTTTGTCCTTCTTCTTTGGCGAGTTCAATATCAAAATCGAGCTGCTGCGATGTACGGCGATCGACGAAGAAAAAGCGCGAAGCATCGACGCCCACTTCGTCGATCAGTTCGTCCATCTCGATGATCTCCCCGGCGCGTTTGCTCATTTTAAACTGCCTGCCATCTCGTAATAAATTCACCTGCTGGATGATGCTGACCTCGAATTTTTCCTTCGGGTGTCCGAGCGCTTGCAGCGCTGCGCTCATGCGCGGGATATAGCCGTGATGATCAGGTCCCCAAAAATCGATCAGTCGATCAAAACCCCGGTTGTACTTGTTTTCGTGATAGGCCACATCGACGAGGAAGTAGGTTGGGCGCCCATCGCTTGTGATGAGGACTCTATCTTTTTCATCGCCAAATTCACTCGATCTGAACCAGACAGCCTCATCTTTTTCAAAAGTATGGCCGGAGCTCTTCAACCTGTCCAGGATGGCGAGATGTTCCTCACTCTCGCGCAGGGTGCTCTCGCGGAACCAGACGTCGAAATGGACGCCAAAAGTCTCCAGGCTTTTTCTGTGACGTTGCAGCATGTGTTCAAGCGCCATCTCGCCCAAAGAATTGTCGCGTTCCTCCTCCGCCATTGCTAAAAAGGCTTCGCCTCTGGTCGCAATGATTTGCATTGCCAAATGATTCAAATAGTCGCCATGATAACCATCTGCCGGCACCGGCGTTGGCCGCCCCAAAGCTGTGAGGTATCGAGCGGCCAGCGATTCTCCCAGTAATTTGACCTGTCGCCCGGCATCATTGACGTAATATTCGCGCGCCACGGCGAATCCGATGGCGGAGAAAAGATTGGCCAGTACATCGCCAACGCTGGCAGCCCGGGCGCTCACGACGTTCAACGGCCCCGTCGGATTGGCGCTGACAAATTCAAGCTGGATACGCTGTCCCCGGCCGATATCGCTTTTGCCGTAATTCTCACCCGCACGTCGGATGTCGGCGATCATGGCTTGCAAGCAGGCCGGCGCTAGATAAAAGTTGATATATCCCGGGCCGGCTATTTCAATTTTATCGATATAAAAAGGATCGATCTCAAAATGATCAATAATTTCCTGAGCGATAACGCGCGGCGCCCTCTTTGCCTCTCTAGCCAGATTCATCGCCGCCGTGGAGGCGATATCACCAAAATTTTCCTGCTTTGGTTTTTCAAGGAGCAACAGCCTGGGATCAATCGTCTCAAAGCCCAACGTCTCAAGAGTCTTGCTCAGTACGCTTTGTATGTGTTCCTGCGGTGTCATCTTTTTCCTTGATTTCTTCAGTTTTTGCATCTCCCCACAGCTGTTCCAGACCATAAAAAGTGCGCGCTTCTTTTCTGAATATATGGACAACAACATCGACGAAATCAAGCAATATCCAGCTGCTGTGGGCGTTACCTTCGGTGTGCCAGGGTTTTATGCTTTGATAAAGGAGCTGGTCTTTGATATGGTCCATTATGGCTTTTGCCTGCACATCCACATCGACACTGCACAGGACAAAAAAGTCGGTCATCGACGTAACCTCGCGCAAATCCTGAATGACGATATCCTCGCCTTTTTTTTCGAGGATCAGATCGGCAATTTTATATGCTAACTCTTGTCCTTGCACACTGTCGCCTTTCACCCGGATTTTGTGTCAGAATGATATCGAGAAATATGAGGCTCGCCAAGAGAATGAAGACGGTCGCCAACGCCCGGTCGACACAGAATCTTGGTTTCACCATGAACACCTGAATATACAGTTTTTGCTGCTCTTTAGCAACCTCGAGATTGCCCTTTGAGCGCACCGCACACGCTCACAAATACCTGATCCGGTTTTATCTCTCGCATGCACTGAAAGTGCTTTTTCGGACAGGTTTTCCGGCCGGTATGGGTGCACGGCCTGCAGGACAAACCGATATTTTCAATGACCGATGTGTTGGCGCCGACAGGGAAAAAACCGAGTTCCCTGACCGTTGGACCAAAGATCGCCACCGTCGATATTTTAAATGCCGTAGCCAGATGCATGAGCCCGGTGTCATTGGTCAGCACAACATTGGAATATGCCAGGGCACAGGCGGATTCCATGAGCGTTAGTTTGCCGGCAAGATCGAATACAGAGTGCTCTGCCGCGCGCGCGATGTATTGGGTTAACTGCGCATCGGATGTGTCTCCAAAAAGCAGGATCTGCACCTTTAGTTCATCCACCATTCGCTTCACCACCTGGGCGAAATTTTCAACCGGCCACCTTTTCGTGGCAAAGCTGGCGCCCGGGGCGACGCCGACTGTCGGTCGATCAAAATCAAATCCCGCCTCGCCGAGTCTGCTGTGCATGGATGTTTGGACGGCGGGATCCGGGTAGAACTCTAGTCCGCGTCCGTCATCGACAATTCCCAAATGGGCGACCGTGTCGATATAGCGTTGATGCACCGGCACAATAGCCCGATAGAAATTCCAGCCGAACGCAACCAGAAAGAAACGAGACCATTTGTATTTTTTTATCTTGACAATATGCGCATGCGGTATTCTGCGCAGATAGTGGCTGCGAATATTATTATGGATGTCAATGACGAGATCATACCCCTGCTCCCTTGCCTCTTTGCGCAAGCGGATGAGTGCCGAGATGCCCTCTCGCGTGTCGAGAGTATAAATATGATCGATGAGGGGATTCATGCGCAGGAGATCATGAAATTGCGTTTTTATGATGAAATCGATGCGTGCGGTCTGAAATCTGTGCCGCAAGAGTCGCAGCAACGGCGTTGCCAGTAAAATATCGCCAATAGAGCTCGAGCGAATGATCAATATTTTATTAATATTCATGCGCAGGGGCGAGACCAGGGGCTATTTTTCTCTACTTATTGAATGATCAACCAGTTCTATCAAACTCTTTTTTGCAGGTGAGTCCGGGTAGGATTGAAGGAATTCAAGCGCTCGCGCCGCATATTTTTTTGCCTCGCTCAACGCGTAATCGACGCCACTGTAGGTCGAGATAAATTTGACGATAGATGCGATCTCTTCGCTGGACTCGACGCCGCGCTCAAGCACACTCAATATTTCGGCACGCGCGTCTGCATGCGCAGTGCTGAGGGCATGAATGAGTGGCAGCGTCACTTTCCCTTCACGTAAATCATTTCCCGTCGGCTTGCCAAGCGTGTGCGTATCACCGAGGTAATCGAGGAGGTCATCCATTATCTGAAAGGCAATGCCATAGTTTTCGCCAAAGCCCGACATGTTCTGCAACGCCGTTGCATCGTCCCTCACGGACAGCGCTCCCATCTGACACGCAGCGCTGAAAAGCGCCGCTGTTTTTTTGTTGATGAGATCGAAATAATCTGCTTCGCTGACGTTTGATTTGGTTGTGAAAGCAATCTGCAGCAATTCCCCTTCCGTAATACGTTCAGCAGCGGCAGACAGAATGGCGACAGCGTGATTATCTTGCAAGTCAACTATGGCGGCCAAAGTTTTGGAAAACAAAAGATCACCAATGAGGATGGAAATTTTGTTGTCCCAAATATCGTTGACGGTCCGGGAGCCTCGACGCATGTTTGAACCATCGACGACATCGTCATGCACAAGGGTGGCAGTGTGAAACATCTCAACCACAATCGCCGCATTCATGGTTTTTGCCAGGACACTGCCATGAAGCTGCGCTGTTAAAAAAACGAGAAGCGGGCGCAAGCGCTTTCCTCTTTTGCCGGCAATATAGTTGACCACTTTATCAACAAGCGGCACCTGCGAATGAAATTTTTTTATAAAGACTGAATCGAAATTTTCAAAATATTCCTTGACAGGCTCGGCAATCTCGCTTATGTTCACAAATATCCTTTATCAAATTCCTGCATGATCATGGTTTTGCAAAATTCAATTTACCAATTATAAAACTTACTGTCAACAGTTAAGTCCTTCAATAAATTCCTGTTACATCTGCAATTATCGCCTCCTCTGGTCAGGCATCAGCGGCGCCAGGCCTGCCAATATTTTCTGGAACATTTTTTGACGCAATTCCGTAGAGAGGATTGAAAGGGCAAATCTATTTCCGAGGAGAGCAAATAAATATGCCAAAAAAAATTACAGTATCTTTCGTACTTTTTCTGCTTGTGGGGCTGGCAGCCTGTTTCAGCGGGACGATCACGCGCGAATATCACAAGCAACATGAATTTGACGGCGACGAGGTTTCTGTCGAAACCGTCAACGGTAAAATATTCATCGAGACCTGGGACGAGGATGGTGTTGATGTGTATGCCGAAATCCAGGTTCGCGCCAGCAACAAAAGGGATGCGCGCGACTTTATGGAAAACGTCGAGATCGTCGTGCGAAAACGAAATGACCGGCTGGATATCCGCGTTGAAAAGCCTCATGATGGAAGCGGCGGCTTCTGGGACTGGATTTCCGGTGTCGGCAAACCGAACGTGACGGTGAACTTTGCGATCAAGGTGCCCGAAGAGATGAATATTGAAGCATCGTCGGTAAATGGCGCCGTCGACGTGGTCGGCGTCGAGGGCAAGCTGTCCCTCTCTACGACAAATGGCAAGATAACTGCCGAGGCAATTGCCGGAGCTGTTGAGGCCAGCACTACGAATGGCAGCATTTATGTTGATATCAGCACAAGCGATTTGATGGACGGCGTCAGCCTGAACACGGTAAATGGCAGCGTTAAACTTGCGCTTGATGGAGACATTGCAGCGGACGTTGAAATTTCGACGGTCAACGGCAGCATCAACACCGATTTCCCGCTTGAAGTGAGAGGAAAATGGGGACCCAAAAACGTCAGCGGCGAAATAAATGGTGGCGGTGAGCTCATCGAGCTTGAAACTGTCAATGGCAGCGTGTCCATCATAGAACGCTGAGCTGCAAAAACTCTGCCGCACCGGCCAGTCGACATGTTTTCAAATGGGGGATAAATTTCGATTCCTTTCAGTCTTTGCTTGCTATTCATTCACCCTTCTTGTATATTTCTAAAAATCAGAGCAAGTCATGATCAGGAGGTAGCAATGTCTGTTATTGAAAATGTTGAGCCCAAACTGCTTTGGCACTATTTTGACGCCATCCGTAAAATCCCGCGCGCATCCGGAAATGAAAAAGTTGCTGCAGAATGGGTCATTTCCGTTGCAAAAGAATTGGGATGTGAGTACGAAAAAGACAAGACCGGCAATGTCATTGTGCGCAAATCCGCCTCGCCGGGACACCGGGATGCCAGGACGATTGCCCTGCAAGGCCATCTTGATATGGTGTGCGTAAAAAATTCAACAAAAGAGTTTGATTTCGATTCCGACGCCATTCAACTCGTGCGCCGTGGCGACTGGCTGCAAGCCGATGGAACGACGCTCGGCGCTGACAATGGCATTGGTGTGGCAGCGATCTGCGCAATTTTCGCGGATGATAATCTGGTGCACGGTCCGCTGGAAGGATTGTTCACCGTTGATGAAGAACGCGGTCTCAATGGCGCCAGGTCAGTGTCCAGGAAATGGCTGCATGGCCAAATGATGATCAATTTGGACAGCGAGGAGATCGGCGTATTTTCGGTTGGCTGCGCGGGCGGGCGCGATACCAATCTGACCCTTCCGGTCAAACGCACCTCCGCCAAGGGAAACAAAGCGCTGCTCGTAAAACTCACAGGCCTGCGCGGCGGCCACTCCGGCATTGACATCCATGAAGGGCGCGGCAATGCCTTGAAAATATTGAACCGACTGCTTTATCAGCTCAGTCAAATTATGCCCATCGAGGTGGCCTGTTTTCATGGCGGTGATAAACATAACGCCATTCCGCGAGAAGCCTCAGCACAACTCGTCATCAATGGCAGCGAACTTCGTAAATTCAAATCGCAATTGAATTCAGCGCTTCAGGATATCCAGCAAGAGTTCAGCCCGATAGAGCAGGCCATGCAGATCTCGGTTGAGGAAATTGCCAAAACGGACTGCAAGGTTCTCGATGAAAAATCCCAGGCAAGATTGCTGTCATTGCTGTTCGCATTGCCGCACGGCCCGCTGGCAATGAGCCGGACAATTAAAAATCTCGTCGAAACATCCAATAATGTCGCAGCAGTCACTTGTGATTCGAAAGCGTTCAACGTGCTGATGAGCAGTCGCAGCTCCAATATGAAAGCACTTGGGGCAACCCTTGACAAGCTCGCTGCCATCGCCGGACTGGCCGGCGCATCCGTCGAGCAGCCAAAGGGATACCCCGGCTGGATGCCCAATCTCGACTCCGAGTTGCTCAAGGTGGCGCTCGCCACTTATAAAGAGGTGACCGGAAAACGAGCGCAATATCAGGCCATCCACGCCGGACTCGAGTGCGGGCTCATCGGTGAAAAATTTCCCGGCATGGATATGATCTCTGTAGGCCCGACGATCAAGTACCCGCACTCGCCTGAGGAACGCGTTCACATCGGCTCTGTGGCGGTGTTTTATAAGCATATCGTCAAAATGCTGGAGGCTTTGGCCTGATCGAAACGGAGTGATTATGAAAAGAAGAGATTTTATCAAAAGGACGACAGCTGCCATCGCAGCACCGATGATCGTCCCGTCTTTTGTCCTTGGCAAAAATGCGCCGAGCAACAGGATCAATGTCGGCCAGATTGGTTGCGGTCGCATCGCGCGCGATCATGACCTGCCGGAAACGATGAAATACGACAATGCCCGGGTCATGGCGGTCAGCGATCTGGATGTCAAGCGTCTCGAAGAAGGCAAGCAGTTTATTGCGACGTGGTATGAAAAAAATAAAAACAAAAAGATCAGCGATATAAAAACATATGCTGACTATAAAGATCTCCTTGCTGACAAGGAGATCGACGCCGTCATCATCAGTACGCCGGATCATTGGCATGCACAGCCGGCTATCGAGGCAGCATTGGCCGGCAAAGACATCTATCTGCAAAAACCGGCGTCGCTCACGGTGGCGGAAGGCCGTCTGATGAGCGATGTGATTCATCGAACAGGGCGCATCCTGCAAATCGGCAGTCAGCAGCGTTCCATGCCGCAATTTCGCATCGCCTGCGAACTGGTTCGCAATGGCCGCATCGGCCAGGTGAAAAATATAAAGATCGGTTTGCCTGGCGATCCGTCCGGCCCGGAAGAAGCGGAAATGCCCGTACCGCCGAACCTGAATTACGACATGTGGCTTGGCGCCACTGAATATGTTTACTATACGGAAAAGCGCGTGCATCCCCAGAACGACTATTCGCGTCCCGGTTGGCTGCGCTGTGAGCAGTTCGGCGCCGGCATGATCACCGGGTGGGGGGCGCACCATCTCGATACAGCAAACTGGGGTATGGGCACAGAATATACGGGTCCGATTGCCGTGGAAGCCCGAGCGGAGTTTCCGACCTCCGGTTTGTGGGACGTGCATGGTCCTTTCTATGTCGAAGCAACATTTGCCAACGGCGCCACCATGCAGATCAGCGGTGACTTTCCCAATGGCGTTCGCTTTGAAGGCGATGAGGGCTGGATTTTTGTCACGCGCGGCGACTATACTGTCACGGCGACGGATCCGATCAGGCGTGGTCTGAATGCGCAGGCTCTGGAGGCGAGTGATCCTAAAATTCTCACATCAGAGATCGGCGCTGATGAAATTCATCTGCCCATCAGCGAGGAACAGCACGGCGACTGGCTCAACAGCATTGTGACGCGTAAACCACCCATCGCACCGGCAGAAGTCGGGCATCGCGCCTGCACCAATTGCCTTATCAGCCACATCGCCATGAAGCTGCCGCGCAAGCTCTATTGGGATGCACAAAAAGAGCGCTTTATCAATGATGACGAAGCGAACGCCATGCTGTCGCGACCGCAGCGCTGGCCTTATGGGACAGATTATATCATCTAGCCTGGATTATTCACCACGGAGCACACGAAGCACGAAGATTATAAAAAACATAAGGTTCGATGAACTGAGCATTTTTTATCAAAAAATATTGTTTGAGCTTGCCTATACAGTTAGCTCAGGAACGACAATAAAATCAGTAAGCAGCGGTTTGAAAAAGATCGATCGTCCAGGGATTCATTCCCTGGACGTGGAATGTCTGAGGGCTTTAAGCGCTATACGGACTACAAGTCCTTACCCATTTAACGCCGATGACTAGGAAATCCTCGGCGAATTTTTTCTCATCCGGTATTTCTGGCTGTTCTTCGGTCGGAGAGCGCGAATGGCAGGTAGAGGAGGAGGAACATGACGAGAGCCATGGCTTCTCCGGCCAAAATGTAAATCGGCCACGGTCCCAATACATCGAGCAGACTGGCGGTTTCCGGCTTGTGCGTCACATACATATAATTGCTGCCGATCAGCATGTTGATCAAGTAGACGAAAACGGCATAAACATTCAACCAGAGAAAAACTCTGCGCATCGACCGCCATGTCGGCCGATAGCCCTCGACGATCGTCATATAGACTGCCGCGATGATGATGGCGCCGTGCGAGATGAAGACGTGGAAAAAGCGATAGTGCGGAAAACCATAGTCAGCAATGTCCGGGGTCAATAATGCCTGCAAGGCGCCGGCTGTGCCGAGAAAAAAGCTGAATTCGTAAATGGAGCGACTCCTGGTGATCAGCATGACCGCACTCAGCCACACAAAGGCACTGCACAAATGCAGGGGCAGCATCTTTTGCAGCGTCCACTCATCGATGTAGATATTCCACAGGTGATAAGAGATTTCTTGCAGAATTAACAAAACAGCGAGCGATGTGCGGAATGTATCGTTCAGTATTTGATTCTGACGCCATCGTAGGAATATGACAAATGATGTAAAGAGGAGAACGACGGCCAGGGCCATTAGATGCGGCATTTGAAACAGCTCAAACGATGGTCCGGCAAAATCCTTGGCGCAATAATAATCCATGAATGATCAGATATCTGACAGGGGAGATAAGAAAAAACGCCCGAGAATTTTTCTCGGGCGTGCAAAAATGAACTGATAGTTCAGTCACCTAAATAGAGTGATAGATAATCCCCGCTGATGACTTCGCGGCTACCACCTTCCAGCTGCCAGGCAACAGCGAGATTGTCACCGCCACTGCCCTCAATGTGAATGGTTTCCATGTAATAATGTTTGCCAACTTCCAGTGATATGGCAGCAGATTTCTGATTGGTCTCTTTGCCCCATTCTTTCGAATTTGTCCAACTCGTGACTTCACAGATTTTCGCCTTGTTGGCGGGGTCACCATCACTGCTCAGGAATAATTGAGATTGGTCATCGCTGGAGATCCAAAAGATATACTTGCCTGTTGCCGGCGGGTGCAAATAGCCGCGTATTCTCGTGCCGTAGCTGTCGCCGACATCCGTTGGTATTTCCCACGAAGTGATTTCTATGCTACTGGTCGGGCTGTCCGGATATCTCGAATTATTTAACAGGCCGCTCAGACCTCCTGTGACGCCATCCCATTTTTCAAAAAGGAC
>JAFGJB010000001.1 GCA_016929295.1 Candidatus Zhuqueibacterota bacterium | reverse complement strand
TCCTCCAAGCTTGCCCGCGCCACCCCGACAAGCATGAGTTCGGTTTTCTTGGAGGTACCGGAGGCCATGCCCCCCTCGGCGATGTTTTGCTTGCCGCTCCGCGCAGCCTGCACGATCTGATCATGTGTGCGCGACCGTTTGGAGATAAAACGGTCACAAAACACCACCGTGCCGTCATACACAATCTCCGCCATCTGATAGGATTGCAAAGCGCGATACCCACCGTGGGCCGGGATGAGTTTGAATGAATTCTTGCGATCGTCCATTTCGTCGTGTTCTGTAGGCGGCTATTCTTATGGGACTCTCTTAAGTAAGAAAGCCGCACAATTCAGAACCCCTCGATGATCCCTGGTTCCAAGCCATCCAATTTTTCGAGTTCAAAGCTTCCATCCTGATTCACTTTCAATGTCCGATGTACTTTAGCTGAAGAATATTGACCAGACTTACAATCGTGTTTCCACCAGAATACCTTGACCACTTCCATGCTACCTTCCGGTCTGGCCGAAGATGCATCATTTTCAAATAATCGTGGCAAAACAGACTTAATGGCCTCAGCATCCTCATCTGTAAAACCGGTCCGTTCAGAAAGCTGAGGGTTCATGCTCCCACAAAAGACATAGACTCCGTTATCCACGCGATGCTTCATGCCCATCGTGTCTGAACTCTTTTTACCGCTTTCCGTTGTTTCAGAGTTGACACTCTTAGTAATCTGGATGCTCGACACCTTATCGCGCACGGGTTCGACACTGAAAGCGGATTGAACAGTTACCGGGCCACGAATAGGAATTGACACACCGGATGCGTCATTGCCTTTTCCGAAAGCAAAAACCTGACCGAATGCCCGAACATCAAACCATTTTTCGCAGGCAGCTTTAGCTGTCTCAGCTTTTTTGGCCTTTTTCCCGAAGGCCTCTTTTCCCAAGCCATGTTCATTGGATTCCGCGCGAGAGCGAAGGCTGGGTTCATCGTCCACATTGCGATCTTCTGACTGAACAAAAATTGGATATCCACACTCAAGTAATCGGTCACGCAGTTTACGTTTGATGCATACATCAGAAATTTCACCAAAGCCATCATAGTTGGTACGCGGGCGGTTCCCGTCCAATGGATCACCGTTAGGGTTGGCGTTTTTTACACATATGATTGCGGCAAAATCGATTTTGTTCTGCAGAGTCACCATGGTTTTTCTCCTTATTTTTCCTTATCAATGTTCACTTCTTCATTAACGGATGACTGAAAAAGAGCGGTGCGTTCACAATGATAGCCAAGCAAAAACTCGCCGCTAAGGGCAGCATCCTTTATAAAATCATCGGGTTTGAATGCACACATCACCTCATCAAGGGCTTGTTCCCTCTTATGGAGAAAGCGCCGGCCTTTTTCCGAAGATTTTAATCGCGATTTGTACGGAACCAAGGCAAGCTCAATGTTCCGCCATGTTGAATAAGGCCTATCGGCAAACCGTTGCATCAGTCTAGCGGCAGTCGTATTACGCCCTGCGCTTTCTTCGGCAAGCCTCAATGCGTATCCTTCGATGTTGTCAGCAATTGCCAATAATCGACCATAAAGATAGTCTCGAGTCGTCCTTTCGTTTTCAAGTGTCATCTTGTACCCCCTTTCCTTGTGATATCCTTTGAACATGGCGCAGGCTATGCCCAAACATTTTTCCCACTCCCACTTTTCCATACCAGTACGATTCGACGCCCTCCTGCAGCAAGAAATAATCAAGTCACGAGGAACCGCACTCCCGTCTACGATACAAGGCAACAGGCGTTCAACCGTCGCTTTGCGGAGTCTGTCGTCAAGGCGGCGACCAAAGGCTCCCTCGGCAATATCCCTTGGCGATGGCACTCCCACAAAATGTCTGTCTCTCCCAAAATTTTGCAGCCAGGCATAGCGTTCATGCCAACATTGAATACGCTTTAAGAACTCTGAACCTATCAATTCTCGGTATAAAATAATCGCCATACGCCCTGGAGTAGCAGAGTCCAACCCAATAACCACAATATCATCGGTTGGGTTGATCCGGGCGCTATAACCAGCGATAGCCTTATTCAGTCGTAGTGCAAAGGCCTGCCCAACATCGCCGGGCTCAACGGTAATAGAGTTTTCTGGAGAAGCAGCATCCTCCCCTTCAATAGCAAGGAATAAGGATAACGAATCAGCAAACGGATCGGCCAAGGGCTTGCCGCCTACAGCCCAGGCGACAAAAACCTGATCCCCATTACGATAACCCTGCCGATCAATAAGCCAACGAAGCGCATTATGGGCTTTCTGGGTGACATCGAAACCGACCCCGGTTGCCTGGTCTGAATCTATAAAGCGACCTCTAAATGTGTATCCGGTCTTATCGTTAGATGAAATCAGTTTTGCCTTGTCTGCTCCATTTCTCAGCTTGGCGGGATGTTGCTCGGCAAGGATACTATGGACACCACTCACAGTACAAAATCCACGCTTGGATTGCCGGCTTTCGTAGTAACCTATCCAGGCTTGAATCAATGAGGAATCTTCCCAAGTTCCAGAAACAAGGTCACCAGGTATCTCAACCCGCCAGCGCACAAAAGCATCCTGTGGGCATTGACTGCCAGGAAGTAATTTGAAAATTAAAGGCATTTGATCCTTTTTCCCTTCCCATCTTTTCAATAATTTCCCTCGCGTCTCACCGTCACAATGAATAGGCAGAATCTCTCCGCATACCAAATCCGCGATAACCCGCCCTTTTTTCACATAGCGTAATATGGCATTCAGTTTCAGGTGGCAGAATTTTGAACTGGCCCACTTGGACAAGCTTTGAACATAATCTCTATGAGGCTCGGCAGGGTCATTTGCGAAACCGGAAGTAACTTCGCCCCCGAAATCGACAAAATCCCCAGCAACATACTGCAATTTGTCGCACAAAGGATGATTAATAGGCTTGTTTCCAGACCTTCCTCCGGATTTTTCAGTACATGGGATTAATGTTGTTGCGTTTTCTGGGGAAATGACACTCGCACGTCTGAAGTTACCATCCAAATCAAGCACGACTTCCACATGTGCCTGTTGTGTGGTATGGCTAACGGGAAGAACTAATGAGTTGCCCGCCATTTGCTTTTCACTGCATGACGCATAGGTTTTATATAGTTTTTGCATCCAGGCCATTTTATGCTCCTATTTCAGCTGCTTCGGTTCTCACATTACGCAGGTTCTCACCTTCACGGAATGCTTTAGGAAACATCTCACGGACAAATTTGCGCTTTTTGCACTCCTCGGGCCTTTTAAAACGGATGACCCCATTTTCCATAACCGGACTCCAGAAACGCGCGTTAAGTTCATTTGTTCCGGCTTCATCTGGGTAATCAAAGCCATGAAACATCAAGCTGAAGGCAAGCTCACCAGCACCGTCGTAATAGCCTTCACCCGTACCGAATTCACACGGAGCGACATATCCCTGGCAATCACGGGTGCCAAGGAAGACATCCTGTCGACCACCACGCTCCAGCATCCGTTTGGCAATGGCGTAATGTTTGCCTTCAATCTGGTCTCTTTCCAATTCCCGACGGTATTCATTCCATTCAAAATGAGCCTGGACTTGGTATTCAACATCAGCGAGATATGTATAAATTGCGAGAGAGTTTCCGCCGCCGTATTCAATCGGTTTCATGCCTTTTGTCTCGGTCCTAACACGTCGCACCACACGAGCTTTATCTATCACCCATACAATAGTTGGTTTCCAGTAGATTGACTTCGCGATGCCCTTTAATGCCTCGTACGTGGGAATATGGTACGAGCATTTTTCCCCACCGATCCTGGTCAAAGGATCGGTGAACAGAGCGTATCGTCCCCATACACAAAACTCAATGCTGTTTCGTTCAGCCACAATGAAACCTCCATTCTTCAACCGGTTCTTCTGATAACCCAAATGTTTCGCTGTAATAAGGTTCATCAAGATAAAGAATACTTGTTCCTTCCTGAACTGGGCGAAGCGCCTCTTTACCTATCAACCTTTTCAAGACATCCGGAAAAACATTAACGGAAAACTGCTGTGCATGTTTAAGAAGTTTGTACTGTCTGTTGACTTCAAATGCAGCGCACAAATCTGTAATCAACTCGCGACCCGCATCTCCGTATGGGACAATTACACCTTGCGTTGGCGCATTGAGTGCTCTAAATACTTTAGATGCAGTCATGAAAGCTTGACGAAAATATAATTCCGGGAAATTTCCTTTCCTCTTTCCGTATTCGCCTACCGCAAGTGAATTGTTTGAAAGCAGGTTAAGCAAATCATCGTCATGACCTATCCGCTCACTAGATATGGGGAAAATCATCTCATTCCGGCGGGAGAAAAAATAATTTTGATAGTACCAGTCCATGGCTTCTTGACCCAGAAGGTTATTGCAAAATTGGCCTGGATCTTTTGCATAATCGTCGAGAACTCTCTCAGCTTTGTCTTTCCCGATGAGTATATCAGGTAATTTATCCAGATTTTCGTCCTTTGGGTTTACGATATGCACCAATCCACACTTATTGCAGCCATTTCGATTGCACCGACCTGCAGCCTGCGCAATCGAGTCGAGTCCAGCCGCAAAGCGAACCACTGCACCAAAATCCACGTCGACACCTGCCTCAATCAACTGAGTGCTAACACACAATGACGGCTTATTATTGGTTAAACGTTTGCGAATTTCGGACAGGACAACACGGCGATGAGCGGGGCACATGTTGGTACTTAAATGAAAAACGGGAAATTCGACGCCAAAATTACAACAATAATTAAAGAGGTTCCGAGCTTCCTTTTTTGTGTTGACAATGACGAGGCAACTTCCCGCATGTTGGGCCTCATTTGCGGCAAGTTCGCCGATTTTCTCCAGCGACCATCCTCCTGGTTCACGACTATCCTTAACTTTTACACGCTGCAATTCATGGAACAACCTGCTCACATTTGGGATAATTTCAGGTGCATCAGTGGAGAGCTGGATCGAACCTTTCTTTGGGTCAACTTGGTCCAAAAGTGGCTGAGTCGCTGTACATAGCAAAACTGTGCTGCCTCCCTGTTCAACCATGAAATTCATAGCATTGTTGAAAATATGGATGCATCTCACTGGCAATGTCTGGATTTCGTCAAAAACCAACACGGCATTGCAAAGTTGGTGCATGCGTCTCGCGCCTCTGGTGCCTGAGCCGAACAATGTTTCCAGCAATTGAACCATTGTTGTAAAAATTACCGGTGCATCCCAGTTCTCAGACAGGACTTTTTCCTTCCATCCTTGGTGTTCCTGCGTAAGATTAGAGTGGTGTTCAAGAACGATCTTTCCTCTGCTTTCAGGGTTACTATTGGGCTCAAGAATAGAACGAACTACATCAGCGTTCTGATCAATGATGGAAGTGAATGGAATTACGTAAAGGATACGTTCCATAGCGTGCTTTTTTGCGTGGTGGAGTGCAAAACGTAAACTTGAAAGGGTTTTGCCGCCACCTGTTGGCACAGTCATTGTATAGATGCCTTTGTCAAGAGAGGCAGCTTGCAAGCAATTAAGTGAAATGTCTCTACGCAGACAGTCAACGGGGTGCCTTAGCTTAAGATCCGCCAGATGTCCTTCCAGGCGAGCGATCAGTGTGCCCCAATCTTCATATATGCCAAGCTGCCTATGGAACGCGGCATGAGGTTTCTCAAAATCCGCTGTATCTACTCGATCCGCATCTATCAATGCACTAAACAGGGAACGAACAAGTAAACTGAAATGGAAGTTGACTACTTGCAAATTATCATTTTTTATCGATTGTCTTTTAATAATTTTGGCAAAGACATCTTTCATGTCAGGGATCAAATCAGGTGAGGCCACAAGCGAATTAACCCTTTCAATTAACTGTGAATCTGCCTTACAAAGAATTTCTTCTAAGTGGACTCTTTCTTCCGGCTTGCTCATGCGTTTAGCAAACAGATCGTCTCCAAATGAGTCGTTAGAAACACCAATACAATCAATGAGCCCGGAGTGATGGGAAGCGATGCAAAGGGCAAGCATTTGTCCTGCGATTTTGCCTACCTGGCCCTTCCTTGACAATTTTCTCCATACCAGTTGCGCTCCCGCGGTGGAGTGGTCTATCTTTCCGCGCTTGTTATCGACATCAATAAAATCATCTTCATCGGGATTGATTAGTCCAGCTGCAGATTTGATATAAACCTGAAATTCTTGACTATATTTGCCGATGTCGTGCAACAGCCCAAGCAATTCGCCATGGTTTTTCAATCCTATTTTCTCTGCGAAAAATTTTGCTTTTTCTGAAACCCCTAAAAGGTGTTCAAAAAGCTCCTGCTCAATGCCATCGTCATTGCGTATATGTGCAATACTCATTTCAGATCCTCGAGATTAGATAAGCGCATAGGCAAGCGTTCATAACTCCCCTTGACCTGTTCTTACCACGTTCTATCTATCGACCATCCCCCCGCCTGCAATAAATTCCCTACCCAATTTCATGCAACATACCTTGTCTGCCTCAGCCAAGCTTTGCGCTTACGATCCAAAATCCCAAACGCCCCATTCCCTTCCGCTCAATCCGAAAATGGAAAAAACATCCCCACTCTACACCCCCACCTAGGTCATCTAATGTCCTACTTGAATTTTGCGTGAATAATCTTGAATAGGATTAATAACCATTTTAAATCAGCATGTTATATTATATTTTCATAAAAGATGAGGCACCAATCGGCAAATTTTTTGCCCGTCGACAAACGTTCAAAATTGTCCATCCTTCGGTGGCACCGATGTCGTAAAATCTGCTGTGTTATAAAGGGTTCGCGGTAAAGTGCTACAGCTTTACCCTTGATGCCTTCCCTTACATCTTTCACAAACTCGGCGCCTGCAAAATCCAGGTCGAGGTCCCCCAAAAAGATCATTTTCCGACATAAATCTTGGTCATCTTTTCGATCTCCGCCCTGATTTCTTTCCGCAGGGCCTTGGGCG
>JAFGJB010000017.1 GCA_016929295.1 Candidatus Zhuqueibacterota bacterium | reverse complement strand
CGATCTTGTTGAGATCGACATAGTCCCGCGGCGATTTCGGCATGGCGCCGCCCTGATGCCACAGCACATCAATTTCCGGCCGCCACGCATTGGCCGGCACTTTGAAGGTCATGGTCAATTCGACCGGCGTCACCTCGGCGTTATACGCGTCGCCCTTTGCCTCAGCCGTCGTCGGAATGCCCGCCTCCAGGGCATTCCAGGCGAGGTCCATGGTATGGCTACCCATGTCGCCGATCTGACCGGTGCCGAAATCCCAGTACATGTTCCACTGCAGGCAGTTCATGCCCGGACCGCCGGAAAAGTATTCGGGACTGTAGGGATGCCACGGCGCCGGGCCAAGCCACAGATCGTAATGCAGATGTTTCGGCGGCGTCCCCTCGCCTTTGGGATAGCCGGGGCGGCGAAGCTGACGATTTCCCCACGCGTGCACCTGCGACAGCTCGCCGACGGCGCCGTCGCGGATGAGTTCGCGCACGCGATCAAAGTTCGGCTTTTCGTGGCGCTGGGTGCCGTGCTGCACGGCGATTTTGTCCCTGTTCCTCAGATAGGCGTCGCGCACCAGGCGCACTTCTTCGACGCTGATGCCCATCGGTTTCTCAAGATAAAGGTGCAATCCGCGATTCATCGCCCAGACCGCGATGAAGGCGTGCGAATGGTCCGGCGTGCAGCAGACCACGGCATCGAGATCTTTCTGTTCGAGACATTTACGCCAGTCCACGTAATGCTGCGCCGCCGGAAATTCCTTTGCGGCAAAGGCGAGATGATTCTCATCGACATCGCACAATGCGACGACATTTTCATTTTTCAAACCCCGATAGTGCGCGCGCGCCCGGCCATCGGCGCCGATGAGCGCAATATTCAGCTTGTTGCTCGGGGCGTTTTGTCCGGACAGAAATCCGCCGGGAAGAATCGTCAGACCGGCGCCCGCAATTGCGGCGCCTTTGATAAAGTCACGTCGTTTCACGCCTGCATTTGTCATCTCATCTACTCCTCACTTGTTCCCTTGTGTTTTATCATTGCACCGCAAAAACATCATGTGCGCCAGGGGCGCAGGCGTCCCTCGCTGGCCGCCAGCGCTTCCAGGGCGATGTTGACATCATCGACGATCTGAAAATCGTACATGCCGACGCAGATGAAATCGGCGCCGTTTTGAAAGGCGTACTGAAAACCGACGTTCGGACGAATAGCGCCGGCAGCCAACACCTTGAACGCGATCCATGGTTGCGGCAGCGCCTGCATATAGGCGATGGTCTCATCCGGCTCGGTGCACCAGATATTGTCGTGCTGCTCTGTCGGACTGGCCGACCAGTAATTGGTCTGATGCAACGTCTTCATCCAATAGTCGGGCTGCAATCCCGCATCGACGCACGCCTTGACCGTCGCCAGCGCGTGCGCGCCGATGCCCGCCGGCAATCCGCTTTTGCGGATGAGGTCGAGCGATTTGGCGATGACGTCGATTTCGCCATTGCTCACCAGGCTGTCGGCAATGCCGCCCTGTACATAGCAGGAATGCGCGCCGCTGTCAATGGACATCTTGATGCCAGTGATCACATCGCCCTTGTAGGCGCAATCGGAGATGAATTTGATGGCGCCGATACGACGTCGCCAATATTCTTCGATGACCTGGCATAGAATCGGATTGGTTAAAAAGCAGTTGATGCCGCACTTTTCAGCCAATAAAAAGGTCTCGAAAATCTTTTCCTTGCTGTGATAGGACTTGACCAGTTTATCGACATAGATCAGATCGCGCGCGTGCGCCCAGCCGCCGATCAGATTGCCGCCGAGGATCATTCGGCTCAGCTCCAGGTCGCCGATGCGACCAATCGGTGTCGGTCCTTTCAACTCCTGCAGGCTGGTATAATCAAAAGATTTGACCGTCGCCGAGGTCACCGCATCCACGCCCTCGGCCAGATGCCTGCGTTCATAACTCTCCCAGCCTCGCTTCTTCATGACCGCATAGACAAAACCGCCCAGTGCCGGCAGCGTTGCCAGACTCTTGAGCACCTCGCGCCGACCGACATCCGGCCGCACCTGCTCTGCGGTGGGCTTTATCACATCGCTGCCTGCCGCTGCTGTTTTTTTTCTGACAAAAAAGTTGTATATCCGCTTAAAGCCGGCCAGACTGGTCGTCGGAAACAGCACTACGACCGCCAGGGCAAAAAACTCGACCAGATTTTTGTCCACGACCAGATAATTCCCCTCGGTGGGAAAGCCAAAGCCCATGCCGACAAAAGGCGGATGCGCGACGTAATAGAGCAGCAGCAAGAGCATGCCCATAATGGCGGCGAATCGCGTGAACAGGCCGAGCAAGAGAGCGAGGCCGATCAACACGAGTCCCCCGACATTGAGGATATCGACAATTTTCAACGTCAGCGGATTGGCGACAATCGAGCTGAAAAAGTCGTGAAAAATCCAGCGCGACAAGTCGAGATAGGAAGCGGACGACCAGCCGGGAGTGAAAAGTTTGGCGACTCCCTCATACAAAAAATGCCAGCCGATGACCATTCGCAGGAGAACCAGGACGATCGTCTGCGGCATGGAATAGCTTTTGAGCCTTTTGGCGGATGTCATAAAGTTCCTTTTCTTTGCAAATTGAGATCCATGAGTCTATCCCCGCGCATTGGATGTGGTGATTTTTTTAATGATCCTTGAACGGATCCCATTCTTTCCAGACATTGCCGACGAGCGCCGGACCGGGTTTCAGGACTTTTTTGCCGGGCGTCCAACCTGCCGGACAGACTTCGGCGCCCTTTGTCTTGCGAACATGTTGAAACGCCTGTATCTGGCGAATGCTCTCGCTTAACATGCGACCAACCGGAGGCGTCAACACTTCCATAGCCTGAATCACGCCGTCCGGATCAATGATGAACCGACCGCGCAACTCGACGCCGGCGTTTTCATCATAGACGCCATAGATCTTGCCGACATTGCCGGCGCCGTCCGACGCCATGTGAAACGGTACGTCTTTCTTGGCCATCTTGGACAATTCTTGATCATTCCACATTTTGTGGACAAACTGACTGTCAACGCTGATGGAAATGACTTCGACGCCTAATTCTTGCAACTTTTCATAATTGGCAGCGACCGCTGACACTTCGGTCGCTCAGACAAATGTGAAATCGCCCGGGTAAAAGCAGATGAACACCCACTTT
>JAFGJB010000233.1 GCA_016929295.1 Candidatus Zhuqueibacterota bacterium | reverse complement strand
GTCGCCGTACTAATAAACAATAGCTTAGCACTATTTTCATCCTAAAATTGTCCGTTTTTGCACTAATCTTGGTACATTGGGGTTAATGTATCTTTTCCATAAAAGTGATCTCTGACCAAAATTGATCAGCAATCCAATTTTCTGTTGTGATGCTTTTAGCGAATTGAGAATTTGCGATGTATCATTATCAAGCAGTTGCAGAGAGGCTTTGATTTCGATGACAATTTTATCATAGCAGTAAAAGTCCGGAATATTGCGTTTCTTAAGGGTAAATTGTTTGTAGGTCAGATGCAGCTGCTTCTGTTCTTCGAACGGCAAATTTCTCAATCGAAACTCAATCGCCAGAGCCTCCTGATAGACGGCCTCAAGAAAACCTGGCCCCAAAACATTATGCACTTCAAACGCAGCAGCTACTATTTCATAAACTTCTTTTTTAAATATGATTTCCGACATTGATATCCTTCGAGCAATCTTTGAAAGTTCAAAAAATGTATGGTGATGTATTCCTGTCTTAAATTTAGATGTTGGCCCAAATGAAAACGATCTTGCAGCAAATTAATGGGATTGATCATACAATATGATGCAAATTTTTGGCATTTGCTCTCATTTGGATCAAAATTAGCGGGATCTATGAAAGAGATAGGATTGAATTCGTGATCATTCGTGTTCCATTCGTGCGAATTCGTGTTTTGCTTTTTATCTGCGATCGGGCCTGTCGCCAGAGCGATTCAAAACAGCTTTTGCAAATAATCCGGCGCTTGATCAAAGGCGGCCTTTTGCCGCGCGGCGACGGGGTAGAGGGACTCGTGCGTCTGCCGCGCCGCTATGACCATCTCGTCATACGGGCGATTGCAGACATCGAGAAAGCCGATGTTGTAATTCTCCCCATCATATCGCCCGAGAGCTGATTGATCATATAGGGTGAACCAGTGCGCGCCGATGCAGTTGGCATCCGCCGCCGCATCTTCCACATAGACGCGATAGGCCTGACCGCGTGCCCGTTGATCCCTGACATGCCCGATACCGGTCGCCGGCAAACCGACATCCAGTGCGCCGAAATGAAATTCGCCGATCATCGTGGGTTTGCCAAGAAGCTTGTGAATCTCCTCAATGTCCGCATGCGGGATGCGCTCACGATAGCAATTCATACTGAACACATCAAAGTGGCGCATGCCACTGAGTGCCCAGACGGGCGGGACTTTATGATAACGGGCGCCCAAATTCATATGGTTGGCATCGACAGCCTTGCAGGCATCGGCGAGCACCCGGAAGAATTCTTCGCACATCCGTTCGCTGAAAGCAGCCAAGTCCTCCAGCGCTCGTCGGCTGAATCGCTGTTGCCATGCGCCGGTGCGCACCTCATCCAGCGTCACCTGCATATCCCAGGCTGCGGCGAGAGCGCGATCGTCGCCGTACTTTTGCGCGAGAAAACGCGCCAGCTCCTCGCGGGTGGCGCATTCGGGCGTGTTGAACAACATGCCGGCGGCCGGCAGTTCGTCGGAAAATCCCCAGGTCGGCTCATTCATCAAAAAATAGCCTATGAATGCGGGATCATCCTTTGTCTCTTCCAGCTGTTGCGCGTACTCTCTGGCTTCTTCTTCATAGGTTGGTGCGAACACGTCCGGAAAATCGCGGTAGACGCGTCTCGTCTTTTCCAGTCGTAAGGAGAGCGGCCGAACATAGGGGAATCCCGCTGCCCTGGCGATCTGCCAATCCGACCAGTTGGCGACGGTGTTGAAGCCGATCTTTTTCAGCTGCGACAGTGCGATCTGCGACCATTTTTCATACCAGCTCGCCGCTCCAAAGGCGGCGATGCAATTGCCCGCGAGATAATTGATGTGCGCGCTATCCCCTCGCCGGCTGAACATCTCTCCGTACTCTGGATCTTTTTCCGGCAGCCAGGTGAGCGCAGCTTCGACTCCCCGGTAATTTGCCGCTGTATCCACGCGCACGCAATCGCAGCCGGCCGACCAATAGGCATAGCCATCCGGATCGACGAGCCACCAGCGCTGACCATCGTTTTGCGCGCGAAAGAAACCGGTGGCGTCAAATCGGACGTCGCGCCAACCGCCCCAGCGCGAAAATCCCTGCGGCCACTCGTTGCTTTCTTCGAGTTGCGCCTGCAACCTCGTCGTCACTTCTGCCCGGTTTTTTGACTTTGCCGGCCACGCATGCAGCGTGCTCTGGCCCAGCTCATCGATCAGCTTTCCCCTGGGCAGGACGGGCTTTGTCATCAGCTTTGGTTCAGTCTTGGTGGCGGTGAAGCTTGTCAGGCAAAATCGCACCGGCCGTTCGCCGTTGCGCAGGATGGTCAGCGTCATGCGGTCGACGCGCGACAAATCAACGCGATCGCCGCCGACCAGCGGCTTCAGCCAGGCGCCCTCGCGGCCGGCCATCCACATGTTCTGGTCCACCCACGCCAGATTGAGACGGATGCGAGCGGAGCATTGATTCAACAGCTTGTAATTCAGGGTGAATTGCGCGCCATTCTCGCCCTCCTGCAGGGTGATGAGAAAGGCG
>JAFGJB010000232.1 GCA_016929295.1 Candidatus Zhuqueibacterota bacterium | reverse complement strand
TTCAAATTCAATC
The DNA here is from genome assembly GCA_016929295.1 of Candidatus Zhuqueibacterota bacterium. Taxonomy (GTDB): domain Bacteria; phylum Zhuqueibacterota; class Zhuqueibacteria; order Residuimicrobiales; family Krinioviventaceae; genus Kriniovivens. The sequence continues at coordinate 3,471 of JAFGJB010000232.1, read as the reverse complement.
TGGGCGCCAGCACAGTTCCCTTATATCTCGATAATATCCGCGTCATCGATCGTTCCGCGACATCCGTTCAGGCGAGAGAATTGCCTCTCGCCGGTGGCGTGCGCGAATATGAATTGCACCAGGCATTCCCAAATCCTTTCAACATGATCACCTCCATTCGCTTCACTCTTGCGCAGGAGGCTGATGTCCGCATGGATGTTTATAACATGGCAGGACAAAAAGTGCGAACGCTGGCCACGGGCGCGCATCTCCCCGGCACGCACACCGTGCGTTGGAACGGTGAGGATGATCGCGGTCACGCGGCGCCAAGCGGCGTCTATGTCTGCCGTTTGACCAGCCTGCCGAATGTCGATCTGTCGCGGAAACTATTGCTATTGAAATAGCCGAGAGCGGGCGGACGCAGCCCGCTCTTTTGTTTTTATCCGCAGCGCACTCTTTCATACCAGCGAAATTCTCTAAAGGATGAAATATGAAATTTCTCAATTCTCTCTTGCTTTCCCTGTTGCTCATGACTGCGGTCGCGCAGGCCGATGTTCGTTTGATTCCTGCGCAGGACGATACGGTCATGGCGAAAGAATGCCTGACGCCGCCGGTCATCGATGGTCGCGGCGATGAGGCCTGCTGGGCCGCAGCGCACTGGCAGGCCATTGACCAGATCTGGATTCCGTGGGGCGGCGCCATGGATGCGGCTGATTTCACCGGGCGCTATAAAGTGACCTGGTCATCCGAGACCGATCGCCTCTATTTTCTCGTCGAAATCATCGACGATGTGCTGGTGGATGGCTATCGATTTCCGCAGGATGGCTATTATAACTGGGATGTGGTTGAAATATTCTTTGATGAAGACGCCTCTGGCGGCGATCACACCCTCAATCAGAACGCTTTTGCCTACCATATCACTGCCGGCAATGCAGATGTCGACTTTGAAGCCATGGATCTGGCGGCCAACTATGCGGTGAAAAACTATTCGCATCATCTCGACTGTAAAATCGAGTTTGCGGATGGGGTCTATTTGTGGGAAATCAGCCTTATCGTCTACAACGAAAATTACAATCCCAACAGCTCCAACAATCCCACTGAACAGCTGGAGATCGGCAAGGTGAGCGGCTTGTCCATCGCCTATTGCGACAATGACAATCCTGACGAAAATCCCAAGACGCGCGACAATTTCATCGGCTCGGTCGCGGTGCCGGCCAGTCGCAATAACAGTCACTGGCAGGACGCCAGCGATTTCGGCACGCTGAAACTGGTCGCCGCGGATTATGGCGCCGGCGTCATCGTTGCACCTGAAGCGCCGACTTTTCTGCTCATGAGCAATTACCCGAATCCGTTCAATCCGGCGACAACTATTTCCTATCAATTGCCCGCCGCGGCGGACGTTCAGCTCGACATTTACAGCGTACTTGGCCATAAAGTCCGCTCGCTCGTCGACGGCATGGTCCCGGCAGGGGAGCATCAGTTGCTGTGGAACGGGATGAATGACGCCGGCGAGAGCGTCGCCTCCGGCCTCTATCTCTGCAGGCTCAGCGCCATCACAGCCCAGGCGACATTCCGGCAGACTCACAAGATAATTTTGGCGCGTTGATGAAAATGAAGAGCAGAAAACGGATCCCGGCATTTTTGCTGCTGACTCTTTTTTCAGCTCCACTTTTCGCGCAGAATCCCATCGTTCCGGCCGGCGTTTATTTCGCCGATCCCGCTGCGCATGTCTGGGGCGACAGCATTCTCTATCTCTATGGCTCTCTCGACGAAAGCACCGACTATTACTGCTCCTGGCGGCATCATATCTTGTCAACCAAGGATATGATGGAATGGACGATTCACCCTGACCGTTTTTTTTCCAAGGGCGACAAAGACGAGGTTCCGTATAATAACTCGTTGCTCTTCGCGCCGGATTGCATGTACAAGGATGGCACCTATTTTCTCTACTTTTGCCAGCCCGATCCGCATCATGCCGAAGGCGTAGCGACCTCCGCCAGCCCGACCGGCCCTTTTTCGAATGGCGCGCCGATCCATACTTTTGGCCACAATCAGATCGATCCCTGTGTTTTCATCGACGACGATGGCCAGGCCTACTACGTGTGGGGACAGTTCACCTTGAAAATGGCGAGGATGAAGCCGAATATGGTCGAGCTCGACGAATCGAGCATCACGGACAGCGTGCTCACCGAGTTTGATCATTATTTCCACGAAGGCGCCTTCATGACCAAACGCCAGGGCATCTATTATCTCGTCTATGCGGATTTAAGTCGCGCCAATATGCCGACCTGTCTCGGCTATGCAATGAGCGACCAGCCCTTTGGCCCTTATCAATACGGCGGCGTCGTCATCGATAATGATCGTTGCGATCCGGGAAACTGGAATAATCACGGTTCCATTGCCGAGTTCAATGGGCAGTGGTATGTGTTCTACCATCGTGCCACGCACAACTCAAAGATGATGCGCAAAGCGTGTGTCGAGCCGATCAGCTTCAATGCGGACGGTACGATTGATGAGGTGTTGATGACATCGCAAGGAGCGGGCGGTCCATTGCCGTCGACGAATCGCATTGAAGCCGAACGGGCCTGCACCCTGCTCGGCACTGTGCGCATCCAGCTGTGCGAGCCGGATAACGAGGAGCTCGGTGAGATACAGCATGACGATCGCGCCCTGTTCCGCTATGTCGATTTTGCCGGCGGCGTCGAGAGAGCGGTACTGCGTATCTCTCCCGGCAAAGCATCCGGCGTCATCTCGATCAAACAGGGTATGCCGTGGGGACCGACGGTGGCGACCGTGAACATTCCGCGAGGAGACGGCGAAAAGTCCTGGACGACCGTGACCGCGTCGGCGAGCAATGTCACCGGTGTGCACCCTCTGTGGCTGCTGTTTTACAGCGACGCGCCACAGGCGGAGTGGGGCATGGCCGTGGATTGGCTGCTGTTTGAATGAGCTTGTCTCAGTTGGCGCTAGTAGATTTGCGCACCCGAAAAATTGTGGAATGAGAGGAGATCTAGGCGGGGGGAGAATGCGGTTGAGGGATATTGATTGGAACCAGCATGACGAAGAAAAGTCGTTACAGATATTCACCTCATTACCGAAACGTAAGTCAGCAGGGCGGATCCCGCTTCATTGTAAGCGTTTACGGACATCTGTTCGCCGCGGTCGTACTCGTCGTGATCCTGGAAATCGCGCTGTTCCAGACCGGCCTGGCGCAGCCGCTCTCTGTCAGGATGTTGAAGGCGCCCTGGCTGCTGATTCTGGCACTCCTGCATCTGGTCGGCTGGCTCGCCAGGCGAGTGACCTATCGGGCGCGCTCACTGCTCGCGCAATATGCGGGACTGGCTGTTTACATCGTCGCGAAAGCGGCTATCCTCATGCCGCTGCTCTACCTGGCGGATTCGCAGGTCCCCGGCGTCATTGCGAGCGCCGCTCAATTCACCCTCATCGGATTTCTGGGACTGACCGGCGTGGCTTTCAGCACGCGCAAAGATT
>JAFGJB010000231.1 GCA_016929295.1 Candidatus Zhuqueibacterota bacterium | reverse complement strand
ACCACCAGCCGACATCGGTGAGGGGGAATTCTTCGTCGTCGTCAAAGTTGTCCTGCCACAAGATCGAAGTATCCTGGGCAAACGCAAAACCAACAAAAAGCACAGTCAGTAAAAGTAACCTTCCGCTCATGGCAACCTCCTGTTTCTGCATTTTCGATTTCACCCACGCTCTCGCCCCCGTGCATAGTGGTTCTACATCGAGCATTCTTCAGGTAATTTAATATCAATATCTGAAAAATCAACAAGATTATCACTCATTATGACAAAACAAAAATAAAGAGGTGACTGATCAGCAGAAAATGCGGTTCTTAGAACAGATCTCTTGAAAAGTGCCGTGGAAATTCTCGCCATCCCCCGTTAGAGGATGACTCTTTTGGCAGCATATAAAAAAAGGCGCTGCCCTTTTTGGACAACGCCTTTAAATGGATCACGCTCATCACTCCCACTGCGCCACAGCCACCCATCGCAGCGCAACCCATTCCCCGTCTCGCATACAATATAGCTTAACAAATCAAGTGCCAAATATCAATATATAGTCATTTAAATCCAATATGTTTCTTTATAGCAAGTTGTTAATTATCATAATATTAAAAGATAATGAAGCACATGATTCTGCAACCAGAATAATGATATCCTTGCCGGTACATACAAATTGGTATTTGGCTGACGGGCTGATTACATATATGTCACAAGCTGTATCACAGTAATACACCTGCATTTGCTGCAGATCTGCGGACGAGCTCGCTGAATTGTCGTTGCACCGTCAAGGTCTCTTCATCACGCGCGACTGTTCTGATGACCTCAGCCAACCGATCGACGATCTTGTCCACAGCCCTTTTGCCGATTTGGGCGCTGGCATATTCAGCTTCGCCGGCATAGTGAGTCGGAAAGTCCGCATAAAAGTCGACGGCCGTCTTTATGCCCTGCTCACGCAAGATCTTTAAACGCTTGGTCGGCTTTCCGACATCCCTGGCCGGCACCTTTTTCATGTCGACCATTTCGGGATAGAGATGAAGCATCAAAGAGGTCTCCCATTCATCCGCATGGCCGCCAAAGCGTGACTGGCAATAGGTGGCGATGACATCCTCCACCTCCCAGTCAAATTTTGGCAGATACAGCGCATAGTCGCGCGGCTGGCGGGCCAGATGATTTTGCAAGAGCAAGCCGGCGATGTTGCGATTGCCGCCATGGAAATTGTACAGGATGATTTTTTTAAAGCCGTTCCTGGCAATTTCATCGAACAGATGCTCGATGATGGCGATGGTCAATTTTGCATCAAAGACAATGGCGCCCGGTTGAGCGGCCGCCGAGGCGACCATCATGTAATGTTGCGGCGGAAAGACGATGGCCGTTTCTTTCTCCGCCGCCAGGCAGGCCAATTTATACGCCAACAGACTGTCCGTGCCGAGCGGCAGATGATCTGAATGTTTTTCCAGGCAGCCCATTGGCACAATGCATATGGCGCCCTTTTCGCTCATTTTCGCCAGCTCTGTCGCTGAAATCTTGATCCATTCCATCTTTTTTCCTTTCTTTTATTTGGATTTCTGCGAAAATTTATACATTATAAAGTAAAGATGAAACGAGAGAATATAGAAACGTGCTGAATATCCGCTGGCCACTCGTTTATAAAAAGAAACAATTTCATCATTTCACGTATTAATCAGAAAAACGCAACAAAATTGAGGTGCTGCATGCGCATCGAATACGCAGAACCGCTGGCAAAAGGCTACAATCGAATGAAAAAAGCTCTGTTTCAGCCATTCGATATAAAAAAATGGTTCGTAATCGGATTTACCGCGTTTCTCGCGGGACTCATGGACGGCAACGGTGGTGGTGGAGGTGGAGGTCGCGGCAACGATCATCTGGATGGCGACAGCTTTGCCGACATACTCGAGGCGCCCTACACAGCGTGGAATTGGCTGCAGGACAATCCCGGCTGGTTCATGCTGATTCTCTTTGGCATCGCTCTCCTCTTTGCTATCATCGTGCTCTTCACCTGGCTCAGTTCGCGCGGCAAATTGATGTTTCTGGATAATGTTGTGCATGACAGAGCATTGATCGCGCAGCCGTGGCGAGAATTCGGTCCGTTGAGCACATCATTGTTCATCTGGAGATTATTCTACGGCCTCTTTTGTTTTGCTGTCATCATCTCTTTTCTCATGTACGTATGGCGCTCCGCTTATGGTCTATACTATGATGACTTTAGCGATGTGCCGTGGGCATTTCTGTTTCGCATGGGATTCTTGTTGCTGTTTTTGGGTCTTGCTCTCGCTTACATCAATCTGCTGCTCAATGAATTTGTCGTCGCCATCATGTACAAACAGCGCATCAATGTACTGCAGGCCTGGAATCGTTTCCTGGCCATCCACTGGTCGCATTTCGGACACTTTATTCTTTTTGCCCTGCTCTGGTTCGTCATTGGCATCGCCGCGATCATTCTCGTCGTCGCCGCCGGCTTTATGACCTGCTGCGCGGGATTTTTACTCCTCATCATCCCATATATACAATCTGTTGTCTTGCTGCCCGTGTCTTTTACGTTTCGCTCTTTCAGCCTGGAATTTCTGGCGCAATTCGGTGATGAGTACAACGTTTTCACTGAGGCACCAGCAATCGCCACGCCGCGTATAGCAGGCTGAGGAGTCCCGCGATGAGTGCCGCTCACATGTGAATTTCTGCAGCAAAATTGTTGAAAATTCTGGATAGCACTAATGGCTGGTGTCCGGCGCAGAATATCGTCTACGAACGAGCAAAAAGAGCTGCCGGTGAGATTGGTGATGCGGTTGAATTTCAAGAGATCCGCACAACTGAGAGAAATGTGTTTTGCGAAAGGGGCATTTGCGATGCATTGTACATCGATGGCAAAGAAGTGAGAACCGGGCCGCCGCCATCATTTGAAAAAATATGCCAACGCATTGCCAAGAGAGTGAAAAAGGCAGCGCCTCGCCGATAAAGAATCGCCCTTCGTCAAATGTTACCGAATCGTCTTGCAGAGAGGTGCGGATTTTCTCATGCATCGCCGGGAATGATGCCGGCATTGACCAGGTAGGAGATGACCTTATCCGCGCTCTCCTGCAGCGACATGTCGGCCGTGTTGATCACCATCTCGGGATTTTGCGGCTCTTCATACGGCGCGGAAATGCCGGTGAATTCCTTGATTTCACCGGCGCGCGCTTTTTTGTATAATCCTTTTGTATCGCGTTGTTCCGCGACATCCAGCGGCACCTCGACAAAGACTTCGATGAACTCACCCTCCTTGAGCAGGCCGCGCGCTATCTGTCGATCGGCGCTATAGGGCGATATAAACGCCGTCATGGCAATGAGTCCCGCATCAGCAAAGAGTTTGGCCACTTCGCCGATGCGACGAATATTTTCCGTCCGATCCGCAGGTGAAAAGCCGAGGTTTTTGTTCAAGCCATGCCTGATGTTGTCGCCATCCAGCACATAGCATAAATGGCCGTTTTCGAAAAGCCTTTGCTCAACGGCATGCGCAAGAGTTGATTTACCCGAGCCGGATAATCCGGTGAACCAAATGACAACTCCTTTTTGTCCCAGGAACTGCTCGCGCTCCGCCTTGCCGATCTCGCCGGCGTGCCAGGTTATATTTGTCGCTTTTTGTTCAGCCATTCTCATCTCCGTGTTATTTATGCAGATTCTGATAGTACTCGATCAATATTTCCGCCACTTCCGGACGACTGAACTCTTTTGGCGGCTTTTGGCCATTGGCTAACATGTCGCGAACAGCGGTGCCGCTGATCAGCACGCGATCGTCCTTGCCGTGCGGGCAGGTTTTCATCGAAGCCATGCCATCGCATTTATGGCACCAGAATGTCCAATCGATATTGAGTGGTTTGATCTGCAGCTCATTTTCCAATTCCGTAAAAATCGTCTGCGCATCGAAAGGCCCGTAATAAGCGCCGACGCCGGCATGGTCGCGGCCGACAATGAGATGGCTGCAGCCATAATTCTGGCGGAAAATGGCGTGCAAGACGGCTTCGCGCGGACCGCCATAGCGCATTTCCATGGGATAGACCTTCATGACCACGCGATCGGCCGGATAGTATGTCGCCAGCAATGTCTCGTAGCATTTGATCCGGACATCAGCCGGAATATCATCGGCCTTTAATTTGCCGACAATGGGATGAATGAACAGGCCATCGCACACCTCCATGGCGATTTTGGTGCAGTATTCGTGTGAGCGGTGGATCGGATTGCGCGTCTGAAACGCCGCAATGGTTGACCATCCCAGCTTTTCAAATAAAGCTCGCGTCTCGGCCGGACGCCCGTAATATCGTTCATAAAGCTTTGGATAGGGACCTTCGCTGAAAACCTGCACCGGTCCGCCAAGGTAATGATCGCCTTGTTGATAGATCTTGGCAACGCCGGGATGCCGGTCATCTGCCGTGCGAAACACCTTCAACGCCTCATTTTTTTTGTCATAGGTGTATTTATCGGCGATCGTCATCCAGCCCATCAGCTCGTCACTTTCGTCGTCAACGAGCGCGACGTGCTCGCCGATCGACACTGATTCCGCCACGTTTTTTGCCACCGCCAGGGTGATCGGCATGGGCCACAGGGTGCCGTCGGCCATACGCATTTTTTCGACGACGCCCTCATAATCATCGCGAACCATGAATCCTCGCAGCGGACTATAAGCGCCGGTGGCGAGCATGATCAAATCAGAGGTTTCACGTGAAGACAACCGGACCGTAGCACAGGATGCCGCCTCTTTGCGCGCGTGCATCAGCTCAGTCCCCTGCAACAGTAAAGGCAAAAGCAGGCCGCCGTGCGGCGGAACAAGTTTTGAGGACATATTTTTCTCCAATTTATTTATAAAAGTAGCAAATATTGTTCTGTGATCCATAGGTGAAACGTGAAACGTCAAACGCGAAACGTAACAGCATTGCTATTTCAATTGTTTTAACGTCTCACGTTTGACGTTTGACGTTTCACTCTTTTTTTACAGTATTTACCTATCATTGATACTCATTCCCGCTCGAGATATCGAGTTGTAAAATATTCATCATTTATATGGGGCGTGAATTCCAGCTTGTCGCTTTTAATGATCGAACGTCGGCCGTTCTGATGATTCACCATCTCCATTTCGAGTGCGCGATACCTTTTATGGACGCTGTCGAGCTCTATGACGCCGGCAATGGTCAATTCTTTATGCAAATCACCATCCAGATCATAATAGATCGATTTGCGAACGACAAAATCGTCCTTAGCGATGAAGGTGATCCTCCTGTTGAAACCGTTCTCCTCGGCACGAGCGTCATCGGCAGGTTTCCATTCAATCTGATAACAGGACACGCCATTCACTTCCTGATCATCAAGCTTGTGAAAGGTGAAATCATTCAATGATGGCGGTGTCATATCCGCATAGGTGAATTCGGATCCCATGAAATTCCTGGCTTTTTCGCTGCGGACAATCCGCCGTGTTTTGCGCAGAGCCGGCATATAAAGCCACAGATCATCTTCCTGCTCTTCATAATCAAAGGTGAGCAGAGCGGTCCCTTTGATATCTGCCGGCTCCAGAAATCGGATGAGCCGTTTTTCCGTTTTGCCATTGTCATACAATTTCGCCATCTGGGCAATCTTGCGAACGCGCTCCCGCCCCTTTTCGTCGTAAATGATCATGGTATTGACGCCCTGAAGGCCTTGCACTTTCATAGCAAGTTGGGCGCGCTCCACAATCTCGCGAGTCGACATCTCGGCGCGCGCGACCAGGGTGAGCGATGCCAGCAAAACACAGAATAGTTTCATGACAGTTCCTCTCGTGCAGATGAGTTGACCGGCTCAAGGAACGCCGGCCTGATAAAAATGCAGAGCGCCGGAATGAGCACCAGTGCGCCCGACAAACAGGTCAAAATGGAGACAACAATGAGAAAACCAAAAAACCGCACCGGCGCAAAACTCGAAAGCAAAAGCACGGAAAAGCCGACAATGACTGAAAAAGCGTTGAAAATGATGCCCCGTCCCGTCGTTGACAGCGTCCGCTGCGCCGCATCAGCGCAGTCCCGCCCAGCCCGTCGCTCCTCGCGATAGCGCCACAAGAAATGAATGGTATAATCCACCCCGACGCCGATCATGATGGAGCTGAGCATGGCGGTCGTAATATTCAGCTCTATGCCCAAAAAGCCCATCAGCCCAAATAGAACCACTGCCGACAGCATCAGCGGCACGGCCGCAAGCAGGCCGGCGCTGCACGATCGAAAAAGGAGCGCGAGCAGAACGCTGACGACGATGATGGCGAGAATCAGGGAGAGGATTTGACCGTTCACGACCGTTCGCGCCAAATCAGACAGCACCACGCCGAATCCGCCGACCAGCAGCACATCCGCGTCATCTTTGACCATCTCTTTGAGGCGCTCGACAACCCGTTGCAGGACAAGGGTGCTGGTCTTGTTGATGCGCGCCGTGACGACAGCATGTTCGTAGGGAAAATCGCCCATTTTGCGAAAATCATCCGGATCACCGCTCATCGAGTAAAGTTCAAAATATTGTGCAATGCCCGTGCGCGTTTCAGGCAGTTCATCATACATCGGCTCGTCTCTATCGTGCAGGGCCCGGCTCATTTGCCGCAGAATTCGAGCCACGGATGTTGTGACGCCGACCTCATCCATGGCCAACATGTCATGCTCCATCTTGTCAATCTTTCGCATCAGCGCCGGCGATTGGATATCGCCTTTGTAGACCACGGAAATGCTTTGCGAGCCACCGAGATGCTCGTCGATCAACTTGTTCACCCGAACCGTGGGATGGTCGGCCTTGTAATAGCCATCAGGATTTGTATCGACGACGATAGCAGAGATGCCAATCACGGATATCAGCGCGATGAGCAAACACGTCAGGATGATAGACCTGGGATGTTGCGAAATGCCTCTGCCGAAAAAGCGCAGGATTCGCTCCAGCATCGGCATTTTCGCAGAATCCACGTTCATTTGAGCCAAAACCGGCGCCTTGCGAGGCAGCAGCGACAGGAGTGCCGGAATGAGCAGGAGACTCGCCATCAGAGCGAAAAATATTCCCAGCGCAGCCAGCACCCCGAGCTGTCGGGCCGGGATGAGAATATGGCCCAAAAGACAAAGCATGCCCGCCATCGTCGTCAGGCCGGTCAGCAGCACAGGACGGCTGAGCTCTTGCAGCAATCGTATCACCAGCTCTTTGCGCGAACAGGCATTCGCCGGACTATCGTCCTCCTGATACCTGGCAACCAGGTGAATGCCATAATCATTGGCCACTGCGATGAGGAAAATGGGCAGAATGACTGTCACCATGTGAATTTTCCAGCCGATGAGGGCGATGAAGCCGATCGTCACGATAATCGACATGACGACGACCATGGATGGCAGCAGGACGCCGCGAAGCTGACGAAAGCAGGCGAACAAAAAAATCAGCATGATAAAAATGCCGATGGGCAGCAGCAAGCGCATATCCTTTTGAATGTAGAGACCCATCTCAACGCGCGACACCGGTAGACCGCCGATTTTTACTTTTTCACCGCCCGGGATCTGGGCGAGGACGCTGTCTACGCCGGCGAGCAGCAGGTCGTCGCGAGCACCCGGCTCAAGCAAAACGATGACCGCTGCCAATGAGAAATCCCTCGCCACAACGCTGCCATAGACGAGATCATTTTGCTGCAAAGTTTGACGCAACTGCTCGCGAGACTCATCATCTTGCGGAATAAATGGCACAGCCGGTTCAATGATCATCGCGCCATCCTCACTGCGTATCGATTTGAGATCAAAGAGTGAGATCACCCTGTCAACGCCGGCAATCCTTTTCATTCTTTTTGCCAGCGTACGAATCCTCTCCAGGGTGGTCGCTTGCAGCACATCCTCAGCCTCGACAATGAGCATGAGCATTTCCGTACCGCCAAACAAAGCATCGATTTTATCCGTATCCGCCCTCGATGGCATGCTGCGGGGCAGCTGAGATTTCAGATCCGTATCGATCTCGACGCCGGGGATTTGCAGCAGGAACGCGAGCGTTGTGAACAGGAAAGCCGAAATGACCACCCAGCGACAGGTGATTATGCGTTCTGCAAGTGACTTCATTCTGTTTGCCGCCCTGGACACCATTTAAAACGACGCGCCGAGTTCAATGAACAGCGCGCTGAGAGCCCGGTCGATTTGTCCGAACAGCGTATTGTCCGGACCCAGATAAAAATCGCCGCCCAGCTTGAGCGTGAGCGCATCTGCAATATCGTACGTCGCCACTGGCCGCCACAACCCTTCCTCGGTGGTGAGACTGTAATAAGCCAGCACCTCAAGATTCAGTGTCTCGTGCAAAAGAGCCCAGGCCGGCCGCAGGAACAGCGCATGGCTCGTTTGATCCAGCTGGCCGTTGATCATGCGGTTCGTCAGATAGAGCTGGTCGGTCGGCAATCCGCTGGTTTTTAATTCGCGGTAATTTATCACATATCGGCCTATATACTGCGCAATGATGCTCAAATCGCCAAATGTCCTATCCACTCCAAAAACGTACTGCACATCGGGATACGGAACATGCATGTTCAATGGATTTTCATAGTCTTCGAACGGCTGTCGCCAGGCGATCTCTCCCCGTATGCCCATCGAGCCAAGAGTTGTCGAGAAATCTCCGCCAATCACATGCATCTGATAGGGTTTGTTGATGACCGTCGCCTTGATGCCATTGCCTTCTATCGTGATGGAATCCGGATGCAGATAGACGCCGGGGAGCGGCATGTAGCCGCGAAAATAGGAAAGTGAGCCGTCGACCGAGCTCAAGCCGAGATCGAGCTTTGCCGCGAGGGTGCTGTTTTGCAGCTCGGAATTCGGATCATCCTCCTGGCCCAGGGTGACAAAATCCGGAAACGGGAAGACCATCGTCGGCAAGACAGATGGACGATATTGCGGCACCCAAATGCATTCAAGGCTGAAGGGCTGAAAATGATAGGTTCCGCGAAAGAGAAAATTGCCCAGCCGACGATCATCCTCCACCGCAGAACGCGCCGTCATATCCTGAGGCGTGATGTTATTCGTCGGATTATAAGCATCGGCTCGCCCCCAGACGACGACCTGTTGTCCCAGGCGTAAGCTAAAATGATTGAGATAGCTATTGACATATGCCTCTCGCAGACGAAATTCGGCAAGCGATTCATCGAACTCGTAGCCGTGACGAAACCGCACATCGGCGTAACCATCCCCCCATTGTCCTTTTCGCACCCGCATCTTCAATCCAAGCTCTCCATATCCGGATTTCTGCACGAGCTCATCTGAGCTGACGCTTTTACCTGCAAAAAAAGCGCCGCGCACGTGGCCGTTCAGCTCATACAAATGAGATTCTTGCTCTTTGACCTCGAGAGACCCGATAAAATCCTGTGAGAACGATGTGGATAGAATACAGAATATCAAAAAAATGCGGAGCGGTCGCATTCATCAGCCTCCAGATCATGTCCAATCAGAAGTGTTTTGCCAGAAATTCGGCAGCCTGTTGTTTCATGAATGAATCAATGGCAAGATCATGCACTCAGGGCTTCGGATTTCCTTTGCTCATCCGGCTCGTCCTCCAAGACATCCAGGTAGAGAGCGATAGCACGATTGACATCCGTCGTGTCCGCGAGCAGCCGCTGCACATATATTCCGGCCAGTCATCAACGTCGACGCCACGCGCAGGCGAAGCAGCCCGATGACGAATTTAGCAAAATAAAACCTGACATTCAACCGATCAGTTTCAATCAAACAGCCACAATCGAAGATTTCATGCGAGCGAATAAATGTCAATCATGCTCAATCGTGCGTGAGACACAACTTGAGATTGACGATAAATTATATTACTTTACAAAACTGCAGACTGAATGTCAACCGTTTACAAAGAGGTGCGGCTTTATGAATGCAAAAAATATCTTTGGCTCATTGGTCTTCAGCCTCCTTCTTCTCCAGTGTGGCAAAGACAGCGGCGTTGAACCGACGGCCAAAGCCAAAATCGAGGGCACGATTTCGTTTTCCGGCGCGTGGCCAGAAGCGGCTGAAGAAGTTCGAGTCGTCGTCGGCAGAGACTTTCCCATCGTAAGGTTTGACGACCTGATAATGGTCAAATTGACGAGCGATGCCGCATCGGTCAAATATTCAGCTCAAGTGGACTATGGTGAATATAAATTCATCGGCGTGGCCTGGAAACCGATGAGCGGCGAGTGGGGATTGGCGAGCATCTGCGGTATCTACAGCATGGATGACGGCTTTCGCACGCCGGCGAAAGTGTCACTCAGCAATGATCAGCCAATAGCCGGGGACATCAGGATAAGTGTCGATCGCTCGCAGGCGCGCAAGTTGACCGGCACCCGCATCGTTGGACAGGTCACCCTCAACGGTGCATGGCCGGATTCGTTTTCATCGGCCATGCTTATATCGTCGGAAAAAGATCTGATTTCCGAGCCGTTCACCTTGCTCGACCTGAACATGGGAACGGCCATTGAGCGCGGCGAGACGACAATGGATTATGCGATCAGCACGCCGGCCGGAACGAATCGCACCATCGGCGTCGCTTTTCTCGACAAGGATGGCCGTTTGACGCAGGAGGCTGTCTACTTTGCCAAGAATAACGGCGGCATGGAAATGAGGGAACAGAGCATCACGAGCAATCAGACGGTCACCGGCCCCGATTTCAGCATGAGATTGGGCTCGATCACCAGCGGCATACAGGGGACAGTTTCATTTCTCGGCAGTTGGCCGGCTGCGGCGGCGGAGGTGCGCCTGATCACGGCCACGGTCTTTCCGCCGGCGATCGAGGAATTGATCATCGGCGAAGAGATATCACCGAGTGCAACGAATCACAAGTACACATTTTACTTGAATCCGGCGACCTACAAGGTCGTGGGTGTCGTCTGGCGCGCTGAAGGGACGAGCTGGGATCTCATGAGCATCTGCGGCGCCTATTTTGCCGGCGATGATTCCTTGGCGCCATCAAAAGTTGTTGTACCAAACGAAGAGACGATCGTCCGCGACGTGAACATTGTGGTGAGACGCTCGCGTGCACGAAAAATCACCGATACTTTTATTGAAGGGAACATACTTTTCAACGGCACATGGCCGGCCGGCTGTACTGAAGCGAGAGTCATCGCAACGACAAAATTTCAGATACACCCAACCATTTTGCCGACCATGCTGGACCTCGCATTCAGCGATCCCATACCGGCCGGCACGACAGCGGCGAACTATCGGATGCGGGCCTTCCCCGGCACCTTTGCGGCCATGGGGGTGATATTCCTAAAGGGCGATGAACAGTTGACGATCGCGGACATCCTCTACTCGCTCGACGTCGGCGGTCTGAATCTTGAGCCGTTTGTGGTGGCGGAAAATCAGGTCGTTGCGGGACGGGATTTTAATATTCAATTTTGAACAACCTGGAGAATGAAACATGAAAGGGCAAACGTGAGAGGTGTAAAATTGTTTCATCAGGATAATGTTGAGCTCCATCATAAACAGCGCATGTCTCACCTTTCGCCTTTTTCTCTTAAAAACGTCGCATAGATGGGAGCATAGTCCTCGCGAATCTTTTCTTCGCTGAGGCCGAATTTTGCCAAGTCGTACTGGTGGTCGCTCCTGTAGTGGCGCTGTTTTTCAGCCGTCATCTGGATAGCCGCCATCAGGTCGCTGGCAGGCGTCACTTCGATAAAATCCATGATCTCCAACATCAGATTGTCAAAATCTGTCATCAAGCGGTCATAAGGGACGACCATGACGCTTTCTCGGGGGATATTTCCGTTCACATAATCCTGCTGAAACCGCAGGCTGAGATCGAGAAAGCCATTGTAAAGTCTGCTGATGTATCGCCGCCTTTTTTCTTCCGGCAAGCTCCAAAAGCCAAAGCGGCCATCCAACGCGCCGGTGACCAGACTCATTCCCGATGGGACAGTGGACAGCGGATCACGGACCATATAGAGTATCTTGGCATCAGGGAATTTCTGCAGAAATGGCGGGATGCGCACGGTGAGAGAGAATAGCTTGGGGATCATTCGACTCTTTTTTTCGCTGATGAGAGTGCGAATCCACATTTTTTCCAGAAAGGCGAAATCACGTTGGGAGGTGTCCCTTATCGCCGGATCAAATAACGCGCGCAGATCCTGTTTGGCCCAGGCCAGAAAAAATCCATAGGCAAAAAAACCATCAAAATAATGAAAAAAGAGCGCCGGATCATCGGTCTCGATGCCGGTGAGGCTGGTTTTATGCGCCGCCGAGGCATGATGTTTTGCCGGGCTGAATCTCTCCAAAATCGGCAGCAACGGCTTCACCAGGGTCTGCAGGGTCAACGCCGGGAAAAGCATTTTCCACAAGCGCATGCCGGCGCCAAAATCATGCTCGACGAGAAAACGCTGCAAGAACGTTGTGCCGCTGCGCGGATTGCCGACAATGACAATCGGTTTGACAATTTTGACTCGCCGAACCTGAGGAAAAAAGATGCCATCGAGTGCCAGGCCAACAGCATTCAATCCTCGCAACATCAAAAAAGCAATAATGGTGAAGAGAGGTGAGATTTTATAATTGAATGAATGTGATAGCGCTCGCCACATCATGAGCATTCGATAGAGCATGTCATTCCTCCGCATATGTTTGAGTTACCATCGAAGAATAGTGAATGCCACCGATAGCCCGGCGCCCGTGCCGCCAAGGAGGATGAGGTCGCCGCGTTTCAGCATATTCTCCTTGTCAGCTGTTGCCAGCACCATGGGTATCGAAGCGGCGATGGTATTGCCGACTTTGTCCACAATACTGACCGTTTTTTCAGCCGGAAAGCCATAATGCGCCGCCATCTCCACGGCGCGTCCGGAGGCCTGATGCATGATGAGCCAATCGAAATCGACCGCCGTCACACGATTCCTTTCGAACAGCGCTGTGAGGTTCTCTTCAATGCGACTGCGAGCCATGCGGTACACCCGCGTTCCATGCATTTGAAAAAGGTTGTCTTTTTTCGTGGTTGTCGGATGACCCGGCGGATGTCTGGTGCCGGCGCCGCGAAATTCGGTCAGCTCGGCGCCCTCCGGCCAGGTGTTCATCTCCCAGTCAATGTAAGCGCTCGGTTCGCCGCCAGGCGTCGCCTCGAGGACAGCCGCGGCAGCGCCATCGCCGAATAAGGCCGCGCTCTCCGCTTCATCGAAATCGCGAAACGGCGTCCCGGCTTCTGACGAGATGATCAGGATGCGACGAAAGGATTTGGCGCTGATCAATGCCGCCGCCGTGTTCAAAGCGACTGCAAAAGAGAGGCAGGTGGCATGAATGGACCAGCACGGAATGCCACTCCATCCCAATGCCCGCTGAATGAATGGCGCGCTGTCCGGGATGAGCTGCAATGGCGTCGCCGAGGCGTTTAAAATGCAATCGGGCGGCGGCCCGTCAGCCAGGGCATCGCGGGCGGCCTTGGCAGCCATGCTGTCCATAGACTCTTCGGCAATACGCCGCTCGGCGACGCCGGTGCGGCCGAGGATCCACTTTTCGGAACGCCCGATCAACGGGGCGAGCTCTGCCGCTGTCTGTACTCTGGGCGGCAGATAAAGACCAGTCGAGACGATTTTTATATTTTGCATAGATTACACCCTTTTCATCTTGCGTCGTGGAAATTGATCCATCCATCGTGGCTCACTTGCCTGGCACCTTGAAGGTGCCAGGCAAAGTACCGACAGCTGCAATTGGCACTCATTTCACCAATAACATTTTTTTCATTTCGCTGAATTGATCTCCACTGGCGAACGTATAGATGTAAATGCCGCTGGCAAGCTGACTTGCGTCAAAATAGACATCATATCGATTGGCACTTTGTACCTCGTCAACCAAGGTGGCTACGAGACTGCCACGGATATCATATACTTTGAGGGTGACGTGAGCGGTTTGCGGAATTTGATAACGAATGAGGGTTGATGGATTGAAAGGATTCGGGCTATTTTGCCACAGCTCGTAATCCTGCAGCAACAGCTCGCGCTCCCGTATATCCGTGTCCGCATCGCTGATGGTGAACGGACTCTGGCTGATATCCCACACCGCGGGATTGTCAATGCTCATGATTTTAATCCGATAATCCACGCCCGCATCAAGATGAAGCGGGATGTCCCATTTGTAACCGCCGCTATTGATCACGGTATCAATGACCATGATAAAAGCATCGTCTTTATACAATTCGAGAATAACATCTTCCTTGATAATACCGTCCCATATGATATAATATTCGAGACCGCGACGCCATTTCGAGCCCGCGCCAGGCGCCGTCAGCTTGATAAATGGTAGCCTGGTGTGAAAGGCGGACGTCGGACTCCAGTCACTTTCGCCGATATCATTGTACGATTTCACCCGCCAGTAATAGTCGGCGTTTTGCTCGACCGCGTCCAGATCGTAAAAGGCATCGGTGATATACTGCTCCTCAACAATCGTATCGCTGAAATCGCTTTTTTTGGCAATCTGCAGCGTGTACTCGGTGGCATAACCGACGGGCGTCCACTGCAGATGCACCGGCCTGGACTGGTCCACGTCCTGCCCATCGGACGGCTCTGTTGGCCACGGGCTGAAAAGCTGCGACGCATCATCCGGAGTGGCCAGGACAAACTCGCCAAATTTGGTCATGGTCGCGACAATT
The DNA here is from genome assembly GCA_016929295.1 of Candidatus Zhuqueibacterota bacterium. GTDB lineage: Bacteria > Zhuqueibacterota > Zhuqueibacteria > Residuimicrobiales > Krinioviventaceae > Kriniovivens. The sequence continues at coordinate 21,316 of JAFGJB010000231.1, read as the reverse complement.
TTATTTGTCGCTGGATTGTAGACGGTCGGCAGCGGCAGAAAGAGACCGCGTCCTTCAAATTCGCGATGATAAACGAGCACCTCCTGCGGACTGTCGAGCTGGTAAAAATCGACATCAAACGACAGTTCGGCGCGCACATTGGCGATATTGAACTGCGAGAGCACGATCCTCGATGGCTCGAGCATCGGAGCTTTGGCGACGAATGCCGGTGTAAACGGCGCATAATCGTACAATTTTGCCACGATTTCATTATAGCCAAAGCCATCTTTGTCAATGATTTTAATGCTCAGACCAGTTTTTTGCCCGCCGCGGTCAAAATCATAGCTGTTCCCTGTCTGCACTTCCGGCACGAGGACATCCGCAACCGGTCGGCTGTCATAGGTGAACTTGAAGGCGCGATAGCTGGCGACCAATGGCTTGTCAAAGGTCAATTCAAAAACAATGTTGCCCTGCGCATCCACTTCGGTGATGGCAGGTACACCGCCATGCATCGTCGCAAAGCCCCAGCCAATGAAGGTATTGCCATTGGCCAGACGCTGGGCATTTCCCATATTGTTCGAATAGACATCCGGATTCCTGCGGAATTCCCACACTTTAGTGGCGGTCTGGCGCTCTTCGTCAATGGCGTATTCGACCACGCGCGAGTATGGGCGCCGCTCTATATCACCGTTATCGAACATGGTGATATTGCCATTCGGCAATCGCCGCACATCGTGCTGATACATAAAGTAAATGGGCGCATGTTCCTGACTCTCGTTGATAAAGCTGAACTGATTATTCGCGCCGCCCATGCGCCAGATGATCTCACCCGTCTGCCGATCGATTTTGGTTATTTCCGCCAATGCCAGAGCCGAAAGGATGAGATGACCATCACTGTCAAGATCAATGGAGTTCAAGTGAATGGCATCGATAAACGGTTGCGACAGATCGTGATACGAATCTGTCAGATTGTAATGATCCCAGCTGCGCCATTGAAAGATGACATTATTATTCTGATCGAGCTCCTGCACAATGCCGCCGGCGACGAGCGCACCCGGATGACCATTGGGGACGATGCCATTCATGTTGACCGGCTGAATATCATAGGAGATCATAAAAACATGACCGTTGGGCAAAACCAGAAATTCATGATAATCAGCAACATAACCATTGCCCATTTGATACTTTCCAATCATCTGATAGCTGCTGTCGATCATAATAAAGTCGGTCGGACCGAATGTCGCGCCTTCATTCACCTCGTACATGATACCATAGGATAGCATGCCATTCGATAATACCTTAAAGTCAAAAGGAATGCCATCATTGATTTTCTGGTAATATTTGAGCTCGCCGGACCAAGACAATCGTAAATTGTAGCCATCCTTGGAGACAAAACGCGTCGGTGAAAAGAAAATATCGCCAGGACTCGGTTCGCCAGTGATCGTCACTTTAAAGGAAGGAAAATCTAGCGGCAAACTGTCCGGCGCGGCCGTTTTTTGCAGACCATCCACTGTCATATCAGCGGGCGGAGAGAAAAGATCGAGCTCCTTTCGATAACGATGGGGATTGATAGGCTGTTCGAGAGGTGACACGTTGAACGAAAAGTCAAAGGAGGCGACGGGAACGCCATTCTGCAGTTTGAGCCCGTCCTTGAGACGAACGTGGACGCATTCCTCCGGATGAAATAATCGATGCGGCTTAAAGATGATGGTTCGATCGTCGGTCGAGAGAACGACTCGCCCCGAGTGCTCGCCGCTTTTTTCGCCGCGCACCTGGAACAATTCGGGAAAAAGCGACGCCTCATCGATGGTATCACCTGGTCGCAGGATGATCTCGGCAGCGCGTGAATTCAATTGCGATTGATCTGGCGGGAAAATGTACTGCACCGAGGCCGGTTTGGCGGCGTAGACAGCCGCGGAGAGAGAAATAATGATGAATAAAAGAGACAGCTGCTTTTTCATATTGAACCCTGTCAAAAGTTAGAATGCCTGCACCTTCCGCGGACGCTATCATTCGTTTCCAGTCATAAAGCTATAATCCACACCGATCATCACGCTGTTCGCACCCATGGTATATAGGCCGGCAATATTCTGCGTGACCATCATGTCATCATATACCCATCCGGTTATTTCTCTGTCGGCAATGAAAATGTGCTCATAGTTCACCGCGAGCGCCATCGAGCCGAGCGGCACGGCGATTCCCAGGCTCAGATGATAGCGATCACCGATATCGGGAATGGTGGGTGATATCGCTTCATCGACAGCAGCGCGCCCGTCGTAGCCAAAACCGCACCTGAGCGTGGCAATCCGAGATGAATACTCGACGCCCAGACCCACCTGAAAAGTATCGTTCCAGTTTTGTACCAGCCGCGATACAGCAGCGCCGTCCTGATCGATAATGTCGATCACATCCCAGACCGACCATTGCGTATAACTGCCATCAAAAGCGAGCACTATATTTTGCAGGCCATTGTAGCACACGCCAAAACCGGCCTTGAGTGGCAGCGGAATTGTCACCGTCGCACGGGTATCGATTCGGGGGAAGGTGTTCCCCGAGTACAGCTCGGAGACGATACGAAAGTGCTCGGCATCGAGAAGACCGGCGTCGTACAGCTTGCGAAAGAGCGCGTCGGCAAAGACCTGCGCCTGTTGATGGTAAAGCGGCGCATCGCCAAAACAGGTTGTCTGTCGATAATCACCGCTGGCTTTGAGATCCGCGTAGTACTGGAGGGAGGCGCCGACGCTCCATGCTTTTGCCGGTTTGAACTGCATTCCGAAATTCACGCCAACGGTGCGTCCCGAGCTCTTCATGTACGCCTCGGTGATGAGATGATCAAAGGGGGGCTTGCGCATCTCATCCAAAACATACAGTGCTCCGTCGTCCGAGATGCTCTGCAGCGTTCGATATAACGTCTGATCATACAGATAGGGATTTTGCAAAAATGCCGGCTGACGGATGAAAATGTCACCCAGCACCATGCTAGCCCCAAGGCCAAGGGCGAGCTTGTCATTGACCTTGAAAGAGACAGTCGGATGAATATCAATAATGCGGATGTCGCTTTCGTATTCATTGGTCGGGTAAGCGTCATTATAGCCATCGTAGAGAGGACCGGGCGCCTGACCTGAATTATTGGACGCGGTTTTGAGCACATCCCATTCCGCCTTCCACCCCATTGGCGCCCATACGGCCAGGCCAAAGGCCCATGTGCCATTGCAATAGGATAAGCCGGCTGCCGGCACGATCAAATTTTGCGGCTCACTCGGTCGCTCGAGCTGATAGGCCGCGCTGAATTGTTTGAAATCAGCGCCGCCATTCAAATCATAATAGTGACTCGGGCCGGCTTGAAAGGTCGCCCGTGGTGCGACATAGGAGACGAGCAGCCCGGCGTTCCACTCCGGCGCAAACGCCAGGCCTGCGGGATTCCAGTACATAGCGCTCCAGTCGTCGGCAATGGCGCGATAGTTCCCCCCCATCGCCGTCGCCCGCGTTCCGACACCGATCGTCTCGATGCCGGCGGCGAACACATGACCAAGAAAAAACAAACAGAAGAAAATTAACCACTCTCTTTTCACGCATCCTCCATTTTCGATTCTGGATTATTTCATCACTACCAATTTGCACACATCAGTGTAACTTTTGAATGCGGCCGTCATGCGGCAGAGATGGACGCCCGATCTCAAATCGTTCGCCTCCAGCCGGACGTTGTGGATGCCGCGCTGATAAACTTTGTCAATGATCGTTTTCTCATGCTGCCCCAGAATCCGATACGATAAAATCCATAATTTCACCGAGCTGCCTAGAAAAGCCGTGATTTGATCAAAATATAAGGATACAAACTTGAATTTCAATAGCACTTTGTAAAAAAAGAGATATTTTGAAAAAAACAAATATTGCGTCACGACAACAAACTTGTTGATCTTGTCTGCAACTTTATTATATTGGATCAGGAGACATTCATGTTTTCGCAATCTCCTGTTCAGCGAGAATATGAACGATACTGAGCGCCAATTCACGGGAGATACATGGATTAAACCTTGAGGAGGTTCGCATGAAACGTGTGATATTGTTGTTCCTCGTTCTCTTTCTGTCAGCTGGTCTGGCTGTCGCAAGCAACATTTATGAGCCACCGGAAGGTGGCTGGACCTACAAATACGATGGTGATCAATGGGGCGATGATCCGGCTTTGGATGGTCTCTGGAGCCACGACAACGGCTCCGATGCATGGGATGCCACGCTCATCGGCGATGGCATGCCCGGAGGTGTGACCGACTATACGGAAATTGCCGGCGATGTCACCACAACGTTCATCCGCATTCAGGATCCAGGAGATCCGCGGCAGTATGGTCATTCCGATCCCACCAACCGGAAAATTTACTTGCACTATGACATCACGACGAATGATGCTCCTGCCGGAGACGCAACGCTCCTGGATGATGGCATCACCATCAGCTTCCGCAGCCGCGTCGCCGTGCCCGGCGGTGAGTTCTTGCTGGATGACCTGCATGCGGCTGACGGCCTTGGCCCGGACGATTGGCCGGCCACAGGTGACGGCTACATCATCCACGACGGCGGCAAAGGCAACTTTGGCGTGCATCAATCGGGCGGCGGCATCATTTCCTTCTGTCTCGCGGTGCAGACCGACCATGCCTATCTGGACAGCGTCATCATGAAAGAAGGCCTGATCATGAATCGCACCGGCGCTAATGTTAACTGGCAAGGCGCGGTCGTCGATGACACCTTTGATCCGGCCTCGGTGAATCTGCTCGAGCTCGATCCGCGCGAATGGCACGAATTCTGGATCACCATCCAGGCGGCTGAGGATACCACCGGCGGCGTCACCCACAAGGTTGACGTTTACATGGACGGCGGCACAGAACCGCAGACCTTCCATGTCACGGCCGGCAGCGGTGCGGAGATCAGCAATTCCTACCTGGCGATCGGCTGCGGCGCCACGCCGCAATCTGGCGCCTATGATGTTGATTTTATCGCCTACAAGCCGGGCGTATACGTCCCTGCTGGCGGAAATGCCGTCACAGATCACTCGGCCACGCCGGCAGAGTATGCTCTCGCGCAAAACTACCCCAATCCCTTCAATCCGACGACCACTATTCAGTACTCTCTTGAACGGCCGGGGCATGTCGTCTTGACGCTCTTTGATATGCGCGGCAGAGAAGTGACAAGAGTCATCGATGCCTTTCAATCCGCTGCCAGCTATAGCGTTCAGGTCGATGGTTCCGCTCTCGAGAGCGGCATCTATTTCTACAAATTGCAGATCGGCGACGACTTTTCCAGCATGAAAAAGATGATTCTGATCAAGTGAGATCACCGATCGACAGTCGCAAAAAGCTCATCCTTGGCGCGGGATGAGCTTTTTGTTTTTGTAAGAAGCATCTGTTCAAAGTGTGCCGGCCGCGCGCCGAAATCAAAAATATCGCTTCAGCAGCGATTGAAAACCCTCGGTCGCCTTGACCATGACCATAGCTCTATCAGTTCCGGCGGCGACAGATTCGGGTATCGTGTTGCGGATGAGATGCGCCAGCGCTCTGTCCTTGCTCGCTCCGATGACGATCAAGTCGAATTCTTTGGCGATCTCCAGTATGGTGGCGCTAATCTGTTTTGATACAGCATAGCGGGGTTGCTTGACTTTATCCCTGACGCGTGCCTCGCAGTCTCTCTCTATGAATTGCTCAATATCGAGCGTCTGTTTTCCCGGAGCTGCCACATTGAGCGGCACGATATATCCGTCTTCAGAATCAGCCATAATGGCAGCAATTTCGAGCGCCAGACGACTGTTCGGCCCTCCGGAGACGGGGACGAGAATTTTGCGGTAACTCGTTTCGGCGCAGTCTTTATAGACGAGCACATTGCACGGCGCTTTTTGAATGACAGGATCGATGATGCTGCCAAAGATATAGTCTTTGCGCGTCGTCCTGCCCTTCCAGCCGAGGATGATGGTGTCAATACGTTTTTCGCGCGCGGCCGAGATAATACCGCGCGCGACATTCCGGCAATAGCGTATGGTCGTGGTGACGGGGAAAGATGTGGTCAGATAGAGCATGGCCTCGGTGATGGCCTCACGGCCTTCCCACATATACTCTTCCGCGTCGGAGAGCGGCAGGTGCTCCGGCACTCTGACAAGATTGAGCAGTTCGACCGACGCTCCTTTGGCTTCCAGAATTTTAAAGCCATTGCGCACCAGCTGAATAGCATTGTGGGGATTTGCCACTGGAATCATGACCTGATACTTTGCCGCTTCCTCCGCCTTTTCTTCCTCAAGCGTCGTGATCTCGTAGGATGTCGTGACGCTGTGCTTTCGGGAATAGAAAAAATAGATCAGGCCGCCGGCGAAAATCCAGCTGGGCGCGACGATCCAGGCGATGTAGCTCATATGATGCATCCAGATCGCCAATGTTGCCTACGTCAGAATAGCCAACAGCGGCAACAGGGGAAAAAACGGCATCAGGTAGCCATAGCTGAGCTCATCGCCCATGTCTCGGCGCACTTTGATGACGCATATGTTCACCAGAAAAAAAAGCAGCAAAAACATCATGCTCGCGCTCGAGGCGACATCCATGGTGGGCAGCACTCCAGCCACTATGAGCACGATCAGAGCGGAGCCAAAGAGCGCGAGGTAGGGAGTTTTATTCTTTGGCGATATTTTGGCGAAAATTTTTGGCAGCATCTGATCTCGACCGAGAGCATAAGACGCGCGCGTGGCCGAATAGATCGTCGCATTCAGAGCCGAAGTGGACGCAAAGATGACTGTCAGGGTGACAAGAAATCCGCCAAATGGCATCAGTCGCTGCACTGCCATGCCAAAGCCCCTTTCGCGGAACCCGGCAATCCATTGCCAGACCGGCCCCTCAACGCCGGGCGAATCAGCCCTGACGCCAACGACCGCGGCAAAAGAGACGAGGAGATATGTCACGGTCACTGCAAAGACCGAATAGAGCATGGCTTTGGGCAGATTTCGCTTCGGGTCAATTGCTTCATCACCGGCCTGGGCGATGACCTCATAGCCCTCGAACGCCACATAGGTGAAGCCCATGGTCATAAGTAGCTTGCCCCACCCCAGGGGCATGAATGGCTGAAAATTGTGCAGGCGCGTCGGCTCCTTTATCACCACCCAGATGCCCGCAACACCGATGATGCCCAGGGTGATCATCTGGCCAAGGGTGAAAAAAGCACCCGCCTTGCCCGTCTCAGAGGCGCCGCGATAATTGATCCAGACGAAAACAATGGCTATGAGAACAGCGACAAATCGTTCAGCATAATGCAGTTCAAGCGGAAACCAGTCAAGCAGACCCAGCTGACCCAGATAGTGCAGCGTATAAATGCCAAAAGTGACCGCGTAGAGGCTGCCCGCCACACTCGATGCGAACCATTCGATCCAGCCGGCGATGAAACTGGGACCCTTGCCATACGCGACGCGGGCGAAATTATAGGCGCCGCCGGCATGCGGGATGGCCGAGCTCAACTCGGCGTAGGACATGGCGGTGAACAGGGCCGCCAGGCCGTTGAGAGCGAATGTCAATAGCAGCCCCCCGGGCCCGGCAACACGCATCGCGTTGCCGATGCCGAGAAAGACGCCGGCGCCGATCATCATGCCGGCGCCCATCATGGTCAAATGAAACAGACTGAGCTCACGCGACAGCTCGCTGCCTATATTTTGGTCACTCGGATGATCGGTCATTGCGAAGCTCCCGCATAATTTGCCGGATGTTGGTCAATTTTTTATCCGCAATCAAATTGATGCTTTTGCGACTGTAAAATGTCAGAAAAGTGTTCAAACCGACCGAAAAAACAATGATCGCGACACCGAACACGAGATTCACATCCATACGATTCCTCTCTGCACTATACTACCGGATGGACCTGGATGATAAAAGCCAAATTTACAATGGCTGCGATCAGGATACAACCCCTTTTTCAAGGCAAAAGGTTGCGCGATCTAATTACCCGCGGCCCGACTGACTAGCTCAACGGGCCTTGTCTGGATTTCAGCTGCTCCAACTCCCGCAACACCGGCCATCGGTCGATCGCAAAATAGATGAGGATGATGAGATTGGCTAAGGGGACGAACGTGAGCAAACCCAGAGCCCAATGATAGCCCGCTTTTTTAAATATCAGGCAGGCGAAGATGGCGACGGGGATGATCCCCACCCCCATCAACAGAATGATCAAAGCTTCGGGCAATCCCAACGGATAATTTGGCATGGCGTGACTCCTTTTTTTATAGAGTTGCTTACAAAAGAGAGCCACTGGCGTCATGGCATCTCTCGGATTTATCGAACATGCAAAATATATAAAAAAGTATTGGCAAAAACAATATGGCGAAAGAACGAACAGGCCCATGTCATAATATCTGAGAATTTTAAGCTTCTTCCAGTCTCTTTATTCAATGTATGGATGTTTTAAAATTAATTCCAATATGGCGCAACTTTTGAAAAAACTGGGAATGGCGCTCTTGCCATTTATCGTCGTCGCCTGCCAGGAAAAAGAGGAGCCAGGGAGGACGCTTTCACCTGGTGACGTCGCGCAAACAATGGTGGCCGTTGTGCAGTCAGCGTCTGTCTTCCGCGGCGATTTGATCGAACGCGTGCCAACCCGCGGCATTGTCCGCGCCGGCACGTCTTTGAGCATACGGCCGCGCCTAGCCGGCATTCTCGCCGCCGTTCCGGTGCGCGAGGGCGAACGAGTGAATCGGGGACAGGCGTTGTTGCAACTGGAAACCGACAATTATAAAATCGCGCTGCAGGAAGCTCGCGCAGATTACATGCAGGCGTCGATCGAATACGGCAAAAAGCAAGGAGAGCGAAAGAGCTCGATCGTCAGATCATCGCACTCTGACGAGTCGAGTTTTTTGGATGTTGAGCAGGCCAGATGTCGGCTGGACCGCGTGACAAGAGAATTCAGCGATGGCATGGCCTCTGAAGATGACTATATTCGCGCGCATGCCGAATACGAGGCTGCCGCATTATTCGCCGATCCAGATAAAGAGCCGCTCATCGCCTATCAGAGTGGCCTGTCGCGTTCGTATTATCGGCTCATAAAAGCGCAAGGTGATCTTGACCACTGCACCATTTGCGCCCCGTTCGCCGGCGTCATCGCGGGATTGCGGGTGAGGGCGGGCGATCCCGCATCACCGGCGGCGGAATGCCTGAAATTGCTCGATTTTTCCTCTCTGATCCTCGACGCCGGCATTCTGGAGAGCGAGATAAGCTCCATCCATCCGGGCTGTGCCGCACGCGTCACTTTTAGCGCATGTCCCGAGCGCACTTTCCAGGGGCAGGTGATCACTATCAGTCCGCTCATCGATCAAAGGACGCGGACGTGCAATGTCGAGATAAAGATAGACAATCCCGGCCAGGGGCTAAAAGATGGCATGTTTGCCACTGCCGTCATCGATGCGCACATCCATAAAAATCTCTTGTTGGCGCCCAGGACAGCACTGCTGCAACGGGATAATCGCACCCTCGTATTCATCGTTCGCCAAAATCTGGCAAAATGGTGCTACGTCGAGACCGGCAGAGAAAATGAGGACTATGTGGAGATTGTCAGTTCGAATCCAATGCTCGCGGAGGGCGATCACGTTCTGATTGATGGCCACTTCACCCTGGTGAATGACGCTCCCATAGAGGTTAAGACATGTATCTTCCCCAACTAGCCACAAAACGTCCCGTGGCCACCATCATGATTTTTCTGACCATCTCGTTACTCGGCTTCATATCCATGCGGCGTCTGTCGGTGGATTTGCTGCCGGACATCTCGTATCCGGTGATTGCCGTCCGCACGACGTTCCCGAATAGCGCACCGGAAGAAGTGGAAAATATGCTGACCAGACCGATCGAAGAGGCGGTGAGCGCCATCCCCGGCATACGGCAGCTCACCTCTTCCTCGAGCGAAGGATTATCCATGGTCACGATCGAATTCGCCTGGGGCTCGGATATGGATTACGCGCTTCTCCATGTTCGGGAAAAACTCGACCGCCTGCGCCATCTGCTGCCTGCGGACGCGGGACGCGCCACAATCATCAGCCTGGATCCATCCAGTGAGCCGATCATTGTCCTCGCGGTGAGCGGTAGAGATTTATATCTCACGCGACAATTTGCCCAGGATGTGGTGAAGCGCCGACTGGAACAGATTGACGGTGTCGCAATGGTCGCCGTGACAGGCGGAGCAGAGCGCGAAATTCGTGTGGAGGTCGATGACCAGGCGCTCGATGCGCTCAATATTGGGATGGAGCAAATTGCCCGAGCGCTTGAACTATCGAATTATAGCTTTCCCGGCGGCACAGTGTGCCAGGGACAGCACCGCTATTCATTGCGCACGCTTGGAGAGTTCACCTCACTGCGCGATATCGAGTCGGTCATCATTCTGCATGCAAACGGATCCCAGATCACTCTTGGCCAGATCGCAGCAGTGAAGGACGGTGAGAAGGAGCGTTCCGGTGTGAATCGTCTGAATGGCATTGAAGCCGTCGGTTTGCAGATATTCAAAGGAGCCGGCGCCAATACCGTCGCCGTTGCCAGGGATGTCGACGCCGCCATCGGGCAGATTCAGGCGGAATATGCGGACATTATGATGACCGAAATCCACAATCAAGCGCATTTCATCTCACTGGCCATTGACAACGTCGTACAGGCCATCGTCAGCGGCAGCATTCTGGCAATATTTGTCCTGCTCATTTTCCTTCGCGGCATCCGCCTGCCATTGGTCATTGGCGTCTCCATACCCGTGTCTCTTCTTGCCACATTTGTACTGTTTCTCCGATTTGATGTGCACTTTAATATCATGTCACTGGGCGGCCTGGCGCTCGGCATCGGACTTTTGGTTGACAATTCTATCATCGTTTTGGAAAACATTTTTCGCCTGCAGGGGAATGATCCGCTTGACGGTGCGGTCGCCTCACAGGGTGCGGCCGAGGTGACAGCACCGCTCTGTGCCTCGACTTTGACGACGATTGCCGCCTTTTTGCCCATCGTCTTCATCCGAGGCATAGCCGGCCAGCTCTTTCGTGACCAGGCGTTTGCTGTCACCTGTTCGTTGTTGGCCTCCCTGCCGACCGCGCTGACGCTCATCCCGGTGCTCGCCAGTTGCAGATCAAAAGGACGGCGCCCGCAAAGAGCGTGCTTTCATCTGTTGCAACGAGCAAAAAAATTATCGCATCCGTTTCATTCAACCTTGCGCGTCTATGAAAATCTCCTCAACCGGGCGCTTGCCAGGCCGGCTCGCTGGCTGCTGTGCGTCGGGATCATATTTCTGTCGACTATCATCGCCTTCCAGGCCCTTCAGCGGGAGCTGATGCCGCGCGTCGCCAGCCAGGAGATGATGATCAATCTGACTCTGGCGCGCGGAACCCAAATGGAGCGACTGATCGCTGCCAGTGAACAGTTGGAGACGATGCTGCTGGCTGACAGCACGGTCGTCTCGGTATTTGCACAACTTGCGCGCGCTCGCTATGGCATCGAAATGGCGTCCGATATCAAGATGGAATCGGCACGATTCAGAGTGCGATGCCGGGAAAAGAGCGATCCGCACCAGACTTTCGCTCGCATAGAACGACAATGGCGCCGTCCCCCGGGCGCAGAGCTGATGTACAGCCAGGTGGAGAGCTCCATTGGCAGACTTTTTCACGTCAGCGATGGAGATCTGTGCATATCTGTCACCGGACCCGACCTCAAGACGTTGCAGACTTTGCTGTGCACGGTGCGAAACCATGCCGACAGTGTGAAAGGCATCAGCGAGGTGTGGACCACTGCCAGTGAGGGTGCGCCGGAAATTCGCATTCGCATCGATCGTCAGGAGGCCGCACGCTTCGGCATCACAGCGCATCACATCGCTCATGCCATTCACAACACTGTTCAAGGCCTCACCGCCACCCAGTTCAATGAATTTGATCAACAGACCGATATCGTCGTACGCGCAGCATCATCGAGTCGTGCGACATGGAATGATCTACTCAACATCCATATAGCGGTCGATTCTCTGCTTTTTCCGTTGCGGTCACTCGTCGATTTCGACATCGGCCGCGGGCCCAGCAAAATAGACCGCCACAATCAGGTTCGCTGTTTGGAGATCTATGCCAATATCAAGGGACGCCCGTTGCAACAGGTCATCGCCGACCTGCAGCATCGCTGTTCGAAAATGGCCATGCCACCCGGTTATGAAATACGATATGGCGGCGTCAATGAAGCAATGAAACAGTCTTTTCGAGAGCTGGCATTTGCGCTGATCCTGGCGGTCATTCTCATCTACATGATTCTTGCGGCGCAATTTGAGTCGATACGACACCCCCTTCTCATCATCCTCTCGGTTCCCATGGCGCTCATCGGCGCCGTGTGGGCGCTGCTGATCACCGGCACGAGTCTGAATATTCTGTCGTTCATTGGCATGGTGGCGCTGGCCGGCATTGCCGTGAATGATGCGATCATTAAAGTCAGCTTTATTCAGCAACGACGACAAGAGGGGCTTGATCTGAAATCCGCACTCATCGATGCCGGCCGAATGCGGGTGCGACCGATTATCATGACGAGTGCGACAACGATCTTTGGGCTGCTGCCATTGGCGCTCTCCGTCGGTCCCGGGAGTCTGATGGCCAAGCCGCTGGCCATAGCCATCATTGGCGGATTGCTCAGCTCGACGATCTTGACGCTTCTGGTGATCCCGATCTTGTATTATATCATGGAAAAATAAACAACAAACCAGCCAAGCGCGAATGTGCAGCCATGAAACTATTGGATCGAATGATGGGAAGACCCGTCGCCGTGATGATGCTCTATCTCATCATCCTTGTCGCAGGCATCCTGTCGCTCGCACGCCTGCCGCTAGAGCTCATGCCTGAGGTGGAGTTTCCGCGGCTATCCGTGCAAACGAACTGGCCAAATACTACTCCCGAGACGGTCGAATTGCATGTGACCGCTCCTATCGAAGCGGTCTGCTGTGGTCTGCAGGGCGTCCGCCGAGTATCATCCAGCTCGGCGGAGGGTCAATCGGTCATCAACATCGACTTTAGGACCGGTGCAAATATGGATTTCGCTGCCCTTGAACTGAGCGAAAAATTGGCTCTTGTGCGAGAAAGCCTGCCATTTGGCGTCTCTTTGCCGGAAATTGTCAGATATGTTCCCAGCGAATTTGCGACAGGAGCACTCCTCACCTTTTATCTCTACGGCGACATGTCGCTGTCTGACGTCCGGCGTTTCGCAACAACGACCCTTCGGGGGCAACTGTTGAACATCCGGGGAGTTGCCGATGTTCAGGTCATTGGCGGCGTTGATGCGGTCATCCTCATCGAGATGAATCCCGTTTCATGTCAAGCATTGAATATCGACGCCGGCTCGTTGACAGCTGCTATAAACCAGTTAGCCGGACCGCCCGGCCTTGGCATTCTCAACCATGATGAGAGGCGTTACACAGTGCGACTCGCTCATGACTTGATCACCCCGCGGGATATTGAAAATTTAGAGATCCGCTCCGGATCGCAGCGTTCCATTCGCGTTGTTGACATCGGGAGGGTGATCGTAACGCATGAGAACCCACAACACCTGAGACGCATAGACGGGAAACCGGCCGTTGTGATCGACATTCAAAAAGAGGCCGGCGCCAACAGCATTAAAACGGCAAATCGCATTTATGCACAACGGGAAAAAATGCAAGCTCAACTTGGGCGCCTGCAGCTCATGACCGTGCAGGATCAAAGTGAGCAAATTCGTCACGATCTGCGGGTGTTGGCGTCGCGGGCGGTTTTTTCCCTTCTGGTCATATTTGTTGTCCTGCACTCCTTTTTGCACAGAATCATGCCACCCCTCATCATTCTGTCGACGATATTTTATGCTGTCCTCATAACCGGCATCCTGCTCCTTTTTACCGACACGAGCCTCAACATTTTGACATTGGCCGGCTTGGCTCTTGGTTTCGGCATGACAGTTGATAATTCGGTCGTCGTCCTGGACAATATCTATCGCCACTATGAAATGGGCCATTCGCCACGGGAAGCCGCCGTATTCGGTTGCAGACAAGTATTCCTGGCCGTTTTGACATCGACGCTGACGACGCTGGCCGCTCTGGGCCCACTTTTCTACCTCTCAACCGAGTTCCGGGCCTACTATTTTTCATTCGCACTTGCAGTTGGTTTATCGCTGCTGGCATCCCTTTTTGTGGCGTTCTCGTTTACACCGGTACTCGCTGCCACTGTTTTACCAATAAAAAGTTCTCGCGAGCTGCGCGCTGGATATTATCATCTGCCGATTTTATTTTTGCGGTGGTGTTTGCGCCACAAGACGTTCATGCTGTCAGTTCTGTTCATCCTCTTGAGTTCAACATGCTACCTGTTCATTCAGTTCGTCCCCAGGGGTTCTATCTGGCACATGCAGAGACGCGACAGTATCGATGTCACCATATCTCTGCCCAAAGAGGCGGACATGGCGGTCATCTGTGCGATCGCGCAAGAATTTGAACGCCTCTGTCTGGCGGATGGATTCACCGAGCGCGTGACCTGCGAAATTTTTGCTGAAGGGGCACTCCTGCAGATAACCTTTCCGGATAGTCTGCAAGATAGCGGCTATCCGATGATTCTAAAAGAAAGACTGATGATGAAAGCAGCCGGCATCGGCGGCGCAGCAGTGGGTGTGTATGGCTATGGCGAAGGATTCCGCAGCGGCGACCGGGAGGCGATGCCTTCTTTTAGCATCAAAGTACTGGGATATGACTATTTGCGGGTTAAAACTCTCGCAAATGCCGTGGGCAAACGCCTTGCTCAGTTCGCCCAGGTCCACGATATTGATACGAATTCACAGGGCTGGTTGAGACAGGAGCATGCCACTGAAATGGCACTGATTTTGAAGAGAGAGAATCTGAACCACCAGCGCATCACATCATTCGCCGCCCTTGGCCAGATCCAGCCCTATTTGCGCGAAAGCCTTGGTCGACAAATCATCGAACTGAATGACCGCGACTATCAGCTGCAGATAAAAATGCAGGGGGCCGATCTTTTGGATTTGCAGCAGTTGCGGGATTTGCAGGTACGGAATTCGGTCGGACAGTATGTCCGTCTGAAAGAGATAGCGGACATCGGGCAACGACCGACCATGCAGCGCATCGACCGCGAGAATCAACGGTATCAGCGACTCGTCTCTTTTGCGTACAGTGGAACATTGATGCGAGGCCAACAGCTTGCAGAGTCGATCATTCGCACCACTCAATTGCCGCCGGGATTCAAGCTGGAAAGTGCGAAAACATGGGGCTGGATGTCGAAAAGCGAAAAGTCCCAGATACATGCGATCATCGGCTTTTCACTGTTTCTCATTTTTGTGGTGACAGCCGCGCTTCTTGAATCTCTCCATCTCCCTTTTCTGATCATCTTCAGCATACCGTTCGCTCTGATTGGCGTCTTTGCCGTGTATCTGGTGACCGGCCGCTCTTTTGACCGAGGCGCTTATGTCGGCGTTGTGCTTTTGAGCGGCATTGTCGTGAACAATGCCATTTTACTCGTATCGCATATCCATCATCTCACCCGCAATGGTGTGGCAAAACAAAATGCTGTCGTGCAGGCATCAAGTCATCGTCTGCGTCCCATTCTCATCACATCGCTGACGACCATACTCGGACTTGCACCGCTCATCATTCATGCGGATGATGGGTCGATGTGGTCTTCGCTCGCCCTCACAACAGCAAGTGGATTGACCACATCGACATTTTTTGTCATATTTGCATTGCCGGTGCTGTATGTTATCTTGAAAAAATAGATCGAATCCGCTCCCTTGGAGCCATCAGCAATGGTCTTTTTCATCCGCACAACCATTTCGATGTCTGCTCGCGGAAAACGACTGCCACGAGGACAATGGCCCCAGAAACCAAGCCTGCAACCATCCAGAAATTCAGCCGTTCCTTGCCGATGATCGTCGTCAAGGCGACGCCCGTTGTCAGTGACATGCCCTGGGTGATGGTGAACACAGCCACTGCCGGCAAGGCCATAGCGGACAAAAACAGGATGGTGGCCGTGGATATGCAGAGACCGCCGAGAGCGCCGGCCTTGATTTCGTCCCGGGTGAGAAAGGGTCGGTTCCTGTTAACGAGTATGAGGATAAGAGTGATGAGCGCACTGATGAGGTAAAAAACAGTGGCAAAGGCGGATGTGTTTGCCGAGCCGAAAAAGACATATTTCAGTTTGCTGCCGAATGTCGTCAGACCATTGGTGACGAACACGCCCAGCAACGCGATGAGATGCATGAACGTCTCTTTATGTTGCCGCTTGCCAAGGCCGGCTCGCATGCCCTTGACGAAGAAAAAAAGAGTGATGCCGAACAGCAGCAAATTGATCGGATCCACGCACAGCAGCACTTCGCCGAGGACGACGGCCGACAGGAAAATGGCAAACAGGAAAGAGACATTGACGATTGTCCAGCTCGAATAAACCGGACCAAGGCGGTTTGCCGCCATAATGACGTAAATGCCGATGACAATGACGACGGCCATGCCGGCGCCGGCTATCCATAAGAGCGGTTGCTGCCAGGCCGATTTTTCGGTGAATGACTTTACGACTGTCACCAGCGCTGCTGTGAGGGAAAGCATGAAGGTAAACTGCGCGGAGCGAGCTTTGATCCGATCCGCATATTTATAGACAAGGGACAGAATCCCGTACAAGAGTCCTGCAAAAGCGGCGAGCAAGATAGCGAGGCTCATTGAGATTTATACTCCGTAGTCGCTAATCCAATTTCAATTAAAGGAACCTGTCACTCCGAGCGGAGTCGAGGAGTGCTATGAAGCGCGCGCTTGCCCCATCCTTCGACTCCGCTCAGGATGACAGTTCAGTCATTTATGTTCATAAAAGAACAGTCGAGCACCATCAATGGATGCGATCGTCTGGCATTCGCGTCACATAGTCGATCATGTGCTCTGTGGTGACCAGAGGAAACATGGGCACGACGTATTTGAACGGCATTTCCGGTTGTTTGACAAAGAGGTCGATCGTGGTCAGAGAAATGTTCTCGAATGCCTCAAAGTCCAGCTCGATCTGTTTATAATACTTTTGTTGCAGCTCTCGAATGTATGGATTCAAGGTCTCGTCGATGATCGCCTGATAATTATTGAGAAAGTGTCGGTTCTCACCGACCGAGGAGAGGTACTTTTGCCGCTGATAGATGGCGAGGTAGCTATCCTTCCACATGTTCACATTTCGTCCCACCACATTCACCTGATCATAGCCTTTCTCATAGGCTTCCTGCGTCACATAATGGTCGCGCACCAGGTCAGCGATAGCCAGGCGGAATTGCGCCGGAAAGTCCAGCGACGACATCCTGCGCTCGCGGAAGACGAGCGGGTGACGGCCGATGGCATCGCGAAAATCTGCGACCGTCCATGTTGCGCCATCCACCGTGAAGAAGGGCTGCTGCAAAAAATCTTCATCCGATATGTTTTCCAGCGCCGCTTTACTCTCTTCGAATTCGACATCCCACACTTTCTCAATGAGTTGGTTCCGCCGCTCCTGATCAGAATGGAAATAGATAGCAAAGAACAGATCGCCGAGTTTGCGGAAAACATCCGGCTGCAAGTCGAGCTTTTTGCCGCGCATGATCTCGGCGACGCGCGCATTCCAGATTTCACTCGCCCGCAGGGAGGTCAATTTTTCCTTCACATTGTTCAGACGTTCCAGTTGCTGCCCGGGCGTGAACGCGACATCGTCATGCCACCCTTTGATCTTTATGAAGAGATAGTCATCTTCAACCCGGATGGGTTCGAGCACCTGCCCAATCTGAAATTCCCGCTCAAACAAGGCGGCGTGAACGGCCGGATGCTCCTTGTCCAGCCATTTCACCGTTCGTTCGGGCGGCAAGCGGTCACCGGTCAATTCGAAAAAGGCGTCGTAAAACAGGTCTGGCTCACTCACGTGAGCCGTGTAGCGATTGGCAAAAGATGAATCGCTGCTGGTAAAATATTCTATTTCATACTCGCGCCCAGCGAGCTTGTAAGCCTTTTTTATATCCGCTGAATCGAGCGCCACCTTTTCAGTCGCTTCGACATGGTGCATCCACTGCCGCATGGCCTGCTCTTTTCGGCCGATCAGAAATCGCTGAAACTCCTCGTCCTGCAGCATGGGATTATCATCACCCGCCTCCAGCGCCAGCAGCTTTTCCGCAATGAGCGAGTTGAGAATGATTTTTTTATGCAAATAGGTGTTCAGCCGTGCATAGGGTGGGCGCGGTGTATATTCAGCGCGGCGAATGAATTCGTCCAGACTGATATCAATTTTGCCGTCAATTCTGACCAGGATTTTTTCCGTCGGCTGTTGCGGTTTTGGCGCACCGCACACGATCAAGCCGCAGATAGCGACGATGCTGCAGATGAGCGCCAGTTTTTTCGCAATACGATTCATCTTCTGATTATCCCGCACAAAAAAAAGCGCTGCATACGTGGGTATGCAGCACTTGTATTCACAGCTGATTCTATAAAATTTGCAAGACAACCTATTCCATTTCCAGCAAATAGGGAAAATTTCTTTCGTGCCAATTCTCCCAGCTGCCACTCGCATTCAAGTGGTAAAAGATTTCCATGAAAATTCCCGCATCTGTCGACGTGAATGCCTTGTATTCAACCGGCTCACCATTGGCCCAGGTCGTAATTCTGTAGGCCCCGCCGACGTTGTTCAGGCGGATGCCGATCCATATATCTTCGACTCGGCCGCGCGCCTCGTTGAGGAACGCGTTCTCCTCAATGGTTCGGATGGCCACCAGATAGCCGCCGCACTCCCGGCAATGTTTTTCCGCCTCAACCCATCCTCTTTCGAATCGGGACAAATAATAGGTATGTCCCTCATAACTGCCGATTTTAGTGAAAAAATCGGGATCAGCCCATTGCTTGTCTATGCGCACTGCTATCGTTCGCTTTGCGCCGCTATTGGCGTTATCGACAATATTCAGCGTCGTCGAGCCGCCGCTGTCTGCCTGTGCGATGGCATAGGCCACCTTGTTGTTGTTTGGATCTTTGACCACCGTGAGCACGCCGGCATCTCCCGAGGTGAATGTATAATTCGGATTACGCAACAACGCCGTCGACATGTTCAGCACAGCCGTATCACCTTCATTCACAACCAGTTCCGAGATGCCATTTTGTTTCACTTGGTCAACATTGATGAAAATGGCTCCGCCCAATATTGCGGCGTTATCGACTGTCAGTTCCGGTTCTGTGTGATTGTTCCAATCGCACGCAACCAAAGTCAGCGCAACCAGGGCTCCAAGCAGTAAAATCACTTTTTTCATATCGCCTCCTGTGGGCTCATTTCTATTCTTCATCGTCATTCATCATGTGCGCCATGCGCAAAGTGCACTCTATTGCATGCTCAGAAAGTGATGCCAAAACTTGTCGCATGGACATTGCCGAGAACGCCGAGCGACCGATAGGCATAATCGAGCTTGACAGCGTTTGTTGGAGACAAATAAAACTTGATGCCGCCTCCGAATGTCGGACCATAATTCGAATCGACCATGAACAGACCTTTGTACCCGGCGCGCAGCATGAAATCACCAAATCCGGCCGCAATAAATTTGTATTCAGCGCCAACATTGATGTACTCGCTCATATTGTTCGGATGCAACGCATCAACTTCGAGGGTGAGTCGTTGATTGGACAATACGAGGGGATACAAAGCCAAACCGACGCGGAAAATAAGCGGCAGTTCCCAGTCCGACATTTTGTATTTGGCCTGCAGGTTTTGATAATTGCCGTCTTCATTCGGCGCCATATCTGTGGGAAAGAGCAGATCAAAACCGTCATATCGCATCCGGCCGCCATAGTTAGAGATGCTCATACCGATGCGCAGGCCGTCTTCCTCTCTCCTGGTCGGCGAGAAAAACGGCGTCTGCACAAGCACGCCGAGATCAACGGCCATCGATGTGGCGTTGGTGTGCCAGATTTTAGATGTGATGTATTTGAAAGAAGCGCCAAAGGAAAACCAGTCCGCCAGACTGCGCGCGTAGCTCAAATTCAGATTATAATCATATGCCGTGTATTGTTCACCGGTGCCCATCTGATAGTCGAGCGTCGTCACATCAATGTTGCCATAATTGAGGCCAAAGAGACCGATCGCCAGGGTGCCGATGCGCGGCAGGTACAAACCCGCGCCGGCGAACATGCTGTTCACCTCCACGACCCAAGGCTGATACATAAACATGGCCTCGTTATTTTCCATCAATGCCAGACCAGCCGGGTTCCAGTAGATGGCCGACATATCTTGCGCCGAGGCGACATAGGCATCGCCCATGGCGATGCCGGCGCCGCCGATGCCGATCTCCAAAAAGCCCGCTGTCGTCGTTCCCATTCGATAAGGCTCTTTGGCATATCCTGAAAAATTCAGCAGAATGAATGATGCCAAAATGATGAAAAGGAGTTTTCGCTCTATCATCTTTTTATCCTTTCATATAATACTAATCCGCGATCGACATTACTTGATGACAGCAAACTTGCCTGTTTTTTCTTCACCGCTGCGATCATCTTTCACATGATAGAAATACATGCCGGCGGCGATCTCCAGGCCTTCCTTGGTCAGCATGTCCCAATGCAGCATGCCGTTATTTGCCGTGCCAAACGTGCCGACACCTGTCAGTGCATCATCCGGCGCAGCCAGCTCACGAATGAGGATGCCGCTCACGGTAAAGATTTTGATGGTGCAGGTTTCAGGCAAATTGGTGAACAGCAGGCGTCTGCCCTGATTGAGGTACTTGTTGACGACTGAGGATTCCATCAAGTTAGAAGCGACGTAGGGATTTGGAACGACGCGAATCGAATCCATCGTAGATTTGGCTGCTTCGGCGTTATACAACTTTGCTGCCGACACAGTGAACAGAATCGAATCGGTTTGCCACCACGGTTTATTGAAGCGCATGGCGTACACATCATTGCCTTTTGGCAGCTCATCCGCACTGGCGGCGTCATGAAAATCGAGCATGAATATGACATCATCCCAGC
Organism: Candidatus Zhuqueibacterota bacterium; assembly: GCA_016929295.1. GTDB lineage: Bacteria > Zhuqueibacterota > Zhuqueibacteria > Residuimicrobiales > Krinioviventaceae > Kriniovivens. Next base: position 379 of record JAFGJB010000231.1, on the reverse strand, counting down.
GACCTCTGTCATTGACGGGCGGACCGACAAGAACACGGTCGTCTATCCAGGAAAACTGGCCATCGCCGTTGAGATCTTGCGCGACGAGATCAAAGAGAGGATGGTGTCCGGTTGAATCGACAAAATTGATGTTCTGCACGGTCATGGGCATCTTGAGATTAAAAAGCAACTGATCCCTGTCGATTCTGACATTTTTTTCATCTCGCAGGGTGGCCGCGCGCGCATAGTCCAGGACGGATGAATAGACCGGCTCGTCGTAGAACACGACGTTATAGTCCCAGCCGTAAAACTCGACGCCATCCGGGACAAAGACAATATTGATCGGCGCGGAGCCGGGCATCCAGCCTGAGTTGATGTAATCATATTCCGGCAGCCGATT